>CAZVVC010000110.1:0-10508 GCA_964630425.1 uncultured Bifidobacterium sp. | reverse complement strand
CACCGGCTCGGGCAAGTCGGTCGCCATCAACACCATGATCCTGTCGCTGCTCTACAAGCTGCCGCCGCAGGACTGCCGCTTCATCATGATCGACCCCAAGATGCTGGAGCTGTCGGTCTATGACGACATCCCGCACCTGCTGACGCCGGTGGTCACCGATCCGCGCAAGGCGGTGGTGGCGCTGAAATGGGCGGTGCGCGAGATGGAGGACCGCTACAAGGCCATGTCCAAGCTGGGCGTGCGCAACCTGGCCGCCTACAACGAGCGCATCGTCGAGGCCGAGAAGAAGGGCGAGGCGCTGAAGCGCACGGTGCAGACCGGCTTCGACCCCGAGACCGGCCGCCCGATCTACGAGGAGCAGCCGCTGGAGATGCGGCCGCTGCCGCTGATCGTCATCATCGTCGACGAGATGGCCGACCTGATGATGGTGGCTGGCAAGGACGTGGAAGGCTCGATCCAGCGCCTGGCGCAGATGGCGCGCGCCGCCGGCCTGCACCTGATCATGGCCACCCAGCGCCCCTCGGTCGACGTCATCACCGGTACCATCAAGGCCAACTTCCCGACCCGTATCAGCTTCCAGGTCACCTCGAAGATCGACAGCCGCACCATCCTGGGCGAGCAGGGCGCCGAGCAGCTGCTGGGCCGCGGCGACATGCTCTACATGGCGGCGGGCGGCAAGGTGACCCGCGTGCACGGCCCGTTCTGCACCGACGCCGAGGTCGAGGACGTGGTCCGCTTCCTCAAGGCCCAGGGCGCGCCCGACTACATGTCCAGCGTCACCGAGGAACCCGAGGGCGGCTTCGAGACCATCCTCGACATGGCGGCCGGCGACGGGGACGGCGGCAGCGAGGACCAGCTCTACGACCAGGCGGTCGCGCTCGTCGCGCGCGAGGGCAAGGCCTCGACCAGCTTCGTCCAGCGCCACCTGCAGATCGGCTACAACCGCGCCGCGCGCATCATCGAGCGCATGGAGAAGGAAGGCGTCGTCAGCGGCGCCAACCATGTGGGCAAGCGCGAGGTGCTGGTGGGCGACCACAGCGGCTGACCGCCCGCTTCATTCATGGAAAAGTCAGGTTCGAGCGGGTAGGGTGCGGGCATGAATCGATTTGCCGCCCCTTTCCTGGCCCTGGCCGCGCTGATCCTCGCGGCCGCGCCGGGCCATGCCGCGCCGCCGCCCGAGGCGCCGGTCGCCAGGCCGAGCGCCGCCGACGCCAAGGACCTGGAGAAGGTCCAGGCCTATCTGAAGAACATCAGGACGTTGCAGGCGCGCTTCCAGCAAGTGGCGCCCAACGGGCAGGTCAGCACCGGCACCATGTCGCTGGAGAAGCCCGGCAAGCTGCGCTTCCAGTACGCGCCGCCGTCGCCGCTCCTGGTGGTCGCCGATGGCAAGGTCATCACGCTGATCGACTATGAATTGCGCCAGGTCACGCGCTGGCCCATCAACGACACGCCGCTGCGGCCGCTGGTGCGCAGCGATTTCATCTTCGGCGAGGATGTCGAGGTGCTGGGCATCCGGCAGAACGAGCAGTGGATCAACGTGGCCATCACCAACCCGAAGAAGCGAGATGAGGGCAGTATGATGCTGACCTTCACCCGCGATCCGCTCCGGCTGACCGAATGGCAGGTGCTCGACGAGAAGGGCGCGATGACCATCGTCAGCCTCGACGATCTGCAAACGAACATCGCCCTCGACAAGGCCCTGTGGCAGTGGAAGGACCCGCGGCCGAGACGGGTGGGGCCCGGCACGAAATAACCGTCTGGCAAGAAAACCGGCTTTGGTGTCGGTGATTCGCCGGCGCCGGCATGTTGTTTGTTACATTCGCACGCTTTATGGGCAGTTCGCCGCCAAGATGGGCAGCGTGTAACGTCTTGAGTTCAAAAAACTAAACACAACGCATATCTGTGATGCAAAAATAGGCAAAACGGATATTGAAATTTTGTCGCGCCCAACCCAAATACAGGCCAGCGACGCCCTTTGCGGTGCAGTATCACATCCCCTCCCTTGGTGTTCTGCATCTGGCGTTGCCGGTACCGGACCCCCCTCCTGGTACCATGCGTACAGCGCAGAGCCCGGCCAGGAATTTTATCCCTGGCCGGGCTTACGTTTTCATGGCCCTCGACCTTGCCGGCCGCCGCCCGTAAAACAGGGCCCGAAAGGGAGCATCATGGACGACCTGGACGACGACGACATCTTCGACGATGACCAGCTTGCCGCGCTCTCGGCGATCCGCCGCCTGGGCGAGGTGATCGGCCACATGCCCTGGTTCAGCCGCATCGGCCAGAAGCTGAGGGCCGAGGAGGAGGCCCTGGCGCAGCGCTACCTGGACATGCTGGGCTTTCCCGACGCCGCGCCCGTCACCGTGGGCGACTGGGCCGAGGCGGGCGACGCGGCCAGCAATCTGGACCTGAACAGCGAGGGCTGGGAGGTGGAGGAGCAGCTCCGCGCCGACCTGACGCGCGAGGCGCTGGAGCATTTCGACGAGGACAGCCTCTCGGACGCCCTTTCCTACGTGACCGAGGCGGCCGGCCCGGTCGTCGTCGAAACCGTGGCGAGCGCCGCCTCGCTGTGGCCGGTCGAGGACGACGCCGTGATCGAGGCGGCCACCGGCGCGGCGGTGCAGGCCTGCTACCAGGCCGCGCTGGTGCTCGCCGCCCAGGCCGTCGAGGACCACCCGTTCGCGCTGCGCTTCCGGCTGTTCGAGCTGGGTCGCTGGCCCGTCGGCCTGAGCGGCCGGACGTTCAACATCTTCTAGGCAACATCTTCCAGGCAACATTTCTCCAAGGACGGTCATGAACCTGCGGCTTTCGACCTGGAACATCAATTCGGTGCGGCTGCGCATCGGGCTGGTGACGGCGTTCCTCGAGCGGGTGCAGCCCGACGTGATCTGCCTGCAGGAGACCAAGACGCCCGATCCGTTCTTCCCGCTGAAGGCCTTCGAGAAGCTGGGCTATGTCCACCACGTCATCGCCGGGCAGAAGGGCTATCACGGCGTCGCCATCCTGTCGCGCCTGCCGCTGGGCATGGCCGAACGGCGCAACTGGTGCGGCAAGGACGACGCGCGCCACGTCCACGCGGCGCTTCCCGGCGACATCGAGCTGCACAATTTCTACATCCCCGCCGGCGGCGACATCCCCGACCCCGCCGTGAACGAGAAATTCGCCCACAAGCTGGACTTCCTCGACGAGATCACCGGCTGGTTCAGCGGCCGCTGCGCGCCCGAGGGCAGGATGATCCTGGTCGGCGACCTGAACGTGGCGCCGTCCGAGTTCGATGTCTGGTCGCACAAGCAGCTGCTCAAGGTCGTGTCGCACACGCCCGTCGAGGTGGAGAAGCTGACGGCGCTGCTGAACACCGGCTGGGTCGACGCCGTGCGCGAATTCCACCCCGAGCCCGAGAAGTTGTTCAGCTGGTGGAGCTACCGGGCGCAGGACTGGCGCGCCTCGAACCGGGGCCGGCGGCTGGACCACATCTGGGTGACGCCGCCGCTGAAGCCGGCGCTGCGGTCCGTCGCCATCCTGGACGAGGCGCGCGGCTGGCAGCAGCCGTCCGACCACGTCCCCGTGACCGTCGACATCGAGATCTGAGATGGAACTGGGCGCGCCGGTCCTGGAGAACCGCTTCGTCCGGCTGGAGCCGTTCGCCGAGACGCACCGCGAGGGCCTGCGCGCCGCCTGCGACGCGGACCGGGAGACCTGGGTGGCTCTCTATCCCTATTCCATGGCGGACGAGCATTTCGATCCGTTCTGGAGCCGCATCCGCGACGAGCGCGGCGCGGGACGCACGCTGATGTTCGCGGTGATCGCGGAGGGTGCGTGCGTGGGCTGCACCGGCTATCTGAACATCGACCCGCCGAACCGTTCGCTGGAGATCGGCGGTACCTATTACCGCCCCGACCGGCGCGGCGGCCCGGTCAATCCCGCCGCCAAGCACCTGCTGCTGGAGCACGCCTTCGCCTCGGGCGCCCGGCGGGTGCGCTTCAACGTCGACGCGCTGAACGCCCGCTCGCTGGCGGCCATGCGCAAGCTGGGCGCGGTGAAGGAAGGCGTCCTGCGGCAGGACCACATATGCTGGACCGGCCGCGTGCGCGACACGGTGGTGTTCTCGATCCTCGCGGACGAATGGCCCACGATCGGCGCCGGCCTGCTCGCCCGCCTGGACTGACAGGCGCACGGGCCACATCCGGCGGTATGACGGCTATGGGGTGGGCCGCATGTCGGCGGCGATGCCGTCCATGACGGCAACGGCCCTCAGGGCCGCAGGCGGTAGCCGCCGCCTTCGGTGACCAGGATGGTGGCGTTGGCGGGGTCCCGTTCCAGCTTCTGGCGCAGCCGGTAGATGTGGGTTTCCAGCGTATGGGTGCTGACGCTGGCGTTGTAGCCCCAGACCTGGTCTAGCAGCACCTCGCGGCTCACGGCGCCCGAGGCGCGGTAGAGATATTTGAGGATATCCGTCTCCTTGCCGGTCAGGCGCACCTTGAGGCTGCCGCGTTCCTCGTCGACCAGCACCTTCTGGCTGGGGCGGAAGGTGTAGGGGCCCATGCGGAACACCGCGTCCTCGCTCTGCTCGAACTGGCGCAGCTGCGCCCGGATGCGCGCCAGCAGCACGGCGAAGTTGAAGGGCTTCACCACATAGTCGTTGGCGCCGGAATCCAGCCCCAGGATGGTGTCGGCGTCCGAATTGGCCGCCGTCAGCAGGATCACCGGCATCTTCAGCCCCGACTTGCGGATCAGCCGGCACACCTCGCGCCCGTCCAGATCGGGCAGGCCGATGTCGAGCAGGATCAGGTTGTAGTCGCCGCTGCGCGCGCGCTTCAGCCCGTCGGTGCCGGTCGCCGCCTCGTCCACCGTGAAATCGTCGATCAGCATGAGCTGATCGGCCAGCGCGCGCCGCAGATCGATGTCGTCGTCGATCAGCAGCACGTGTTTGTGGACGGACATACGGAGACCCCCTCCAGAACCGTAAAAATGCTTTCCTCTGTTATACGGCTTCTCGCCGCCGTATATAAGTCCGATGAACTGGAGCCCCTCACTCGCGCGTGATCCGGCGGCGCGGCATGCCCTGCTGCGGCGGGTCGACGACGCGTTCGCCGCCCTGAGGCGCGGCCGGCTGGTCGCCGTCGAGGGCGAGGCGGGCCGCATCCTGTGCCTGGCGGCCGAATCCGTGTCGCCCGAGACCATGGGCGATCTGAAGCGCCGTTCGGACGCGACGCCCATGGTGGTGCTGACCGCGAACCGGGCCGCGGTGCTGCGGATCAACCCGACCGGCGCCGACATCATCCGCATCCCGCTCGCCTCGCATTTCAACGCGCGGCTGATCCGGTCGCTGGCCGACCCCACGCACGACCTGGACAACCCCATGCGCGGCCCGTTCGCGCGGTCGTGGGACCCGGCGCCCGACACGGCGCGCGCGGCGGTCAAGCTGGCCAAGCTGGGCCAGCTGCTGCCGGCGATCGTCGCCGTGGACATGGACGCGCCGGCCAGCGAGGCCATCCCCGCGGTGAGCGTCGCCGACATCGAGGCCTATGACGAGGTGGCGGCGGTCAGCCTGCATCCCGTATCCTCGGCCCGCGTGCCGCTGCGCGGCGCCGAAGGCACGCGCGTCATCGCCTTCCGCCCCGAGGACGGCGGCGTCGAGCACCTGGCCATCGTCATCGGCGATCCCGAACCCAACCAGCCGGTGCTGATCCGCCTGCATTCCGAATGCTTCACCGGCGACCTGCTGGGCTCGCTGAAATGCGACTGCGGCGAGCAGCTTCGCGGCGCCATCGACGCCATCGCGGCGGCCGGCAGCGGCGTCCTGCTCTATCTGGCCCAGGAAGGGCGCGGCATCGGCCTCATCAACAAGCTGCGCGCCTATCACCTGCAGGACGACGGCTTCGACACGGTCGAGGCCAACGAGCGGCTGGGTTTCGACGCCGACGAGCGGCTGTTCCTGCCCGCGGCCGAGATGCTGCGCAGCCTGGGGTTCGCCCAGGTGCGGCTGATGACCAACAACCCGGACAAGGTGGCCTCGCTGGCGCGGTTCGGCATCGAGGTGCTGGAACGGGTGCCGCACGAATTCCCGTCCAACGCCCATAACGAGCTGTACCTCGCCACCAAGGCACGCCGCAGCGGCCACTACCTGACGGGGCCGGGCCTGAAGGCGCGGAGCAAGAGCTGAGCCTGCTGATCACCGTGACGCGCGACGGCTGGCTGTCCTGGAACGGGCGGCAGGTGCGCTGCGCGCTGGGCAAGGGCGGCGTGCGCGAGGACAAACGCGAGGGCGACGGCGCCACGCCCGTGGGCCGCTTCCCGCTGCGCCGCGTCTACTACCGGGCCGACCGGCTGGAGGCGCCGGCGACGCGCCTGCCCGTCATCCATCTCTATCCGGACGACGCCTGGTGCGACGACCCGGACTATCCCACCTACAACAGCAAGGTGAACCGGCCCTATCCGGCGCGCACCGAGACGCTGTGGCGCGAGGACCACCTCTACGACGTGATCGTGGTGCTGGGCCACAACGACGCGCCGGTCGTCCCCGGCATGGGCAGCGCCATCTTCCTGCACGTCGCCGCGCCCGGCTACAGCCCGACGGAAGGCTGCGTCGCCCTCGCCCTCGAGGACCTGCTCGACCTGCTGCGCGAGGCCCGCAAGGGCGATGAGATCGAGGTGCCGTAGACGGGCGGACGGGCCCCGCGCGGGGACAGCCTTCGTTTCTGGCTGGTCACCCAGGCCACCCCACCACCGAGAGGGCTAAGGAGGCCCGCAGGGCCGTCGCGAAGGGCAGGCCCGTGCGCGGCATCCCGCCCCCTTCGACGCCGCCTGCGGCGTCGCTCAGGACAGGCTCCGCGACGCGGCTTCGCCGCTCCTCAGGGCTCCCGGTTGCTCTGTCGAGCCATCCCACCATCCCACCACCGGGAATGCCGGCTGCTCCGTCGAGCCATCCCGCCACCCCACAACCGGGAGGGCTGAGGAGGCCCGCAGGGCCGTCGCGAAGCCCGGGCCACCGGCGCGCGGCTCCTCAGAGCTCCCTGTGCTGGGATGGGATGAACCGGGCGATCCTATCCCCGCGCGCCGAAGATGGCCGAGCCGACGCGGATGTGGGTGGCGCCCATTTCGGCGGCGCATTCATAGTCGCCGCTCATGCCCATGCTGAGGCCGGCGAGGCCATTGCGGCGGGCGAATTTGCGGAGCAGCGCGAAATGCGGCGCGGGCGGGTCGTCCGCCGGGGGAATGCACATCAGGCCCCGGAGGTCGAGACCGAGGCGGCGGCAGTCGGCGACGAAGGCGTCGGTTTCCAGCGGCATCACGCCGCCCTTCTGTTCCTCCTCGCCGGTGTTGACCTGGACGAAGCAGGGGCGGGACGCATCGTGGCGGGCGATCGCCTCGGCCAGCCTGGGACGGTCCACCGTGTGGATCACGTCGAACAGGGCGAGCGCCTCCTTCACCTTGTTGGTCTGCAGGCCGCCGATCAGGTGCAGGACCACGTCCGGATATTTCGCCTTCAGCGCCGGCCACTTGGCCTGCGCTTCCTGCACCCGGTTCTCGCCGAAATGCCGCTGTCCGGCGGCGAGGGCGCGCTCGACCACCTCGGCCGGGAACGTCTTGGAGACGGCGATCAGGGTCACGTCGGCGCCGGTGCGGCCGCCCGCGCGGGCGGCCCTGTCGATCCGGGCGTTCACTTCGGCGAGATGGGCGGCGATCTGGGTGGGCGAGGCGGCGGTCATGGTCTCTCGATCGGCTGGCCAGGATCGGGCCTGTATATTAGCCTGCCCGGCTGATGGCCAGTCCCGACCTCATGCCCCTGTGGCGCGCCGCCCGGGCCGCGCAAAGCCCGGCCGCGCGGGTGCGCGGTCTGCCGCCGCTGTGGTTCATGACCGATCGCGACCGCGTGGCCGATCCGCTGACGGCGGCGGCGCGGCTGCCGAAGGGCGCCGGCGTCGTCCTGCGGGACTACGACGCGCCCGGCAGGGCGGCGCTGGCGGCGGCGCTGGCCGCGCTGTGCCGCCGGGCCGGGCTGGTCCTGCTGGTGGCGGGCGACGAACGGCTGGCCGCCGCGTCGGGCGCGGACGGCGTGCACCTTCCCCAGTGGCGGGCGGGGGACGCGGCCGGGATCAGGCGGCGCCATCCTTCCTGGCTGGTGACGGCGGCGGCCCACGACGCCAGGGCGATCCGCCGCGCGGCGCGGGCCGGGGCCGACGCGGTCTTCGTCTCGCCGGTCTTTTCCACCGCCAGCCATCCGGGCGCGCCCCATCTGGGCAGCGTGCGCTTCGCCGCCCTGGTCAGGACGGCGCGAGTGCCGGTCTATGCGCTGGGCGGGGTGGATGCGGGAGCGGCGGGAAGGCTGCGCGCCAGCGGCATGGCCGGCGTCGCGGCCATCGGCGGCATCGCGGAAAGCTAGAACCCGAAGCTGGTGCCGACGTAGACGCTGCCGCCCAGGCCGTCGAGGGCGGTGTCGCGGAAGACGGTGCGGGAATCGAACACCTTCAGGCGGCCCAGCAGGTGGATGCCGGGGCGCAGCTCGTAGGCGGCGCCGATCTCGACGCTGTAGAGCTGGTCGATGTCGGGGCCGTAGAGCAGGCTGAGCGGATTGCGCTCGACCGAGTAGGCGCCGACGGCGATGCTGGTCACCCAGCTGCCGAAATTGTAGCTGACGCCCAGATCATAGCTGTCGTAGCCGGCCGCTTCCTGGCCCCCGCCGTGAAGGTAGGACGCCGCCACGGTGAAGCCGCGATAGCCGACGTTGAGGCCCACATTATAGGCGCTGTCGGGCCGGGCGAACTGCGGCACGGTCAGATAGGACAGGCCGTCCGGCTCGAGGCCGGTGCTCATGGCCGCCGAGGTCAGATAGACCTCGAAACCGCGTCTGGCCGGATCGAGGCCGAGCGGATCGTCCGCCGAATAGCCCGAGGCGTAGCCGATGCGCAGCCCGGCGTAATGCGGCATCATGACCTGCGGGTCGCGCAGCATGGCGGTGGTCAGCGGCTTGTTCAGGTTGACGCCGGCGGCCTTGGCGAACAGCGCGCGCTCATCGAAGCCGCGCGGGGTCATGACCGTCGCCGAGGCGGCGCCGAACGGACCCTGCAGCGTGCTGGACGAGAAGCTGGGCATGGTGCCGATGTCCGCGCGGAACGACATGCGGCTGGCCTCGCGCAGCTCGATCCGGTCGGATTCGTCCAGCTTGATGTCGGCGCCGATGCGGATGCCGTCCAGCTTGGGCTCGGCCTGGATCTGCATGATGCTCTTGCTGGCGGCGGCGGAAGGCTTCAGGGTGGTGGCGGTGCCGGCCTTGTCCTTGGCCAGCGATTGCCACGGCTGCGGCGGCCGGGTCGGCTCGAGGAGCTGGAGGTCGCCGCCGTCGATGAACTGGATGGATTCCTGCGCGGCCGCCTGCCGCCCGAAGCCAAGCGCGAGCAAAGCAATCACTGCCGTATGAACCAGCCGCCTCATCGTGTCCACGACGCTCATCCGTTTACCGGCTGGCGCCGCTCCTGTTCGTTTCCTCGGGTTTTTGCGGGCGGTTTCATAAACCAGATCGGCCCGGCCCACAACATCCCTTCCATTGGTATGGATATATTTCACCCCATGCCGTCCGGCAAATCAAGAAGAGTCACAGGTGACGGTCCTGAAAATACGGGTGAATTCCCGCTTATCCACAGCGGCCGGGCGACCTGTCCGGCATCGCGGCGGGATTGGCGAGGACCTTCTCCGTCAAACCGGTTGTTCAACCGGCGGCCCGGCTTGTATAAAGGCGCGGCGGCGCGCCCCGCATCCCCTTCACCAGACTGAGGCGAACATATGCCGAGGATAGCGTTTCGAGTCATCGTTCTGGCGGGCATCGCCGCCCTGGCCGCGTGCGGCGGAGGCAGCAGCAAGGAGGTGGCGGACCGCTACCGGCCCGTGCACCTCGAGAGCGCCCAGAACATGCGGGTGAACGGCTATCTCTGGCAGGCCGCGCTGGAGACGCTGCATTTCATGCCCATCGTCTCGACCGACGCCACCGGCGGCGTCATCGTCACCGACTGGTACGCTGACCCGTCGGCGCCCAACGAGCGCGTGAAGATCCGCATCGCGGTGATGGATTCGCGCCTGCGCGCCGACGCGCTGAAGGTGTCGATCAACCGCCAGGCCAAGGACCGCACCGGCGAATGGACCGAGGTACCGGTGCAGCAGACCACGGTCGCCGGCGTCGAGGACGCCATCCTGGTCCGCGCCCGCCAGATCCGCATCGGCACGGTCACCGAGAAAGACGACTAAGACAGTTTCATGAGCCGTTACAACGCCAAGGCCGCCGAGCGGAAGTGGCAGGACATCTGGGCGGAGCGGAACAGCTTCGCCACGCACGAGACTCCGGGCAAGCCCAGATACTACGTGCTGGAGATGTTCCCCTATCCGTCGGGCCGCATCCATATGGGCCACGTCCGCAACTACACCATGGGCGACGTGGTCGCCCGCTACAAGCGCGCGCGCGGGTTCGACGTGCTGCATCCCATGGGCTGGGACGCCTTCGGCATGCCGGCCGAGAACGC
>CAZVVC010000109.1:0-10513 GCA_964630425.1 uncultured Bifidobacterium sp. | reverse complement strand
ATGCGGGCGACGGCGATGGTGCGCACGAACTCGAACGGATCGAGCAGGTCCTTGCCGAACAGCGGCGTGCCCTCGACCTGCACCAGCATGTTGATCGGCACGCTCTCCGGGTGCCTGGGCAGGTTGGCGAGGGTCATCAGCATGTCGGCCCGGTCGTCGCGCGACTCGCCCATGCCGACGATGCCGCCGCTGCACACATGCAGCCCGGCGTCGCGGACATGCTCCAGCGTCTCCAGCCGGTCCTCGTAGCAGCGGGTGGTGATGATCTCGCCGTAGAATTCTTCCGAGGTGTCGATGTTGTGGTTGTAGTAGTCGAGGCCCGCGTCCTTCAGCCGCTTGGCCTGCTCGGCCTTCAGCATGCCCAGGGTGACGCAGGTCTCGAGACCCATGGCGCGCACGCCGCGCACCATCTCGATGACCTTGTCCAGGTCCTTGTCCTTGGGCGCGCGCCACGCCGCGCCCATGCAATAGCGCGAGGCGCCGGCATCCCGCGCCTGGCGCGCGTCGGTCAGCACCTCCTCCAGCGGCAGCAGCTTGCCGGCGTCGACGCCGGTGTCGTAGCGCGCCGCCTGCGGACAATAGGCGCAATCCTCGGCGCAGCCGCCGGTCTTGATCGACAGCAGCGTGCTGAGCTGGACCTTGTTCGGATCGAAGTGCCGGCGGTGCGCCGACTGCGCGCGGAACATCAGGTCGCTGAACGGCAGGGCGAACAGCGCCTTGATCTCGGAAAGCGTCCAGTCGTGGCGGATCGTCTCGGTCATCCTCATCCTCCGGATTTCGCGGCTAACCTTCACGCGGTCGCGGCATCTGTCAAGGCCGGCGGACGTATGATACATGACGCGCCATGACATCGCTCGACGACTTTGCCCGTGAAAAGCTGGACCGGCTCGAGGCCGAAGGCCTGCGCCGCCGCATGATCGCCACCGACCGCTTCAGCGAAACCGGCGCGCGCCGGGGCGGCCGCGACCTGGTCTCGTTCTGCTGCAACGACTATCTCAGCCTGTCGCATCACCCCGAGGTGATCGAGGCGGCGCGCGAGGCGACGTCGCGCTACGGCACCGGCTCCGGCGGCTCGCGGCTGATCTCGGGCAACACGCCGCTCTACGACGCGCTGGAGACGGCGCTGGCCCGCTGGAAGCAGACCGAGGACTGCATCGTGTTCGGCAGCGGCTACCTGACCAATCTGGGCGCCATCCCCTGCCTGGTCGGCAAGGGCGACCTGATCCTGCAGGACGAGCTGAACCATTCCTGCCTGTTCGCCGGCGGCCGGATGAGCGGCGCCGCCGTGAAGATCTTCCGCCACAACGACCTGGACCATGCCCGCGACCTGCTGCGCGAGCACCGCGCGGCGCACGGCCGCTGCCTGATCGCGGTCGACGGCGTGTTCAGCATGGACGGCGACATGGCGCCCATCGACGCGCTGGCCGCGCTCGCCGGCGAATACGGCGCCTGGCTGATGACCGACGACGCGCACGGCCTGGGCGTGGCCGGCGGGGGGCGCGGCAGCAGCTTCCTCGGCCCGGTGAAGTCGACGGTGCCGCTGCAGATGGGCACCCTGTCGAAGGCGATCGGCGCCTATGGCGGCTATCTCTGCACCAGCCAGCCGGTCGCCGACCTGATCCGCAACCGCGGCCGCAGCTTCGTCTACACCACCGGCCTGCCGCCGGGGACCATCGGCGCCGCCATCAAGGCACTGGAGATCATCGAGCGCGATCCCGAGCTTTGCGCCCGGCCGGTCGCCAACGCGGCGCGGTTCTGCGCGGCGCTGGGCCTGCCCGCGCCGGTCAGCCCCATCGTGCCGGTGATCCTGGGCGAGGCGCGCCGGGTGATGGACGCCTCGGCCGCCTTGCAGGCGCGCGGCTATCTGGTGACCGGCATCCGGCCGCCGACCGTGCCCGAGGGAACGGGGCGGCTGCGCGTGACGTTCTCCTCGGCGCACACGCAGGCCGAAATCGACGGATTGGTGGCCGCCATGCGGGAACTGGGACTGGCGGGATGACCCGCACCTTCATCACCGGCACGGGAACCGGCGTCGGCAAGACGCTGGTGACCAGCATCCTTGCGCGCCAGCTTCGGGCGCAGGGCAGGACCGTCCGCGCGCTCAAGCCGGTGATCAGCGGCTTCACCGGGGCCACCGCCGCGGACAGCGACACCGCCGAGTTGCTGCGCGCCACGGGCCGGCCGGTGACGCAAGAGACCATCGCCGACATCTCGCCCTGGCGCTTCGCCGAGCCGCTGTCGCCCGACATGGCGGCGCTGCGCGAGGGCCGCAGCATCGACCTGCTGAAGCTGATCGAGTTCTGCGACGCGCCGGCGCAGGCCGACCACACCCTGATCGAAGGCGTCGGCGGCGCGTTCGTGCCGCTGAACGACGCGCACACCATCGCCGACTGGATCGCCGAGCTGTCGATCCCGGCCCTGCTGGTCTGCGGCTCCTACCTGGGCACGCTGAGCCACACCATCGCCACCCTGGAAGCGCTGGTAAACCGGCGGGTGACGGTTACCGGCATCGTCATCTCCGAGTCCCCGGAAAGCCCGGTGCCGCTGGCGGAGACGCAGGCGACGCTGGGACGCTTCGTCGGGACGGTGGATATCGTCTGCCTGCCGCGTGTCGGCGACTGGACCGATGCGCCCGATCTCACGGGTTTGATAGGCTAGACACACGGATGCACGTATGCGCATAGTATATGCGCATACGGAGATCTCATGATGAACCGCGTCGAGAAGATCCTGAGACGAAAACCCGTCAACCTCACCGCCGACGTGGAGTTGGTGGAAGCCGCGAAGTCCATGGGCCTCAATCTTTCACAACTGTTCGAGGAAAGCCTGCGAAAGGCCGTATGGGAACAGCGGAAGCGGCAGTGGGAAAAGGAGAACCGGGAAGCGCTGGACCAATACAATCGCTTCGTCGAGGACAACGGCGTCTTCAGCGACGGCCTTCGGTCGTTCTGATCCGCCATGGCGCAGTTCGACGTCCATCGAAATCCGAATGCGTCACAACGTCATCAACCAGCCTTCTTCATCGTCCTGCAGAGCGACTTCGTCGACTATCTGGCGACGCGACTGGTTGCGCCCCTTTACGACATCGGCACCGTCGGAAACCTGCCCGACAGGCTCGCGCCGACGGTGATCGTCGAGGACAGGGAATACGTGGTCGCGGTGCCCCAGATGGCCGGCATCCCGAAAGCGAGGCTCGGCGCGAAGGTCGCTTCGCTGGATCGCCACCACGATGCCCTTGTCGGCGCGATGGACTTCCTGATTAGCGGCTTCTAACCCTCGCGGTACCACTCCGGCTGCAAGGCCTTCGTGACCGGGCTGTCATAGGCCCAGGAATGGCAGCCGCCGATGGCGAACGGCTTGCGCCTGGGCGCGTCCGGGTCCCTGGGCTTGTCGGCGTCGCGGATGCGGGAGTAGCTGGGGATCGACTGGAAGGCGACGGTCGCCATCGGCCCGAACAGCTCCACCACATGGGTGCAGCCGTGCTTGCCGCCGACCCGCTCGCGCACGTTCTTCATCCAGCCCGAGCCGACCTTCAGCCCCAGCAACTCCTGGAAGTTGGGCTCCACCTCGTTGCAGATCGAGAACGGGAAGACGTCCATCTTCACCTCGATCCCCTGCACCACGAAATGGTCGTCCAGCGTCATGCGGATGAACATGTCGTGCACCCGGTCGCCCGCCTCGACCTGGCCGCGCACGTGGCTGTCATAGGCGTAGTTCTTCACGTCGGTGACCCGGCCCTCGATGTCCCACAGGCCGTCCTCGCGGTAGAAGGCGTCCATGACGATGGTGCGGGTGTGCAGCGGCTTGCGGCCCGGCTGCGGATCGGAAAGCGGCATCGATGATCACTCCTTCTCGTGGCCGCAATATGCGCAGCGCGAAAGTCACGCGCAACCGCCGCGAACCTTGCACTTGCGGTCGAGTTCTGAAATCAATGGCGGCGGACCGACACCGAAGGCGAGGCGATATGAACGACAGCGAAAGCATAGATCCGCGGGCCCTGCGCCGCGCCTTCGCCTGCTTCGCCACCGGCGTGACGGTGGTGACCACCCGCAGCCGGACCGGCGTCGCCATAGGGCTGACGATGAATTCGTTCACGTCGGTTTCGCTGGATCCTCCGCTGGTGCTGTTCAGCCTGGGCAAGAAGTCCGAGCAGTACGAGGACTTCATGGCCGGCAGCGTCTTCGCCATCAACATATTGTGTGAGGAGCAGATCGGCCTGTCGGGGCGTTTCTCCACTCCGGGCGACAAGAGCTTCGGCGACATCCCGTTCGAGACCTGGAAGACCGGCGCGCCGATCATCCCCGGCGCGCTCTCGGTCTTCGACTGCATCGTGGAGCAGCGGGTGGACGCGGGCGACCACGTCCTGTTCATCTGCCGCGTGGTCGAGACGGCGGTGGTCTCCGAGGCGGCCCCGCTGCTGTTCCATCGCAGCGCCTATGTGCGGCTCGAGCCGCCGGTCGATGCCTGACGTCCGCGTCATCGACGCGACCGGACTCCTCTGCCCCCTGCCCGTATTGCGCGCCCAGAAGGCGCTGCGCGACATGGCCGCCGGCGAACTGGTCGACGTGCTGGCGACCGATACGGCATCGGCCAGCGAATTCCCCGCCTTCTGCCGGCAGACCGGCAACGAGCTGGTGGAAACCGAGGAGCGCGCCGGGCGCTTCCGCTTCCGCCTGCGCAAGGGCGATCAGGTCTCCAGGGGATAGCCAGACCGCACCGAAAGTCGCATGATGCGCCTTCCCCTTCCGGCGGGACCATACTTGACGTTTACGTAAAGGTAAATTAAACAGGGGTCTCGCATAGGCCGAATCGAAACGGGACGTCGTTCGTGTCGCAGACCTGGACCATATCCGACCTGTCGAAGGAATTCGGCGTAACGCCCCGGACCCTGCGGTTCTACGAGGACGAGGGCCTGCTGACGCCGCAGCGCGACGGCCAGAATCGCATCTACGAGGCCCGCGACCGGGCAAGGCTCGCCTGGATCCTGCGCGGCCGGCGGGTGGGCTTCTCGCTGTCCGACATCACCGAGATGCTCGACCTCTACGACCTGGGCGACGGCCGCGCGAAGCAGCGTGCCGTGACCCTGGAAAAATGCCGCGAGCGGCTGGCGGCGCTGGAGAGCCAGCGCGCCGATCTGGACGCGACGATCGACGAGTTGAACGGTTTCTGCCGCCTTCTGGAGGAATGGAAGGCAGGCGCGCCGCTGGACGAGGTCCGGCGCAAGCACAACGCCAAGCTGAGGAGTGTCGCGGAATGACCACCTACACCGCCCCCATCGCCGACTTCAGGTTCGTGCTCCACGATCTCCTGGGCCTCGACAGATATGCCGGCCTGCCCGGCTTCGAGGACGTCACGCCCGATCTGGTGGACGCCATCCTGGAGGAAGCGGGCAAGGTCGCCGCGGAAGTGCTGCACCCCATCAACCAGTCGGGCGACCAGGAAGGCTGCCACTGGAGTGACGGCGTCGTCACCACGCCGAAAGGCTTCAAGGAGGCCTACGACCTCTATGTGGAAAGCGGCTGGGGCAGCCTGACGGCGAAGCCCGAGCATGGCGGCCAGGGCCTGCCGCAGACGCTCGCCATCATGGTCTCGGAGATGATGATCGCCGCCAACTGGGGCTTCACCATGTATCCGGGCCTGACCAAGAGCGCGGTCGAGGCCATCGACGCCCATGCCTCGGACGCGCTGAAGCAGAAGTACCTGCCCAACATGGTGGCCGGCAAATGGACCGGCACCATGAACCTGACCGAGCCCCATTGCGGCACCGACCTGGGCATGCTGCGCACCCGCGCCGAGCCGCAGGGCGACGGCACCTACCGGATCACCGGCACCAAGATCTTCATCTCGGCCGGCGAGCACGACCTGTCCGAGAACATCATCCATCTGGTGCTGGCCAAGATCCCCGGCGGTCCGGCGGGCACCAAGGGCATCAGCCTGTTCCTGGTGCCCAAGTTCCTGGTGAACGAGGACGGCTCCCTCGGCGCGCGCAACGGGGTCGCCTGCGGCTCCATCGAGCACAAGATGGGCATCCATTCCAACGCCACCTGCGTCATGAACTATGACGGCGCGGTCGGCTGGCTGGTCGGCGAGGAGCACAAGGGCATGCCGGCCATGTTCACCATGATGAACGAGGCGCGGCTATGGGTCGGCATCCAGGGCCTGGGCATCGCCGAGGTAGCGTATCAGAACGCCGCCAACTATGCCCGCGACCGATTGCAGGGCCGCTCGATCAGCGGCCCCAGGAACGCCGACGGCCCGGCCGACCCGATCATCGTCCACCCCGACGTGCGCCGCATGCTGATGACCGGCAAGGCGTTCACCGAGGGCGCGCGGGCGCTCGCCGCCATCACCGGATTGCAGGTCGACCTGCTGCACCGCCACCCGGACGAGGCGGTGCGCCGGAAGGCCGACGACTACGTGGCGCTGATGACGCCGGTGGTGAAGGCCTATTTCACCGACATGGGCGTCGATGTCGCCAGCCTCGCGGTGCAGACCTATGGCGGCCACGGCTACATCCAGGAGAACGGCGTCGAGCAGTTCCTGCGCGACAGCCGCATCGCGCCGATCTACGAAGGCACCAACGGCGTGCAGGCCATGGACCTGGTGGGCCGCAAGCTGGCCATGAACGGCGGCCGCGCCGTCCAGGCGTTCTTCGCCGAGGTGAGCCAGTTCGTGAAGGACGCCAAGGAGGAACCCGCGCTCGCGGCCATGACCGGCGAACTGGAGAAGGCGCTAGGCCGGCTGCAGCAGGCCACCTTGTGGCTGATGCAGAACGCCATGACCAAGCCCGACAACGCGGGCGCCGCCTCGTCCGACTACCTGCGGCTGATGGCGCTCGTCGCCATGGGCCATGTCTGGGGCATGATGGCGAAGACCGCGCTCGCCAGGCTGGCCGAGGGCGCGGGCGACAAGACCTTCTACGAGCGCAAGCTGATCACCGCCCGCTTCTTCTTCGAGCGCATGCTGCCCGACACCGGCAGCCTTTTGAAGAAGATCGAGGCCGGCGCCGAGTCCCTGATGGCGCTTCCCGCCGACGCATTCTGACGGATACCGACAAAGGATAGGACCGATGGCAGACGCATATATCTACGACACCGTCCGCACGCCGCGCGGCCGCGGCAAGAAGGACGGCAGCCTGCACGAGATCACCCCGATCAGCCTGACCACCCAGGTGCTCCAGGCGGTCCGCGACCGCAACGGGCTGGACACCGCGCTGGTCGACGACATCATCTGGGGCGTGGTCGATCCGGTCGCCGAGCAGGGCGCCGTGATCCCGCGCGTCGCCGCGCTGCACGCCGATTTCTCCGAGGATGTGGCCGGCGTGCAGGTCAACCGCTTCTGCGCCTCGGGCCTGGTCGCCACCAACTTCGCCGCCGCCCGCGTCATGTCGGGCCAGTCGGACCTGGCCATCGGCGGCGGCACCGAGTGCATGTCGCGCGTGCCCATGGGCTCCTCGGGCGGCGCCTGGAGCATGGATCCGGCGGTGGCGGTGAAGACGCATTTCGCGCCGCAAGGCATCGGCGCGGATCTCATCGCCACCAAATACGGCTTCAGCCGCGACGACGTGGACGCCTATGCGGTCGAAAGCCAGAAGCGCGCCGCCAACGCCTGGAAGAACGGGTACTTCAGGAACTCGATCATGCCGGTGAAGGACATTCTCGGCCTCACCGTGCTCGATCATGACGAGCACATGCGCCCCGACACCACCATGCAGTCGCTGGCCGCGCTGAAGCCCTCCTTCACCGACCTGGGCGCGCTGGGCTTCGACGCCGTCGCGCA
This sequence comes from uncultured Bifidobacterium sp., assembly GCA_964630425.1. Taxonomy (GTDB): domain Bacteria; phylum Pseudomonadota; class Alphaproteobacteria; order SMXS01; family SMXS01; genus RI-34. The sequence goes on along the minus strand of CAZVVC010000109.1, from coordinate 2,734 downwards.
GCTCCGCTATCCCGAGATCGAGACCATCAACCACGTCCATCACGGCGGCAACAGCTCGGGCATCGTCGACGGCTCGGCCGCGGTGCTGGTGGGCACCAAGGAGATCGGCGCCGCCATCGGCCGCAAGCCTCGCGCCCGCATCCGCGCCTTCGCCGACGTGGGCTCGGAGCCGACCATCATGCTGACCGGCCCGTCCTTCGCCGCCGAGAAGGCGCTGAAGCGCGCCGGCATGACCAAGGCCGACATCGACCTGTGGGAGCTGAACGAGGCCTTCGCCTCGGTGGTGCTGCGCTTCATGCAGGTGCTCGACATCCCGCACGAGGACATCAACGTCAATGGCGGCGCCATCGCCATGGGCCATCCGCTGGGCGCGACCGGCGCCATGATCCTGGGCACCGTGCTGGACGAGCTGGAGCGGCGCGACCTGAACACCGCGCTCGTCACCCTGTGCATCGGCGCGGGCATGGGCACCGCCACCATCATCGAGCGCGTCTGAGGAGAGCCGCCATGACCGAAACCATCAAGTTCGACGTCGACAGCGACGGCATCGCCCTCTTGACCATCGACCTGCCCGGCCGATCCATGAACGTCATCGACGAGGCGGTCTCGCGCGACCTGCGCGAGGTGATCGAGAAGGTCGCCGCCGACCCGGCCATCAAGGGCGCGGTCATCACCTCGGGCAAGCCGGCGTTCCTCGCCGGCGCCGACCTGGGGATGCTGGGCGCGCAGGCGGGCGCGTCCTCGGTGCAGGACATGTTCGAGCACGCCCACGCGCTCAACCGCCAGCTTCGCCGGCTGGAGACCTGCGGCAAGCCGTTCGCGGCGGCCATCAACGGCCTCGCCATGGGCGGCGGGCTGGAGATCACCCTCGCCTGCCACTACCGCGTCTGCGCCGACGACCCGAAGATCCAGCTCGCCCTGCCCGAGGTGAAGGTGGGCCTGCTGCCCGGCGGCGGCGGCACCCAGCGCCTGCCCCGCCTGATGGGCGTGCAGCCCGCGCTGATGTACCTGGTGAAGGGCGATTCCATGAGCCCGCAGCAGGCGAAGGCCGCAGGCGCGGTGCACGAGCTGGCGCCGCTTTCCGAGATCGTCGCCCGCGCCAAGGCGTGGATCAGGGAAAAGGGCGATCCCGTCCAGCCCTGGGACAAGAAGGGCTTCAAGGTGCCCGGCGGCGAAGGCGCGTTCAACCCGGGCATCGTCCAGACCTTCACCGGCGGCAACGCCATGGCGCAGAAGGAGACGCTGGGCAACTATCCGGCCGTGCTCGCCATCCTGTCCTGCGTCTATGAGGGCCATCAGGTGCCCATGGACGCGGCGCTGCGCATCGAGAGCCGCTATTTCACCCGGCTGATGATGGATCCGTCATCCAAGGCCATGATCCGCTCGCTGTTCATCAACAAGCAGGCGGCCGACAAGCTGGCCCGCCGGCCGCAGGGTGTCGAGAAGTTCGAGGTGAAGACCCTGGGCATCCTGGGCGCCGGCATGATGGGCGCGGGCATCGCCTATGTATCGGCCCAGGCCGGCATGACGGTGATCCTGCTCGACACCTCCAGCGAGGCGGCCGGGAAGGGCAAGGCCTATTCGGAAGGGCTGGTGAGGAAGGGGATCGAGCGCGGCAAGGTCAGCGCCGAGAAGGGCGAGGCGCTGCTGGGCCGCATCAGGCCGACCACCTCCTATGACGACCTGAAGGGCTGCGACCTGGTCATCGAGGCGGTGTTCGAGAACCGCGACGTCAAGGACGGCGTCACCCGCAAGACCGAGGCCGCGATCCCGGACCTGCCGGTGTTCGCCTCCAACACCTCGACCCTGCCGATCACCGGCCTGGCGAAAAGCTTCTCGCGGCCGCAGGACTTCATCGGCCTGCACTTCTTCTCGCCGGTCGACCGCATGCCGCTGGTCGAGATCATCATGGGCAAGGAGACGTCGCAGCAGACGCTGGCCCGCGCCATGGATTACGTCGCGCAGATCCGCAAGACGCCGATCGTGGTCAACGACAGCCGCGGCTTCTACACCTCACGCTGCTTCGGCACCTATGTGGCCGAGGGCCTCGCCATGCTGGCCGACGGCGTCGTGCCGGCGCTGATCGAGAACGGCGGCAAGCAGGCCGGCATGCCGGTCGGCCCGCTGGACGTGGGCGACGCGGTGTCCATCGAGCTGGGCTACAAGGTGCGCGAGCAGACGAAGAAGGATCTGGGCGACGCCTGGAAGCCCGCGCCGGGCGACCACATCGTCGACAAGCTGATGGCGCTGGGCCGCCTGGGCAAGAAGGCGGGCAAGGGCTATTACGAATATCCCGAAGGCGGGAAGAAGTATCTGTGGCCGGGCCTCACCGAGAACTGGCCGTCCGCCGCCGAGCAACCCGACGTGGCCGAGGTGAAGAAGCGCTTCCTCTACCGCCAGGCCGTCGAGGCCGCACGCTGCCTGGAGGAAGGCGTGCTGACCGATCCCGCCGACGGCGACATCGGCGCCATCTTCGGCTGGGGCTTCGCGCCCTTCACCGGCGGCCCGTTCAGCCTGATCGACGCCGTCGGCCTCGACGCCTTCGTGCGCGAATGCGACCGCCTCGCCCAGCAATACGGCCCCCGCTTCACCCCGCCCAAGCTGCTGCGCGACATGGCGGCCAAGGGGGAAAGCTTCTACGGGAACACGACGAAGGCGGCGGCGGAGTAGCGGAGGCAACGCCCCTTGTGTCTTTGGGATCTGTCATTGTGAGTGTGCCGGGTGATCGGGGCAT
>CAZVVC010000108.1:0-10565 GCA_964630425.1 uncultured Bifidobacterium sp. | reverse complement strand
CCGCCCGGATAGAAGTTGCCCACCACGCAGGCCGAGCTGTTGCCGGCGGCATAGAGACCGGCGATCACCGCGCCGTCCTCGCGCAGCACCTGGGCGCGCTCGTTGGTCAGCAGGCCGCCCTTGGTCCCCAGGTCGCCGGCCTGGATCTCGATGGCGTAGAACGGCGCCTTGGCGATGGGGCCGAGGCACGGATTGGGCTTGTGCGACTTGTCGCCGGCATAGAGGTCGAAGGCGCTCTCGCCCTTGTGGAAGTCCTCGTCCCTGCCCGCCTCGGCCATCCGGTTGAACCGCTCGACGGTCTCCTTCAGGCCCTCGGCGTCGATGCCGGTCTGGCGCGCCAGGTCGTCGAGCGTGTCGGCGCGCTTGACGTATCCGTCGCGGATGAAGCGTTCCGGCGTCATGCCGGGCAGCATGGTGCCGACCGTGTAGCGGCTGCGGTAGTCGTTGTCGAACACCATGAAGGCGGGCGGCGCGTCGTCCTCGTAGATCACCCGGCCCAGCTCGTTGTAGGGCCGCGCCTCGTTGGCGAAGCGCCTGCCCCGCTTGTTGACGATCATCATGTGCGGCAGGCCGCGCTCGAACACGTGGATAGTCGGCGCCTTGGCGCCGGGCTCGTTGGACGAGGGCATCCACCACAGATCGTCCATCAGGTCGAGCGCCGCGCCCACCGCCTGGCCCGCGCGGATACCGTCGCCCATGCTGCCGGGCGCGCCCGAGCTGTAGGCGCCCGAGGCCCAGGTATCGGTGGCCTTGTCGAAATACTGCCGGCGCATGGCGCCGTTGTGGTCGAACCCGCCGGCGGCGATCACCACGCCCTTGCGCGCCCGGATGGCGAGGCTCCTGCCCTCCCTGGTCACCCGCGCGCCGACGACGGCGCCGTTCTCGGTGATCAGTTCGTCGAGGCCGGTGTTCAGCCACAGCGGCACATCCTTGCGCTGCAACGAGTAGCGCAGCCGCGCGATCAGCGCGCGGCCGCTGGAGACGTGCTGGCGGCCGGCGATGCGGTTCCAGATGTTGCGCGGGATGACGTACCAGACCGGCAGCAGCCCCATTGGGTCGGACTTGAAGAACGCCAGCCGGCGCAGCTCCTTCACCGAGCCGACGACGCCGCCCGGGATGCCGACGGGGCGCCGGCGCAGCCGGTCGAAATCCGCGAGCTTGCGGCCGGAGAACACCTTGGGGTCGATGGAGCGGCCGCCCTTGCAGCCGCCGGGCGTCTCGGGCCTGTAGTCGGGGAAGTCCTCCATCATCTGGAACTGCACCTCGCTGTTGTCGCTCATGTAACGGGCCATGACCGGCGCGTATTCGGCGAACGCCTCCAGCTTCGCGGGCGAGACCCGGTTGCCGATGTTGTGCTTCAGATAGGTGACCGCGTCCTGCTGCGTGTCCGGGATGCCGGCCGCCTTCATCAGGTGATTGTTGGGGATCCAGGCGACGCCGCCGGAAAAGGCGGTGGTGCCGCCATAGAACTCGGTCTTCTCGATCACCAGGGCCTTCAGCCCCTCGTTGGCGGCGACGACCGCCGCCGTCAGCCCCGCCGAACCCGACCCCACCACCAGCAGGTCGGTCTCGTGATCCCACGTCTCCACTGCGCCGGCCGTCATCTCACCCTCCCGTTTGCGGAAACGGGGGCGATGACGCCCCCGTTAATAAGACGAGTGTTATACGAAAAACCGTCCGGCGCAACCGGTCAGTGGATCGGCGCGGCGCCATGCGGATGGCGCCGTCGAGGCGGCCAAATCAGCGCGGCGCCATCCTGATGGCGCCGTCGAGACGAATGGTCTCGCCGTTCAGCATGGTGTTGGTGCAGATCTCGCGCACCATGGAGGCGAATTCCTCCGGCTTGCCCAGGCGGCGCGGGAACGGGATCGAGTTGGCCAGCGACTGCAGCACGTTGTCGGGCGCCCGCAGCATCAGCGGCGTGGCGAAGATGCCCGGGCAGATGGTGTTGCAGCGGATGCCCACATTCGAGAGGTCGCGGGCGATGACCAGGGTCATGCCGACGATGCCGGCCTTGGAGGCCGTATAGGCGATCTGGCCCACCTGGCCGTCGAACGCGGCGACCGAGGCGGTCTGCACGATCACGCCGCGCTCGCCATCCTCCAGCGGATCGAGCGTGCCGATCTCGGCCGCCACCAGGCGCGAGCAGTTGAAGTGGCCGATCAGGTTGGTGTTGATGACGCGCTGGAAGTCGGCGAGCGCCATCGGCCCGTCCTTGCCGACGATCTTGTTGGCCTTGCCGATGCCGGCGCAGTTGACCAGGATGCGCGGAACGCCGTGCGCCTGCCTGGCCACCTCGATGCCGGCCTTCACGTCGTCCTCGGAGGCGACGTCGACCCTGGCGAAGGCGCCGCCCAGCTCGGCCGCCAGCTTGGTGCCCAGCTCCTCGTTCAGGTCCCACAGCGTGACCTTCACGCCGTTGGCGGTGAGCTCGCGCGCCGTCGCCGCGCCCAGACCCGAAGCGCCGCCGGTGATGATGGCGGACTGTCCCTGCAGTTTCATGATCGTCCTTCCCCTGGTTCCAATGGTTGCAGCATCCCGATTAACGGCGTGCGCGGCGCATGGCAAGCGCCCCGTTACCGAAAGGTAAAGTGGCGTTCCGGCGTTGACTTATCCGCGCCCGGACCGCAGGGTTCGGGACCTGTCAAACGAGGGAGAAGACCATGGCCATCATCATCGGCGCGGAAATCCGCATCGAGCCGGAAGACATGCCCAGGATCCGCGAATTCGCCGCCGTCATGGTCGAGAAGACCAACACGCTCGAGAAGGGTCCGTGCATCACCTATTCCTTCGCCGAGGACTTCAACGAGCCCGGCCTGGTGCGCATCTTCGAGGTGTGGGAATCCGACGCGGCGCTGGCCGAGCACTTCAAGACCCAGCACATGGCCGACTTCCAGAAGGGCATGGCCGGCGTGCGCGTGAAGGGCATGGTGGCCAACCGCTACGTCATCGACAGCTACGGCCCGCTGCAGCGCTGAGGACCGGACAGATGGCCATCAAGGGACCCGCCCGCATCGAGCCGCTCGCCGTCGACCAGCTTCCCCAGTGGATGCAGGACGGCCCGGAGATCCTGCGCGTCAACATCATGAAGACGCTGGCGCATCACGAGGACCTGCTGAAGCCGTGGAACCGGTTCGCCGGCCACATCATGGGCTATACCAGCACGCTTTCCGGCCGCGACCGCGAGATCCTGATCCTGCGCACCGGCTGGAACCACCAGTCGGACTATGAATGGGGCCAGCATGTCGTCATCGGCCGCAAGGCGGGCCTGAGCGACGACGAGATCGCCGCCATCGCCGCCTGGCCCAAGGGCGGCGCCTGGACCGAGGCGGAGACGCTGCTGCTGCAGGCCGCCGACGAGCTGTACCGCAGCTCCGAGATCGGCGACGCCACCTGGGCGGCGCTGTCGGCGCATTACGACAAGAAGCAGATGCTCGACATCGTCTTCACCGTCGGCCAGTACACCCTGGTCTGCTACGCGCTGAAGACCTGCCGCGTGCAGCTCGACGAGGGCGTCGAAGGCCTGCCGGCGGTCTGATCCCGTGATCGCCGTCGTCACCATCCCGCGGGCCTCCGGCCTCGCTTCCGACATCGTCCTGGCCCTGCGCGCCCTGGGGCACGGCGCCGTGCAGCACGACACCGCCCGTATGGACGCGGTCGCCGACCTTTCCGGCGTCGAGGTGCTGCTGTCCATCGGCGTCCGCTGCGGCGCGAAGGAGATGGACCGGATGCCGAAGCTGCGCGCCATCGTCTCGCCCGTGCTGGGCTATGACTGGATCGACGCGGACGAGGCGAGCCGGCGCGGCATCGCCGTGTGCAACACCGAGGTCGCCGAGAACCGCGAGGGCATGGCCGAGGCGACGATCATGCTGCTGCTGGCGCTGCTCTACCGCCTGCACGAGACCGAGGCGCTGCTGCGCACCAACGCCGAGGGCGACCCGCTGAAGCGCCACACCCTCAAGGGCAGGACCGTCGGCATCATCGGCTATGGCGGCATCACCCGCGAGGTGATCGCCCGGCTGGCGGCCTGGGGCTGCCGCTTCCTCGTCCACAGCCGGGCGGCGACCGACCCGGCGCCGGGCGTGACCTTCACGAGCCTGGACGACTTGCTGGCGCAAAGCGACGCCATCCTGGTGCTGACCAGCCTCAACCCGTCGACCCGCCACATGCTGGGCCGCGAGCAGTTCGCAAAAGTCCGCCCCGGCACCCTGCTGGTCAACACCGCCCGCGGCGCCATCATCGACGAGGCCGCGCTGGTCGAGGCGCTGGCATCCGGCCGAATCGGCGCCGCCGCCATCGACGTGTTCGAGAAGGAGCCGTGCCCTCCGGACCACCCGCTGCGCGCGCTGCCGAACGTCATTCTCACGCCGCACGCCATCGGCCACAACGAGGAAGCCCAGAACGCCGGCCCGCCGCTGACCGCGTCGATCCTCGCCGCGCAGGCCGAAGGCCGGCTGCCGGAAAGCTGCCGCAACCGGGAAACCGTGACGTGGGCCAGACCATAGCCGCTCGCGCGGCGGCCCTCATCCGGCGCTGCGCGCCACCTTCTCCCCGGCGGGGAGAAGGATTACGCGGCGCGTCAGCATGATCCCCTCGCCCCAACGGGGAGAGGGTGCCGCGAAGCGGCAGGTGAGGGGGACCGCGAAGCGGTTCCCTGCCCCGGACCACGCCTAATACCCCAGTCTCGGGAAGAAATCCCCGCGCCCTTCCGGGGTCATGTCGAGGAAGCCCCACACCGGATCGACCAGGTCGCCGGCGCGGTGGTGCTGGCCGGGCTCCTCCCGCACGTAGAGCAGCTCGCTGCCCCAGAAATGGCGGATGGTGCCGTCCGGCTCCTTGCGGAACACGTTGTACATGGGCTCGTCCCAGTTCCGGCCGGGCGCATAGCCGCGCTCTGCGCGCATGGCCGGGCCAAGTTTCGACGTATCGCCGAAATAATGGTGGGAATAGTCGTTCCCGGCGGTGGACAGGAACCGCAGGTTGCGCCAGCCGCGCCGCCGCGCCAGCGCCTCCAGCCGCGCGACGGGCGACCTGGCCACCGCATAGACAGGCAGGCGCTGGCCGGCATGGAGCACGCTGCCGTCCCAGCCGTCGAGCGTGTGGGCGCAGCCGGGGCACGGCTCGTCGCGCTCCGGCCCGAACATGAAGCTGTAGAGCAGGACGCTGGGATGGCCGCCGAACAGCTCGGACAGCCGCACCCGCTCGGGCCGCAGGCCGGCGCCGATGCGCTCGAACACGTAATCCTCGGGAACCGCGCCGCCCGGCGGCAACGCGCGGCGCCGGGCGGCGACCGCCTCGATCTGGCGGCGCAGGGCGATCTCGTCGTCCAGCAGCGCAGTGCGCGCGGCGCGGTATTCGGCGCTTTCGTTGGGAAAGGACAGATGTTCCATGGCGGTCTCCTTCTCTGCCTCGGGACGGATGCAGCGTTGGCCGACACCCTCATGTACAGCGGCGGGCGCCAAAGGTTCCATGCCCGCGCCGCCGCCGGGCCGCCCGCCTGCGTGCCCGGCGCACGCGCCCCTTGATCCGCGCCCGCCAGGCCTTAGGGTAGCAGCCGCGATTCACGAAACAGGGAACAGCCCCATGCAGAACACGATCATCCCCGCCGGCACCGAAAAGGTGGTGGACGCCTTCCACTTCGTCCCCGGCCGCATCGCGGGCAACCTGCTGTTCATCTCCGGCCAGCTCGGCACCCACGACCGGGCGCTGGCCGACGGCCTCGAAGCCCAGATCGACGCCGCCTTCGCCAACATCGGCCGCATCCTGGCCGAGGCGAAGCTCGACATGACCGCCATCGTGGAAATCGGCTCGTTCCATGTGGGCGAAGTGCCCCAGCACGTGCAAGCCTTCGCCGCCGCGATGAAGAAACACCTGCCGGGCCACCCGCCGGCGTGGACGGCCGTGGGCGTGACGGGATTGGCGATGCCGGGCGCGCTGGTCGAGGTGAAGGCCGTCGCAGCGCTGGGCTGACGCCGCGGCGTCAGCGATCATCGCGGAAAAGAAAAAGGGCCGCCTCGCGAGGGGCGGCCCTTCCTTGTGCGCGCTTGCGTCAAACCGGCTCGATCAGGGCCTTGTACATGTCGGCCGGCGGGTGGCCGACGAAGGTCTTGCCGAGCTGCTCGTAGTGACGGTACGAGATCAGCATGTGGTTGGCGGCCTGCTGGGCGTCGCGCAGCTGGCGCTCCAGCGGGCTGTCCATCCGGCAGCCGGTGGTGGCCGCCGTGTTGTTGATCATGCTGACCACCTCGCGGCAGGTCTGCGCGGCATGGGCGCAGGCGAGCAGCGCCGGCCAGAAATGCTCCCACTCCGGCACCAGCCGCCCTTGGACGGCAGCGGGCCCAGATGGGCCTCGAGCCGGTCCTGGGTGTCCATCACAAAGACGCGCACCGCCATCAGCTTGGCCGGCGCCTCGCCGATGCGGTACTGCACCACGGGCTGGTCCTTCAGCGTGGTGCTCAATCCCCACGGCACCTTGCCCATGGCGAGGGCGATGAAGTTGTCGATGGCGCCCCGGCAGCAGGTGCCCGGGCGGCACGTAGCGGTCGACCATGCGCACGTCGTGGCTGCCCGAGCCGCGCCTGCCGGACGTATCCCAGGTGTCGACGATCTCGAACTCGCCCTTCGGAATCATGAAGGAGGCGTCCGCCGTCTGGCCTGTGGCCTCGTCGATCACCATGGGACCCTGCAGGTAATTCCACGTCGCGTTCTGGCAGCCGCTGGCGAAGCCGCCCTGGTAGTTGAGCCGCCAGCCGTCGCCGTCGCGCCAGCAGGTGCGGCCGAGATTGGAGCCGTTCGGGGCGCCGTGCCCGGAGCACACCAGCGCGTACCAGTCGTCGAAGATCTTCTTCGCTAGGTCCGGCTTCATCTGGCGGATGACGAGGGCGTTGATCTCCGACGAAATCTGCGGGCGCACCAGCCCATCGACCACCCGCCGATGGCGGACACCGCCTCGACGACCTCGATCTGCTGCCGCGCCCGCAGATTCTCGCCGCCCAGCTCAGAATAGCGACCACCTTGGGAGCCGGTCGCCTGCCCCTCCTCATAGACCCTTGTATTAGCTTGCCGGAGAGTCTTACGTTCAGGGCATTAGAGGGTTGGGGGGGTCACCAATGGCTAAACTGGAAGATGCACCGAGTAGTGTAGAGATTATGAAACTTCGCGGCATTGCCCGTGAAGCACTTGACGCCTTCGCAAGCATTGCCAAAGCCGCAGAAGCGAACCTTGACCGATCTGGCATGACCCTTGGGGCATTCGCGAGTATCAATCAGGCAACCGCGGAGACAATCGCGCGTGACATGCGTGAACGCAATGATCAGCGCGTTAGCGACTGCCAGAAATTACGCCGAGAGCCTGCGATTGCTCGTCTCGTAGTTTCAGATGAAGATAACAATCGTGAAACACTTTACATTACTTCAAGCGGAACGGTCGATCCGGTGTCGGTGCGTCTCTGCAGCTACATGAGTCCAAAAGGCCAGCTTGCCCCCCCCTTTCCTTAGGCGAATGGCGCGAGATCCGGTTGCCCAGCGGAACACGCAGTTTCGAGGTGCTTGAAAAGATCACTTTCAGGCCAATCAACTTTGTTGCTGAATGGGATGCACAGCCTGCAGTTCAATTTCGCAGCAAATTATCTCCCTTAACCATCAAGTCCTTGCGTGCGCTTCTCCTTGAGGAGGGCGTAACGAAGGAGGCCGTTGACGAGATCGAAACATGGTTAGCTGGGGATGATACATTGTCTCCACATAGCATTATTTCAGAGGGTATTAAGCGCGATACGCTCACAGCAATGCAGCTGCGTATAGCGCCTATTCTCGACGAATTTCAGGACACAATTTTTCGCTTGCCTCTTGACAGCCAAATCGCAGTTCTCGGTCCTCCTGGTACTGGAAAAACAACTACATTGGTGCGGAGACTTCGGCAAAAGATAGATTTTGCATATCTCGATGCTGATTCTGAGCGGCCGCTGGTGGAAGGATTGGATGCGGCAGGGCTCACACACGCTGACAGTTGGATTATGTTTAGCCCCACTGAACTACTAAGACTCTACGTTAAGGACGCATTTGGTAAAGAAGGCGTTCCAGTACATGACGAGAGTCTTCGCACTTGGGATGACTACCGCCGCGAAATAGGTCGACGGAACTTGAATGTCCTTCGGTCTGGAGGCGGCAGTGGATTTGTGTTGAGAGAAGATGATTCGCTCCTTTCTCCAACGACGCTGATTAACCAAATCGCTTGGTTTGAGGCCTTCGATCGATGGCAGAAGGAGGATTTCATTCATCAGCTAGAGGTTGCGACGGCGCAGCTGCACAATGCTCCGAGCGGAGACGCCGTTGCCTTAGGTCGACAGGCCAGTGAGGCGATCGCCCGTAGCAGGTCTAACCCATTGCTACTTCTTGGCGAATTAGCAGGATTACGTAATCGTCTTAGACAGGTAGCAGACGCACAACGTGACGATACGAAAACTGAGCTTCGAAAGCCGCTTGGTACATACGCCCAAGCTGATAGTGGCTTCCTTGAAGCCCTAACCCATTTTGTCGCTAACTTAGATAATCGCGAATCTGAAGGAGACGACGAAGAAGATTTAGAAATCGAAGAAGAAGAGGAGTTCGAGCGCACCCAGCCATTACGGGGCCGCAGACTAGTCGAAGATGTTTTTGTGAGGGCGATGCGTAGCCGTGCCATCAGCCAAGCCAGCGGAAGAAACCTCTCCGGGGGAAGCCGCGCCGGTCGGTTGCTTGCGTGGCTTGATGAGCGAGACTTACCCCTCCCAGAACTGCGTCAAGTTGGCGATGCCTTGCTTGTCCAACGAGCTGCTATACAGCTGTCTCGCGCAGCAAATGACTATCTCACAAAGATTCCACAACGTTACCGTCGCTTTCGTCGCTCCACGCGGGAGCAAAATACTTGGTACGGCGAAGGTAAGCTCTCCGCACTCGATGCACATCCAGCAGAGGTCGATTTGATCCTACTCGCTATGTTTCGAGCCGCACGCAACATGGAAGATTCTCCCCTTCTCAGCCGCCGGATTACGGAGAACAAGCCAGCACTGCTGGAAACAATTATTCGTCTACGTCGCAACCAAATCTTGGTAGACGAAGCGACTGACTTCTCGCCAGTACAACTAGCATGCATGCGCGCAATGGCCAGCACAAATGTAGACTCCTTTTTTGCTGCAGGCGACTTTAACCAACGGCTAACGCGGTGGGGCAGTAGATCAGAGCAGGAGCTTCTCTGGGTCAGCCCCAATCTGAATATCGAACATATCAATGTAACCTATCGCCAGAGCCGTAGACTTAGCGAATTCGCGAGGGCTCTGGGAGAATTATATGGTTACCAGCTTTTTGATCGTCCTTCTGAGGATATTGACAATGTGGGAGTGGCACCAGTGCTAGGCACCGCACTAGATAGCCTGCATAAGGAAGTAAGTTGGCTATCTGCTCGAATTGCGGAAATTAATAACTTTACTGACAGTGCTATGCCGACGATCGCAGTGCTTGTCAGTGACCCCGCCGCTCTGGAGCCGCTTGCTGATGCACTAAGCAAAGAGCTGCAGAGTATGAATATCAAAGCGGTGGCATGCCCTAAAGGTATGGTCAAAGGTCAGAATGGGGATGTTCGCATTTTTGAGGTTGAGCACATTAAGGGGCTGGAATTCGAGGCCGTATTCTTCATGAATATCGACAATCTCCGAGAACGCGAACCTGAACTGTTTGATCGGTATATTTATGTCGGAGCTACCCGAGCGGCGACATTTCTGGGTCTATCCTGTCACGGCCCGGAACTCCCTCAATCGCTCTCAACGCTAGAGACGCTGCTGACGGATCGTTGGTGACACTATCAGTGGTTTCCTTTGGGCTAGCTGTCATCGTAATCGAGCAGTTTGACCGACAAGAAATGAGCCAAAAACCAAAAGGGCCGCCTCTCGGCGGCCCTTTCCGTATCCCTTCAGCGGGGAACAGCTCTGAGACTTCCTTAGAAGTCCATGCCGCCCATGCCGCCCATGTCGGGCATGCCGCCGCCCATGCCGCCCGGGGCCTTCGGCTCCGGACGGTCGGCGACCATGGCTTCCGTCGTGATGAGCAGCGCAGCCACCGAGGCGGCGTCCTGCAGCGCGGTGCGGACGACCTTGGTCGGGTCGATGATGCCGGCCTTCACCAGGTCGGTGTAGGTCTCGGTCTGGGCATCGAAGCCGAAGTTGGTGTCCTGGCTCTCCAGCAGCTTGCCGGCGACCACGGCGCCGTCGACGCCCGAGTTCTCGGCGATCTGGCGGACCGGGGCCTGGAGGGCGCGGCGGACGATGTCGATGCCGACGCGCTGGTCGTCATTGGCGTGGCTGAGGTCGCCCAGCACGCGGGTGGCGTACAGCAGGGCGGTGCCGCCGCCCGGCAGGATGCCTTCCTCGACCGCGGCGCGGGTGGCGTTCAGCGCGTCCTCGACGCGGTCCTTGCGCTCCTTCACCTCGATCTCGGTGGCGCCGCCGATCTTGATGACCGCCACGCCGCCGGCCAGCTTCGCCAGACGCTCCTGGAGCTTCTCGCGGTCGTAGTCCGAGGTGGTCTCCTCGATCT
>CAZVVC010000107.1:0-10573 GCA_964630425.1 uncultured Bifidobacterium sp. | reverse complement strand
AGCCGCGAATGATCGACGGCGTCCTCGGGGAAATAGTGGTTGCCCTCGAGGACCACCGTGTCGGCCGAGCGCGCGATGACCCTGCCGTTCCACTCTGCCTGCGCCATGCCGGTCTCCCTGTCGCCAAACCGTTGACATAGGGCCGCGCCGGGCGGAACCAACCCGTTGCTCGTGGCGTTGGAGGATCGAGCAACTGGAGGTCAGACATGCTGAAATGGGCCCTCATCTTCGCCGTGATCGCCATCATCGCCGGCCTTCTCGGTTTCACCGGCATCGCGGGCGCGGCGGCCGGCATCGCCAAGTTCCTGTTCTTCCTGGCGCTGGCCATCTTCGTGATCTTCCTGCTGATCGGCATTTTCGTCGGCAAGGCGATCACATAGCGCAGAACCGCACACCGGACCGAATGGCGGCGAGGCCCGGCAGGGTTCGCCGCCTTCGCCATCAGCGGAGCCGATGCCCTTGAACCGCCCTGTCACCTTCACGCCGCAGACCAAACTGTTTCTGATCGTCAACGCCGGCTCCGGGCGAAGCGACAAGGAAACCGCGGTCCAGACCGTCGAGCGCGTGCTGCGGGAGGCCGGCCGGGCGCACGAGATCACCCTGGTCGAGCATCCGTCCATGCTCGACGGGGCGATCGAGCGGACGATCGCCAGCGCGCAGGCCGCCGGCGGCGCGGTCGTGGTCGCGGGCGGCGACGGCACCATCAACACGGTCGCGCAGGCGATCCTGGGCACCGGCTGCGCGTTCGGCGCCCTGCCGCAGGGCACGTTCAACTATTTCGGGCGCTGGCACGGCATTCCCCTCGACGTCGAGGACGCCACCCGCGCCCTGCTGCGCGCCGAGCTGCGCCCCGTCCAGGTCGGCTTCGTGAACGAGCGCATCTTCCTCATCAACGCCAGCGTCGGGCTGTATCCCCAGCTTCTGGAGGACCGCGAGGCCTTCAAGCAGCGACACGGGCGCGGCCGCTTCAACGCGCTGATCTCGGGCATCGCGACGCTGATCCGGCGCGAGCACCGGCCGCTTCACATCACCATCGAGCGCGAGGGCGTGACCGAGACGATCCCGGCCCTCACCCTGTTCGTCGGCAACAACCCGCTGCAGATGCGCCAGGTCGGCATCCCGCTGGACGCGGCCGTCGATTCCGGCCGGCTCGCGGCGATCAGCCTGCGGCCCGTCGGTACCGCGGAGTTGCTGCGGCTGACGCTGTCCGGCATGCTGGGGAAGCTGGGAGAGGAGAAGGATGTGACCTCGTTCGGCTTCCGCCGCATGACCGTGAGCGCGGCCGTGCGCAAGGGCAGTCCCATCAAGGTCGCCATCGACGGCGAGATCATGTGGCTGAGGACGCCGCTCGAGTTTCGCGTCGCGGACGAACCGCTCCACGCGCTGCTGCCGCCGCCCGGGATCGCCGAGGCGCCGCGATGAAGGTGATCCAGATTTCGGACACCCATTTCGGCACCGTGCGAGAGCCGGTGGCCGAGGCCCTGCTCCGCCTGGTCGAGCAGGAGACGCCCGACCTCGCCATCCTGTCGGGCGACATCACCCAGCGCGCCCGCACCCGCGAATTCGACGACGCGCGCGCCTTCATGGACCGCCTGCACGTGCCCGAGCGGCTGGTCATCCCGGGCAATCACGACATCCCGCTCTACAACCTTCCGGCCCGCGCCTTCGCGCCCTATGCCGGCTTCCAGCGGGTGTTCGGCGAGGATCTGGAGCCGGCCTTCGAGAACGACCTGCTGCTGGTGCTGACGGTCAAGACCACGCGCCGTTACCGCCACATCGACGGCGAGGTGTCGGACGAGCAGATCGCCCGGATCGGCGGCCGGCTGCGCGCCGCCACGCCGCGCCAGCTTCGCATCGTGGTCACCCACCAGCCCGTCTGCGTCATCCGCGAGCAGGACCGGGGCAACCTGCTGCACGGCCACGAGAAGGCGGTGGCCGCCTGGGCGGCGGCCGGCGCCGACATCATCATGGGCGGGCACATCCACCTGCCCTATATCCGCGCGCTGCACGAGCTGCGCCCCGGACTGGCGCGCCGCGTCTGGGCGGTGCAGGCCGGTACCGCGCTGTCCTGGCGCATCCGCGAGGAAGCCAGCAACTCGATCAACCTGATCCGCTACGACACGCCGGGCGCCTGCACCGCCGAACGCTGGGACTACCGGGCCGAGGACAGGCTGTTCGCGCTGGCCGAGGCCAGGGAACTCCCGCTCGACGCCACGGCCGAGCCGTCCCGCCGGACCGCGTGACGGCGACGGCGCCTAGAACCTCCTGTGCACCGGCCTGGGCGGCTGGGGCAGGAAGTCGTCGCGGCCTTCGCGGCGATCCCTGCTCGCCTTCGGCTCGGCGTTGAAGCCGCCGAACCGGCCGACATACCAGGCGCCGCGCGTGGTCAGCGCCACGGCGAAACCCCGCTGGTCGTAGACGGGGCCGGCGAATCCGCGCCCGGTGGTGAGCATCCCCTTCATCCGGGCGACGTAGTAGTCTCCGCCGGACGGCATCCGGCGGGCGTCGCAATTGCCGTCGCCCAGCACCGTCTCGCACTCCCGGCGGAGCATGAAGATCGGCGCGCGGTGCTCGTGGAGCGCCGCCGCCTTCGCCCAGGCGGCCTCGCAGGCGGCCTCGCTGAGGCCGGCGGCGCAGGACCCGGCGCTGGCGAAAAAGCGGGCATCGTCTGGCAGCGCGTCGCCGCAGGCGGCGAGCAGGAGCAGGACGATGACGGCCGGCAGCGGCCGGAGACGACGGACATGGCGCATGTTGGCTCTCGGTTGACCGATACGGGTTGTGCCATATCGCGCGGCGCCGGGCGAGTGTCCGCATGGGCCGTGCAACAAGCCCGTGACTCATTCACGGATGACTTTTAGTATGGCGGTCTATCGCCCGCTCCGCCGGGCCCGCGTCATCGGGGAGAGCCGCCATGAACCAGGAAACCGCCGCCAGCCAGGACAGCCCGGGCTGCCCCTTCAAATCCGCCGCCGAGGTGGATTTCATGGACCCCAAGGTCCAGGAGAACTGGTTTCCGGCCTATGACGTGATCCGCGAGGAATCGCCGGTCTACTTCATGCCGCAGATCGGCATGTATGTGATCACCCGCTATCAGGACCTGGAATATGTGATCCGCCATCCCGAGCTGTTCACAACGGGCGGCGACGTGCAGGCGACCGAGCCGCTGATCAAGTTCCCCACGAACCGGGCGCTGTATGAAAACAAGGGCTGGCGCCGCTATACCCCGCTGGGCGAGAACGTCCCGAAGCACGGCCACTATCGCGGCCTGGTCGACCCCAAGCTGACCATGGGCGCCGTGCGGGAGAAGGAGCCCTTCATCCGCGCCACCATCAACGAGCTGATCGACACCTGGATCGACAGGGACGAGATCGAATTCATGCGCGATTTCGCCGAGCCGCTGCCGATGATCGTCATCGCCGAGCTGCTGGGCTTCCCGCGCATGGACCTGCCCAAGCTGAAGGAATGGTCGTTCGCCTGGGTATGGCCGTTCTCGCGCGGCCTGACCGAAGAGCAGGAGAAATGGGCGGTCGAGAAGCACATCGAGCTTCAGCACTACATCTACGACACCATCAAGGACAAGCGGAAGAACCCCAAGGACGACATCATCACCCACCTGACGCGGACCGAGCTGTTCGACGTCGAGCTGGACAGGCACCGGCCGCTGAAGGAGGAGGAGATGATCGGCATGATCGATCACCTGCTGATCGGCGGCAACGAGACGACGACCTTCGCCCTGTCCAACGGCATGTGGCTGCTGTTCCGCTTCCCGGAGATCTACCGGGAGCTGCAAGCCGACCTGACCAAGGTCAAGACCTTCGTCGAGGAAACCCTGCGCATGGAATCGCCGACCCAGGGCCTGTACCGCTTCGTCAAGGAGGACACCGAGATCAACGGGGTGAAGGTGCCGAAGGGCGCGACCCTCAGCATCCGCTTCGGCGCGGGCAATCACGACCACCGCATGTTCCCCGAACCCGGCCAACTGAAGCTGGACCGCCGGAACGCCGGCCGGCACCTGGCCTTCAGCCTGGGCGAGCATCACTGCCCCGGCGCCTCGCTCAGCCGCTTCGAGCAGAATTGCGCCTGGGACGTCCTGCTGCGCCGCGCCCACAATTTCCGCCCCGTGCCGGAGAAGAACACCTACGACCACGTCCACGGCATGTGGGTGCGCGCGTTGAAGGAACTGCACGTCACCTTCGACAAGGTCTCGTAAGGAGGCACCGCCTCCTTCGCGGCCGCGCTACAGGATCATCCCGCCGTCCACCGAGAACACCGCGCCGGTGGCGAAGCGGGATTCGTCGGAGGCCAGGTACAGCACGATGTTGGCGATGTCCGACGGCTGGCCGATGAAGCCGATGGGATGGCTGGCCTCGAAGCCCTTGAGCATAGCGTCCGGGTCGGGCACCTGGGCGAGCACCTTGTCGATGATCGGGGTGCGGACCGCGCCCGGCGCCACCGCGTTGCAGCGGATGCCGTAACGCTGCTGGCCGCAATGGAGCGCGATGGCCTTGGTCGCCCCGATCACCGCCGCCTTGGCCGCGTTGTAGGCGACGAGGCCAGCGCTGGCCTTGATGCCCGCGCCCGACGCCATGTTGACGATCGAGCCGCCGCCGGTGCGCTTCATCAGCGCGATGCCCGCGCGGCAGCCCCAGTAGATGCTGTCCACGTCGACCGCGAAGGTCTTGCGCCAGGCGTCCCAGGAGATGTCCTCGATGCTGCCCATCAGGGTGATGCCGGCATTGTTGACCAGCACGTCGAGCCGCCCGTGATGCTGCTCGGCCGCGCCGATCACCCGGTCCCAGTCCTCGCCGCTGGTGACATCGTGGCGCAGGAAGATCGCGCCCTTGCCGATGCCGTTCGCCACCGCCTCGCCCGCCGATGCGTCGATGTCGGTCAGCACGACGGTCGCGCCTTCCTCGGCCAGCCGCTCGGCGATGGCCTTGCCGAGGCCCGAGCCCGCGCCGGTCACCAGCGCGATCTTTCCGTCCACCCGTCCCATGAGAATCCTCCCCGCTCGCGTTTACTCTTCACGGCGATAACACCGCGGCCCCGTCCGTGGCAACGGCGGAAGTTGCCCTTCCCTGCTAGCGGAGCGCCAGCCACCAGGCGGCGCCCGCCGCCGCCGCGATCGCCAGCGCGGCAAGGACCTGGAGCCGTCCCCGGCCAGCGAGGTTGCCGCCGAACTTTCCCAGCAGCAGCCCCATGACGCCGCCGGCGACGAAGCCGGTGACGTGGGCCCAGACGTCGGTGTTCTCGCCCGCCGTGCCCATGAGGACGAGCAGCGCCAGCCCGGCGCCCACCGGCGCCCACTTCCGCGCGCCCCGGTGCCAGGGCGCGTTCGCCGCGACCTGGGTGAACCCGGCCAGCAGGCCGATGCCGCCGAAGACGGCCGTCGAGGCGCCGATCGCCCCGTGCGAGGGCGGCTGGATCGCCGCGTTGAGCACGTTGCCGGCGATCCCGGCGGCCAGCATGGCGAACCAGGCCACGCCCGATCCCAGCATCTGGGCGAGCAGCAGTCCGACGACGACGCCCATGCCCAGATTGCCGAGCAGGTGGCCCACATCGGCATGGAGGAACAGCGAGGTGACGGTGCGCCACCATTCGCCCTGCACGATCAGGCCGACCCGCGCGGCGCCCGCGTTCAGCCAGTCGAAGCCGAAGGCGCCCGCCTGCTGGGCCACGAAGAAGAAGGTCATCACCGCCACATAGGCGAGCGGCGCCTCGATCTTCGGCACGCGCAGCACGGAACGGGGCCGGGGCCGAAGCCGGCGCGCTTCCTCCTCGTCATATTCGGCGAGCTGGCGGGCCGCCTCGGCGGCGTCCTCGATGGGAACGTAGAGGACGATGCGCTCGTCCTCGTGTTCGATGACGTTGCGGATGCCCACCGCGTTCAGCACGAAGGCGCGCTGGTTCGCGTCGAATTGCGAGGTGCACAGTCTTACGGGAACGAGATCCAAGCCAACCCGATCAATCGCAGCTCTCGAAATCGCTTTCGAGGCACGACAGGTAAATCTGCCGCGCCTGCACCATCTGGGCAGCCGTCATGCGTTTTGCAAGTTTCTCGCGGGCGCGGACCGCGGTTTTCCATCCGGTCGAGGCGGCGAAATCCAGCCACACATAGGCGCGCACGTCGTCCCGCGCCGCGCCGCGACCGGTTTCGTACATGCCGGCCAGGCTGTACCGGGCCGACGGATTGCCCGCGGCGGCGGCGCGGCGATACCAGCGCATGGCTTCGGCATGGTCCGGGCCGACACCCTGCCCGGTCTCGTAGATCGAGCCGAGCGCGAACTGCGCCGAGGCGTCGCCCTGCTCGGCCGCCAACCGATAGAGCCGGATCGCCTCGTCCACGTCGCGGGGCACGCCCCTGCCGTTGAAATAGAGCCCGGCCAGCGCCACCTGCGACACCGCGACGCCCCGGTCGGCCGCGAGGCGGTACCAGTGCGCGGCCTGGCCGTAGTCCCGCGCCGCGCCCTGCCCGCTCGCGTACATCAGGCCGAGGATCGGGAACGCCAAGGGCTCGCCCCGCGCGGCCATGTCCTGATAGAGCCGCAGGGCGCGCGGATAGTCGCCGCGCTGATAGGCGGCGGTGGCCTCGGCCGCCCCCTCGGCGCGCACGGGCCCCATCGCCAGAACGAACAACGCGGCCGCTGCCGCGAGACTGCGTGAAAACACCGCCCATCACCTTCCGTAACCCCGCATCAGAGGTAGCAGAATCCGCGCCCGAATGGGAGGGCAAGACAGGCGGCCGCCTCCTGTGCCACTGTTGCGGACGGGAGGAACGCATCATGGACCATGTCGACGCGAAGGATGCCGTCGCCCTGCCGGGATTGCGGCTGGCGCTGACCAAGGGCATCCCCAACCCGTTCTGCGAATCCGCCAAGAGCCTGTTCCACGTCAAGGGCATCCCCTTCACGCCCGTAGCCCAGCACGCGGCACAGCCCAACGAGGACCTGAAGGCCTGGACCGACCACCGCAACGCGCCGGTCGCCGTCTGGAACGGCGAGCCGGCCCGCGCCGGATGGGCCGAGATCCTGATGCTGGCGGAACGGCTGAACCCCGCGCCGCCGCTGCTGCCGCGGGACAGCGCGCTCAGGGCGCAGGTGTTCGGCATCTGCCACGAGATCTGCGGCGAAGGCGGCTTCGCCTGGAACTCGCGCTTCATGATGTTCCCGCAGGAAGCCTCCAACGACGCCGGCGCCGAGAAAGGCTCCTGGGACGAGATCCTGCACCGGCAGTACGGCGCGTCCCGCGAGGAGGTGGAGAAGGCACCCGAGCGCGCCGGCGCGGTGCTGCGGTTCCTGGGCGCCCACCTGCACCGCCAGCGCGAGCTGGGCAGCGACTATTTCGTCGGCGACGGCCTGACCGCCGCCGACATCATCTGGGCCTGCATGTCCATCGGCGTCCGCCAGCTTCCCGACGACTGGTCCGCGACGCCCGGTTTCCTGCGCAAGATCTGGAGCCGGATGGGCGAGGCGCTGAAGGACGACCTCGACCCGATCCTGATCGAGCACCGCGACCGCATCTACCGGACCTACCTCAAACTGCCGCTGGATTTCTGAGGCGGCGGCCGCTCAGGGCAAAAAGCCGATCAGGTTGGCTCGAGCTGCCGCCTTCATTCGCCAATCCATCGGACCCTTTTTCCACTGTGACTCCGCGAGGGAACCCCAAGAGATACCAATCTAGACGGCGGCCACTCTAGCCGCGATTGAGCGCGGTGCCGCCGCTGACATGGGGGTTGCCGCGCTCGAAATAGCGGCGCAGTTGATGCGCCTCCTTGTTGATGCCGATACGCACGCTGGCGCCGATCTCGCCGGCGGCCGGCGCATGGGCCAGCCAGACCGGGCCTTCGCGGCACATGTCGAGGCCGTTCAGCGCCGGCCCTATCGCGAATGCCTGCGCCAGCCGGCCCGGGCCGCGCGCCAGGTCGCGGTCGCGGATGCCGCCCCGCCGCGCGCGCATCAGGTCGAGGCCGGCCAGCGGCTCGGCCGCGCGCAGCAGAACGCCGCCGCCCGTCCCGGCCGGTTCCGAGCTGACATTGAGCATGAAGTGGACGCCGTAGATGAAATAGACATACGCCCTGCCCGGCTCGAGGAACATGGCGCGGTTGGCGGGCGTCTCGCCGCGGAAGGCGTGTCCGGCGGCGTCACCCGGCGGATAGGCCTCGGTCTCGACGATCCGGCCGAGCATCCGGCCTTCGGGCAGGTCGCGCACGAGCAGCTTGCCGATCAGGAAGCGCGCCATGCCGATGGTGTCGGCGGGCAGCGCGGCGCGCTCGATCGCGCGCGGCGGCGGATGGGATGTGACGGACGTCAAGCCAGATAGCGCTCGCGCAGTTTCCCGATCCGGTCGGGACCGAGGCCCAGACTATCGCGCAAATAGGCCTCGGGCGAGCCGTGCCGCGCGTCGATCTCGGCCAGCGCCGCGCCGATATAGTCGGGATGGGCGTCGAACATGGCGTCGGCCACGCGCCGGTTGACCCGCGACGGGTCCTCCAGCATGGCGGCGAGGATGTGCTCGCGCCAGGCCGCGTCCAGATAGCGCCGGGTGGCGCAATAGTCCTCGACGACCGCGTCGCGGGCAGCACCCAGCGCCAGCAGCACCAGCGCCACGCTGATCCCGGTGCGGTCCTTGCCCGCCGTGCAATGGATCACCGCCGGGCCGTCCCGCTCGCCCAGCAGGATGTCGAACAACGCGGCGAAACGGTCGCGGTGCTCGTGGACGTAGCGGCGATAGCTGGCCTTGATGGCCTCGACGGCCTGCCCGGCCGTGGCATCGGCCACGGTCAGCAGCGCGGGCCGCGGCACCGGCGCGGCGCCGTGGCCCGAGCCCATGGGCAGCGAATGCACGCCGGCCGCCGCGAGCTGCGCGTGAGTCGGCGCGGCGATGCGCTCGCCCTCATGGCGCAGATCCACCATCGTCCAGGCGCCGCGCGCGTTCAGCGCGTCCACGTCCGCCTCGGTGAGCCGGCCGAGCGCGCCGGAGCGGTAGAGCACGCCGCGCCGGAGACGGCCGCCCGCCACCTCGCATCCGCCGAAATCGCGGAAGTTCGGCGCGCCTTCGAGGCGAAGCCGCCTGTCCCGCGCCGTGACGTCGTCAATGCCGTTCATGGGGTCATCATAGGATCGCCCTGTTACGGAATCACGTCCGGAACCGGCGATGCGCGGCGAATGTTCATTGTTTCGACGCTCATTCCATACGGTGGACCATGCGCTTTCGCCATCCTTTCCTTTTCAGGCCGATCGAGCCATGAACCGGCTGGCGATGCTGGCGGCCGTGGCGTTGCTGGCGCTGGTGGCGATGGTCGCGTTCAGCCCGTCGTCCCGGGTCCACGAAGCGGCGCTGGCGCCCATCGCCGACATGGAAGAGGCGGACGCGGACGCCGCGCCCGATTCCGCGGCGCCGGCCGTCCATGATCCGTCGCCGGCGGCGGGCTGCGAAGCCGAGTTGGAGGCGCTGGGCGTCCAGTTCGAGGTGATGGAGCCCATCGCCGGGGAGGAAGGGTGCGGCGCGGAACGGCCGCTCAGGGTCTCGTCGGTGGGCGTGGCGCTCGAGCCCGCGGTGACCACGCGCTGCGAGGTCGCCCGCGCCCTCGCCCTGTGGACGAAAGAGGTGATGGCGCCGTCCGCCAGGCTACATCTCGGCGCCGCGCCGTCGGCCATATCGACGGGCGATTCCTATCAGTGCCGCGCGCGGCGCGGCGATGGCGAGGTGAAGCTCAGCGAGCACGCGCACGCCAACGCGGTCGATATCGCCGGCATCGCCTTCCCCGACCGCGAGACGGTGCGGATCATCGAGCGTCCGGGCAGCGCGGACGACGCCCGCGCCTTCCAGGCGGCGATCCGGGGCGGCGCCTGCGCCTATTTCACGACGGTATTGGGTCCCGGCAGCAACGCCGCCCACGCCGACCACCTGCATCTCGACATGATCCGGCGCGACGGCGGCTACCGGATCTGCGAATGAGCCGGCGTCAGGCCGGCACGGTGAAGCGGTGGCCGCAATCGGCGCAGACCCTGTGCGACAGGTCGGTATGGCCGGCCTTCATCTCGGGCACCACGTGGTGCGAGGCGCATTTGGGGCAGGCCTTGCCGCCGGCCATCTCGATGATGTCCTCCTGGGTCTGGATCGGCTGCATGTCCACCAGATCGCCGTCCGCCCAGGTGGCGTTGAGATGGACCTCGGTGTGCTCCAGCGCCTCGATATAGTCGTTCTGGAGCAGCCAGGTGACGAAGGATTCCCATTTGGGCAGCGCGCCGTGGCTCCGATGGAATTCGTGGAACGCCTCGCCCACGTTGAAGGGATGCAACGCCCGGCACAGGAACCTGGGCACGTCGTGCGCCTTCCCGGAAGTGAACAGGATCACCTGACCGGGAACGCAGTTCTGTTCGGCCAGCGTCGTCGTGAACATCACCTGTCTCCCGTTCCGAGGGCGCGACAGGATACGCCCTCGAAACGTAAACGCTCAATGCTTCAGATAGGTTGCCGATGCCGGCGGCCGGTGTCAGTCGTCGTTGCTGTAGCGGCCGTTGATGTAGTCCATCAGCGTCTTGTGGGTGTGTCGGATGCGCCGCTCCTGGGC
>CAZVVC010000106.1:0-10813 GCA_964630425.1 uncultured Bifidobacterium sp. | reverse complement strand
GCACTCCGCTAATCTACGCCGAGATCTGTGCCGAATGTTCTGACGACGGACACAAAGTTCCCAGAAAGTTTTCCACAGGACTTCGCGCGCTCATTACCGACTCGCAAGAATCCTCGTATTCTGGTGACGATCTCGAGACCCCATTACTTCTGTACCGCCCCATGGAAGCATCCTTTACCTGAATGCCGGATGAACCCGGGGACCGCAACCGGGCCATTGGTCTGCGTTCGAGGCAGGCGCGGGGGCATCCGGGGGAGCGGCCCGCCGATGCAAGGCCCATAACGGTCGACGGCGCGAGAGGCCCCCCTCGAGCCACTAGCGCCGTCCCGTCTCCCCCAGGTATCTCGTGTTTCGAGGAAGAGACTAACCGCCGATAAATCTTTGCGCAATCTTAATTAAAACATGTTTTTTCTTGCAGATGCATCGACCCGCGAAGGAGAAAAACACTCAAAAGACGCCGACTCCGACGAACCGGCGGTGCAACGCCTGAAGCCGTGTTCGCAGCTCGTCGTGCACCGGGCCCGTGGTCAGCGGAATGAGCAGTTCGCACAGCGCCAGATTATAGAGATCCTCGAGGTTCCCGCCGGAGATGGTGCCGTTCCCCCACTGGATCATCAGGGCGTTCTGCCCCATCAGCAGGCGGCGGGCGGTCAGGTCCAGATCGACCCAGGGCAGGAAGCCGCCCTCGTCCTTCATCTCCTGCAGACACTGCCGGAAATGCACCACCGGCGTCTCGATGGTGTAGATCGATATGCGGTTGGAGGCGAGCACCGAGGCATAGGCGCGCGAGAAGTTCTCGCTGTTCACGATGCTGCGGACGATCACCGCGTTGAGTTGCAGCAGATGCTCGAGTCCCCTGGCGGTGATGCCGGCCTCGAAATGCCCGAAGGCGATCGCCAGCCGGTTGCGGAACGCCTCGCCCAGCAGCGCGTCCTTGTTGCCATACATCTCGTAGAGCGTGCGGGTGGAAATCCCCGTCCGCTTCGACAGCTCGCGCATGGTGACGCCGGTATGGCCGCGCTCGGCCATCAGCTTCCAGGCCTGCGTTTGGATGGCGTCCCGCCGCTGGCGCTGACTTTCGTCGGTCTCCGGCACCGGATGTCCTTGGAATCGAGGGAACACGATCCTATTGCCACGCAACGGGTGTATTGTCACGGCGCGATAAGCCGACCCACGATCATTTGAACAACCGGAGATTGCGCCATGCACGCCGAGGACATGAGCCCCTGGACCCATTCGCACCGCTTCGAGAGCGGCGGCGAGGCGGCGGCCGAACGGCGCACCCGGCTGGTGGTGGGCATCACCTTCGCGGTGATGGCGATCGAGATCGCCGCCGGCCTTTCCTTCAACTCGATGGCGCTGCTCGCCGACGGCTGGCACATGGCCACTCACGTCGGCGCGCTGGGAATCGCCGCGTTCGCCTATGCCTATTCCCGCCGCCACGCGGACGATCCGCGCTTCACCTTCGGCACTGGTAAAGTGGGCACGCTGGCCGGGTTCGCCAGCGCGGTGGTGCTGGCCGTGGTGGCCGCGGTCCTGCTGTGGGAATCGGCCGGCCGGCTCGCGACTCCCCAGACCATCCGCTTCGACGAGGCCCTGCCCGTCGCCGTGCTCGGCCTGCTGACCAACATCGCCAGCGTCGTCATCCTGGGCGGGGCGCATCACGGCCATGCGCACGACCATGAACACGATCACGGGCACGGGCACGGGCACGGGCACGGGCATCATCGCCACGATCACAACCTGCGCGCCGCCTATCTCCACGTCCTGGCCGACGCGCTGACCTCGGTCACCGCCATCGTGGCCCTGCTGATGGGCAAGTTCCTGGGCTGGTGGTGGGTCGATCCGCTCATGGGCATCGTGGGGGGCGCGGTCATCCTGGTCTGGGCCTGGAACCTGATGCGCGGCTCGGGCCGCACCCTGCTCGACATGAACGACGACGCCCATCTGCGCGGCGAGGTGGTCGAGGCCATCGAAGGCCATGCCGACGACAGGGTCGCCGACCTGCATCTGTGGCAGGTCGGTCCCGGCCATTGGGCGGCGATCGTGTCGGTGGTGACGCATGATCCGCGCGACCCGTCCCACTACCGCGCCCTGCTGGCCCCGGTGCACGAGCTCAGCCACGTCACCGTCGAAGTCCACCACTGCCCCGACTGAGCACGCGGCAGCGGCGCGGAAAACCCGGTCAGTCCTGGCGGTCGGCCACCACGAGCTGGCTCTGCTCGCCCAGCCCCTCGACCCCCAGCCGGATGCGCTGGCCGGGCCGCAGATAGGTTTCCGGCTTCATGCCCTGGCCCACGCCGGCCGGCGTGCCGGTGGTGATGATGTCGCCGGCGCGCAGGGTCATGAACTGGCTGAGATAGGACACCAGGAAGCGCACGCCGAAGATCATGTCGGCGGTGGTGCCGTCCTGGCGCCGCGCGCCGTCCACCTCCAGCCAGATGCGCAGCTTCTGGGGATCGGGGATCTCGTCCCGGGTCACCAGCCACGGGCCGATGGGGCCGAAATTATCGCCCGACTTGCCCTTGACGAACTGCCCCTCGCGGTCCTTCTGGAAACCGCGCTCGGACACGTCGTTGACCACGCAATAGCCGGCGACGTGCTCGAAGGCGTTGGCCTCGGCGATGTACTTGCCGGTCTTGCCGATGACGACGCCCAGCTCGGCCTCCCAGTCCAGCTTGGTCGAGCCGCGCGGCTGGATGACGTCGTCGTCGGGCCCGCAGATCGAATAGACCGACTTGGTGAACAGCATGGGCTCGGTCGGCACCCGCGCGCCGGTCTCGGCCGCGTGGTCGCGGTAGTTGAGGCCGATGGCATGGAACATGCCGGTGCCGGCGACGCACGGGCCGATGCGCGGCCTGCCGGGCACGAGAGGCAGCGATTCCGCGTCGAGCGCGCGAAGCTGCGCCATGGTGCCGTCGCCCAGATGCGGGCCGTCCAGGTCCCGGATCACGCCCGACAGGTCGCGGATCGCGCCGTGCCGGTCGACGATCCCGGGCTTCTCCTGCCCCTTGGGTCCATAGCGCAGCAGTCTCATGCTCAGTCCCTCAATACGGCGCGGCCGTTGTTGATGACCACCACGTCCCGCTCCTTCAGCCGGCTGCGGTAGGATACCAGATTGCCGTCCACCCACATGTCGACGATCACCGTCTCGCCCGGATAGACCGGCGACGAGAAGCGGGCGTCGAAGGCGGTGATCTTCGTGTGGTCGTAGCCGCAGATGGTCTGCAGCACGGCGCGGCACGAGACGCCATAGGTGCACAGGCCGTGCAGGATCGGCTTCGGGAAACCGGCCGCCGCCGCCACGTCCGGGTCGCAGTGCAGCGGGTTGCGGTCGCCCGACAGGCGATAGAGCAGCGCCTGATCCTCGCGCGTGCCCAGCTCGCAGGTGGCGTCCGGCGCGCGGTCGGGGATCGCATGGGTCTGAACCGGCGCCGGGCCGCTGGGACCGCCGAAGCCGCCGTCGCCGCGCGCGAAGATGCTCGACAGCGAGGTGGACACGGGCGCGCCGGTGTCCTTCAGCTTCGTCGTGGTTTCCAGATAGATCACCGCGCCCTTGCCCGCGCCCTTGTCGAGCGCCTCGGCCACGCGGGATTCGACGATCAGGTCGGCCTTCCACGGCAGCGGCTGGTGCAGGGTCACCCGCTGCTCGCCATGCACGACCATGGTGTAGTTGACGCCTTCCAGCAGGTTGCCGCGTGCGCTGAACAGCGCCGCCATGGTCGGCACCGTCTTCAGATCCTTCTCGTAGGTGTAGCGCAGTTCCTGCGGGTCGAGCGGCGCGCGGCCCATGCCGAGACCCAGCGCATAGAGCATGGTCTCGCGGTCGCCATAGGAATAGTCGCCGCTCGCCGTGCGGGCCTTGATCTCGTCATATGTGAACGCCATCGGTGCATCCTCCCTGATACGTGTCCCCGAGGGCATCCTAGAAGGATTTCGGCGCCTTCACCAAGCCCTTATGCCGCCGCGTTTCCGGGTGGTAAGCTGCGCGGGGAAACAGGGGAACGGAAGCCGCCATGAGCCTGAGAACACCGCTTTGCGACATGCTGGGCATCGAGCATCCGGTGATGCTGGCGGGCATGGGCGGCGTGTCCTATGCCGCGCTGTGCGCCGCCGTCTCGGAAGCCGGCGGGTTCGGCTCGCTGGGCATGGCCTCGGTGCCGCCCGAGGGCATCCGCGACCAGATGCGCCGGGTGAAGGACCTGACCGACAAGCCGTTCGGCGTCGACCTGCTGGCCGCCATCCCGGACTCGCTGACCCGCTCGGTCGACATCATCGTCGAGGAAGGCGCGACGGCGTTCATCTCCGGCCTGGGCGTGCCATCGCCGATCCTCAAGGTGTTGAAGGACGCGGGCGTCGTCGTCATCCAGATGTGCGGCGCGGTCAAGCATGCCGTGAAAGGCGAGCAGGCCGGCGTCGACATCGTCATCGGCCAGGGCACGGAAGGCGGCGGCCACACCGGCCAGGTCGCGGGCATGGCGCTGATCCCGCAGATGGTCGAGGCGGTCAGCATCCCCGTGGTCGCCGCCGGCGCCGTCACCGACGGCCGCGGCCTCGCCGCCGCGCTCGCCATGGGCGCGCAGGGCGTGTGGATCGGCACCCGCTTCATCGCCTCGCGCGAGGCGCACGCGGCGCAAGGCTACAAGCAGGCGATCCTCGACGCCGCCGACACCGACACGGTC
The DNA here is from genome assembly GCA_964630425.1 of uncultured Bifidobacterium sp. Taxonomy (GTDB): domain Bacteria; phylum Pseudomonadota; class Alphaproteobacteria; order SMXS01; family SMXS01; genus RI-34. Next base: position 6,131 of record CAZVVC010000106.1, on the reverse strand, counting down.
GTCTCCCGGTCCTATTCGGGCAAGCCCATGCGGGTGATCAGGAACGACTGGACCGTCGACTGGGAAAGCCGCCCGCAGGATATCCGCCCGTTCGGCCAGCAGGGGCCGATCGCCCGCGACGCCGGCGTGATGCGCCCGCTGATGGGCGACACCAGCAGCTACGACCGCTCAAGGGATGCCACCGCCGCCGGCCAGGGCGTCGGCGCCATCCACGACATCCCGGCGGCGGGCGATATCGTCCGCGAGGTGGTCGCCGAGGCCGAGGCGACCATCGCCCGTCTGTCGGGTATCGCGGCAGGCCGCTACCTGCCCTCGCCGCGCCAGGGCACGCGAAAGACCGGGGAATAAGGCGGCGGTGCCTATCGCCGTCCTCTCGTGATGCTCGCCTCGCGGTCGCGCCGCACCAGGATTTCCAGCCGGCAGTCGACGACCTGATACCCCAGATCCAGCGCCACCTCGCGGATCGCGGCATCCACAGCCGGGTCCGTGAATTCGTGGACCTGCCCCGTTTGCACATCCACGAGCCGATAATGCCGGCCGCCGTCCGCCGGTTCATAGCGCGTCCGTTCGTCTCCGAACCTTCGGGCGCGTATCAGACCCGCCGCCTCGAAGAGGCCGAGGGTCCGGTACACCGTGGAGATATGCACGTCGGGGACGATGGCGCTGACGCGGGCACGGATTTCATGACAGTCGGGCTGGTCGTTCATTTCCGACAGCACCCTGATGATGGCCAAGCGCCTGGGACCCAGAGGCAGACCGCGTTCACGGCATGCCCGCTCCATCGACCGTCGCCGCTCCTCGCGGGCCGCAAGGGGTGACGCCCCGGCTGTCGGATCATTTGCAGAACCTTGAATGAGCATGATTTTTCGCTCCCGCGTCCTATCGGTCGGCGCGCGCGGCCGACGGCTCAAGTGACGTTGAACGCAGCGGCGACGGAAATCCTTCGCGCGGAAAACTCAGAACTGTCTTGCGATCGGAATCTGTTGCGACTGACTATTACAAACACTAACCCCGCCGGATGGCGCACATCCGCGATCGCGGCGCCCGTGCGGAAAACAGGACGGCAGATGCCGCCCGAACGGGTCGGATGGCATGGCCGGAATACGTCGCGTCACCTCAGCCCAAAGGCAACGAAGGATATCCCTATGCGAGAGCTTTCTCATGGGCGGCGGCAGCCGGACCATTTTGCCTTCCTGACCGCCGCCCTGATCGGCGCGGGCATGATGCCGCATGGCGCGGCCGCACAGGAGGTTTCGCCCGACATCGCGGCCCTGCGACAGGAGGTCGGCGCCCTGAAGGCCGAACTGGCGCGCTCGGCCCAGCGGATCGAACAGCTCGAAGCCGCCCTCGGACGGCTCGCGGCGCCCACGCCGTCACAGACCGCGCCGTCACAGACCACCTCTTCGCAGGCCGCGCCGGCCGCCGCCGCGCTCCCGCCCCGCGCAGGGCAGGCCACCGCCGCTGCCGAGCCTGCTTCGCCCCTGCCCTCGCGGCTCACGGTCGGCGGTGACCTGAGAGTGCGCTACGAGAGCAATTTCGGCGACAAGGATGCGAGGAACCGGGACCGCGGCGTCCTGCGCGCCCGTTTGCGGGCCGCCTATGCCGTGAACGACTGGCTGACGATCGGCGGCCAGCTCGTCACCGGCGATCCGGACGACCCCAACAGCAGCGACACGACCCTTTCGGGCTTTTTCGACGATCTGGACGTGAGCCTCGACCAGGCCTACGCCCGGATGACCTTCGGCGACCTGACGGTCACGGCCGGAAAGATTCCCCAGCCCTTCGTCCGGACCGAGCTGGTCTGGGACGGCGACGTCAACCCCCAGGGCGTGGCCGCGACCTATCGGTGGCCGCTGGCCGGCGACAGCTCGCTGCGCGCGACGGCCATGTATGCCCTGGTGGACGAAGCGGCAGCCGGCCGCGACAGCAGCATGATCGGCGCCCAGATCGCGGCTGATTTCAGGCCCGCGCCGCAATGGCGGCTGGAGCTGGCCGCCGCCTATTACGACTACCGCCTCGGCAGCACGGCCGGCGCGGACGCGGGCGATTTCAGGGGCAACGTCGTGATCGACGGTGCCTATGTATCGGACTTCGACCTTCTGGATGTGATCGGCGCGGTGACCTATGACGGGTTCGGCGCGCGCTGGCCCGTGCGCATGGTGGTCGACTACGTCCACAATGTCGGCGCGCGCGTGCCCGGAGACAGCGGCCTGGGCGTCGACCTGTTCGTCGGCCGCTCGCTGCACGCCGGCGATTTCCGCCTTGGATACGGTTATGCCGAAGCCGGCGTCGACGCCGTCCTCGCCGCGTTCTCGCAGGACAACACGAGCATCGCGACGAACTACCGGCAGCATACGCTCCTGGTCGACTACATGGTCACCGACAACGTCGCCCTCAATGTCACGTTCTATCGCTACAAGCCGAAGAACGGCGCATTCGCGGGCGGGAACGACCCGCATGACTGGCTCAACCGACTGAGAGTCAACCTTCTGGCCAATTTCTAGCCGACCGGCCTCATGCCCTGAAAGCCAGCAACCCCGCGCCGGCCGCCATCAGCAGGACCCCGAGCCAGTGGCCCAGGGTCAGCCGCTCGCCGAGGAAGATGACGGCGAACACGGCGACCATGACGACGCTGAGCTTGTCCAGCGGCGCGGCCCGGGCCACGTCGCCGATCTTGAGCGCGCGGAAATAGCACATCCACGACGCGCCGGTGGCCAGCCCGGACAGCACGAGGAAGAACCAGGCCCGCGCCGGGATGGTCGACGGCGGCTGCCAGATGCCGGCGGCCGCGACGAACACGGCGAGCGCGCACACCACGACGATGGTCCGGATGAAGGTGGCGAGATCCGAATTGACCCCCTCGACCCCCACCTTCGCCAGGACCGCGGTGAGCGCCGCGAAGGCTGCCGACAGCAGCGCCCAGAACTGCCAGGACGTCAAAAGCCATCGCATGCGATCCTCCTGTCATGCGGCGGGCGGCCCTTGCACGGGATGCCCGGATGCGGGCGCCATGTTCGCCGGACGCCATCATAACCGAAGCCGCGCGAAACAGAGGAAGCCGCCGCTTGCGCGGCGGCTTCATGCAAGGTGCCGTAACGGTCAGAAGCGGGCGCCGACCGTGACCCGGACGGTGAACGGCGCGCCGGGCGTGATGTTGTTGTTGCTGTGGGCGTTGAGATAGTACTTCTCGCCGAGCAGGTTCTCGATGTTCACCTGGGCCGTGAAGGTCTCGTTGATGGTGAAGAACAGGCCGGCGTCGACGCGGGTGAAACCGCCCAGGTCCACCAGATTATCGGTGGCGGCGAACCGCTTGCTCTGGTGGAGGACGCCGATGCCCGCGCCGAACCAGTCGGTGAAGTCGTAGCGGTTCCATACCGAGATGTTGTGCTTGGGCAGGTTGGCCAGCCACGAGCCGGCGGGGACCGAGGCCGAGATCGGCTTGGTGAACTTGCCGTCCTGATAGGCGTAGGCGGCGATCACGCTCCAGTCCTTGGTGATGTTGCCGCTGGCGCCGAGTTCGATGCCCTTGCTGCGCTGGGCGCCGGCCAGGATCGACAGCGTGGGATCGTTCGGATCGGGGATCACCACATTGGTCCGGTCGAGCTGATAAAGGGCGGCGGTCACCTGCATGTCCGGGTTGACGTCCCATTTCACGCCCAGTTCGTAGTTGGTGAACTTCTCGGGCGCCAGGGTGGCGTTGGTGGCGGAGAGCGACGAGAGCTGCTCGCCCGAGCGGGGCAGATAGGTGAGGCTGTAGGTGGCATAGAGCGACACGGTCTCGACCGGCTTGAAGATCAGGCTGGCGCGCGGCGACCACAGGTTGTCGCTGCTCTTGAGCTGCTGGCCGTTCCGGTTGTTCACGAAGTCGACGTCGAAATTGTCGTAGCGGATGCCGACGACCGCCTCGAACATGGGCGAGAACTTGATCTGGTCCTGCAGGTAGACGCCGACGAATTTGGCGACGCTGTTGTTGTCGGCGTCGCTGGCGGACTGCCGGAAGAACACTGCGGCGTCCACCGTCGGATTGGCGGTCGACACGTTCATCGACGTGACGGTCGACGTGGGCGAGCCGAAATAGCCCGTCATGCGGAAATTGTCGGTTTCCTGACGGCCCAGCTCCAGCCCGGCCAGCAGCGTATGACGGACCGAGCCGGTGTCGAAGTTCCAGTTCAGGTCGGTCTGGTTGATGAAGCTCTCGCGTTCGGTGTGGTTGTTGTAGGCCGCGATGCTCACGGAAGTGCCGGCCGCGTTCACCGCGCCGGGGAACACGTTCTGGTAGAACTTGTCCACGCTCTGATAGCGGAAGCGGTTACGCAGGCTGAGATCCTCGGTGAAGTTGTGCTCGATCGCCACGCTCACCGCGTCCACCGTGGCCCAGGTGGGGCTGTCCTTCGGATCGCCGAAGAAGGTCGAGCGTCTGGTGGGAAACGCCCGGCCCTGGAACGACGGGATGCCGCGATCGGCGACGCGCTCGTCGTCGAAATGCTCGTAGCCGATCTGCAGCAGGGTATTCTCGCCCAGCCGGAACGACATGGTGGGATTGAGGCCCCACCGCTCATAGGTCCCGCCGTCGCGGTAGCTTTCGGAATTCTGATACAGGCCGGTCAGGCGGAACGATATGGCGTCGTTGATCGGCTGGTTGAAGTCCAGCGTGCCGCGCCAGTGCTCGTGGCTGCCGCCCTGGAGCAGCACCTCGCGGCCGGAGTCCCAGTTGGCCTGCTTGGTGACGCGGTTGATGATGCCGCCGACGCCGCCGCGGCCGAAGATCATGGCGTTCGGGCCGCGAAATATCTCCACCCGGTCGATGTTGTAGACGTCGCGGAAATACTGGACGTCGTCACGGATGCCGTCGACGAAGAAGTCCGAGGTCGAGCTGTTGCCGCGAAAGATCGGCGTGTCGCGGTTGCCCTCGCCCTGCGCGAAGCCCAGGCCGGGCGTATAGCGGACCGCTTCCGCCATGTTGGTGATCGCCTGGTCGCGGATCTGGTCCTGGCTCACCACCGACACCGACTGGGGCACGTCGATCAGCGCCGTGTCCGTCTTGGTGGCGCTGATGATGCGGCCGGCCTTGTAGCCCTTTTCCGGCGGCGGCTGGAGGGTCGACGCGGCGGCGGTGGCGCCCACCCGCACCGGCGCCAGTTGCGTCACGCCACCCGTGGCGGCCGCGCCCGCCTTGTCGAGGGCCACGGCGTTGGGGCCGGTGAAGCTGAAGGCGATGCCCGTGCCGCCGAGCAGCTGCCGCAGGGCCTGTTCGGGCGTCAAGGTGCCGTTGACGGCGGTGCTGCGCAGGCCGCCGACCAGGGCCGCGTCATAGAACACCTGGATACCCGCCGTGTCGGCGAAGGTGAGGATGGCGCTGTTGAGGTCCTGCGCCGGAATCGAGAAGGCGACCGTGCGCGGCGCGGTCTGCGCGTTCGCCGGGCTTGACGTCGCCGCGTCCGCCACGGTCACCGCGACCGACACGGCCATCACCGCCGCGGTCGACATCAGGAACGCGCGTCGCGCCGGACCCTTTTGCTTCACTCCCATCTGCTTGTCCTTTCTGGCTTTTCGTTGGTTGCAGTCGCCAATCAGTTGCAACTGCGTTGTCCATAGGACGAGCGACGCGGGGAAACCGGTAAAAATTTTTTCGGGGATCAGTAGAGAATCGTGACGAAGGGCGGCACCGAGGCCTGACGGCCGCCCACTTCGCGGGTAACGGCGGCCAGCGCCGCGGCGGGATCGCCGGTATCGAAGACACCGCTGAACCGCCGCGCGGCCAGCGCCTTGTCGGCGATGACGATGCGCCTGTTCATGTAGTGGCCGAGCTGCTCGGCCACCTCGGCGAGCGGCACCCGGTCGAAGATCAGCCGGCCGCGGCGCCAGGCCGTCGCATGGGCGAGGTTGGCCGGCCGGGCCTGTCCCAGGCCGTTGCCGTCATAACGGACCGCCTGCCCGGCCGAGAGCACGGCCTGCTGGCCGTCGGCCGCGGACACCGCCACGTCGTGCTCGACGACGGTGACGTCGACCCCCTCGCCGAAGAGGTCGACCATGAACCTGGTGCCCAGCGCCCGGGCGCTGCCGCCCCTCGCCTGGACCACGAACGGCCGCCGCTCGCCGCCGGCGATGGGCGCCGCGGTGAAGAACGCCTC
>CAZVVC010000105.1:0-11015 GCA_964630425.1 uncultured Bifidobacterium sp. | reverse complement strand
CCGGACATCGAGACGGACTTCTACAATTTCACCGCGCTCAACTTCCCGCTCGGACATCCGGCGCGGGAGATGCATGATACTTTTTTCTTTAATGAGAAATCCGACGGCGAGCGGCTCCTGCTGCGCACGCACACCTCGCCCGTTCAGATCCGGACGATGCAGGCGCAGAAACCGCCCATCAAGGTCATCATCCCGGGGCGGACGTACCGGTGCGACTCGGACCAGACGCACACGCCCATGTTCCACCAGGTCGAGGCGCTGGTGATCGACGAATCGACCCATATGGGCCACCTGAAAGGGTGCATCGAGGCGTTCTGCCGCGCCTTCTTCGAGGTGGACGAGGTGAAGATGCGCTTCCGCCCCAGCTATTTCCCCTTCACCGAGCCGTCGGCCGAGGTGGACATCGGCTGCCGCCGCGACGGCGGCGAGCTGCGCATCGGCGAGGGCGACGACTGGCTGGAGATCATGGGCTGCGGCATGGTGCACCCGAAGGTGCTGGAACATGGCGGGATCGATCCCGCCATGTTCCAGGGCTTCGCCTTCGGCATGGGCATCGACCGCATCGCCATGCTGAAATACGGCGCGCCCGACCTGCGCGCCTTCTTCGACAGCGATCTGCGCTGGCTGCGCCATTACGGCTTCTCGGCCCTCAACATCCCCACCCTTGGCCAGGGAGTCAGCCGATGAAGTTCACCCTGTCCTGGCTGAAGGACCATCTGGACACCGCGGCCGACCTCAAGACCATCACCGACACGCTGACCGCCATCGGCCTCGAGGTCGAGGGCGTGACCGACAACGGCGCCGTGCTGGCGCCGTTCACCGTCGCCCATGTGCTGAAGGCCGAGCCGCACCCCAACGCCGACAAGCTGCGGGTGTGCCAGGTGGACATCGGCGGCGAGACCGTCCAGGTGGTGTGCGGCGCGCCCAACGCGCGCACCGGCATGAAGGCGGTGTTCGCCCGGTCGGGCCTGACCGTGCCGGCGACCGGCCTCGTCCTCAAGCCCAGCGAGATCCGCGGCGTCGCCTCCAACGGCATGCTGGTGTCGGAGCGCGAGATGGGCCTGTCCGACGCCCATGAGGGCATCATCGAGATGCCCGCCGACGCGCCGCTGGGCGTGCCCTTCGCGCAGGTGCTGGGCCTCGACGATCCGGTCATCGAGATCAACATCACGCCCAACCGGCAGGACTGCCTGGGCGTGCGCGGCATCGCCCGCGACCTGGCCGCCGCCGGCATCGGCACGCTGAAGCCGGCCAATGCCGCCAAGGTGGCCGGCACGTTCGCCAGCCCTGTGGGCGTCTCGCTGAAGCTGGACGGCGTCGACCGCGCCGCCTGCCCGATCTTCGTCGGCCGCACCATCCGCGGCGTGAGGAACGGCCCCAGCCCGGCCTGGATGCAGCGCCGGCTGAAGGCCATCGGCCTGCGCCCCATCTCGGCGCTGGTCGACATCACCAACTACCTGTCCTACGACCGGGCGCGGCCGCTGCACGTCTATGACGCGGCCAGGCTGACCGGGAACATCCATGTGCGCCTGTCCGATCCCGGCGAGGAACTGCTGGCGCTGGACGGCAAGACCTACACCCTGCCCGAGGGCGTGTGCGTGATCGCCGACGATACGGGCGCGCTGGGCCTGGGCGGCGTGATGGGCGGCGACGCCTCCGGCTGCACGGAAGAGACCGTCGACGTGGTGCTGGAATCGGCGCTGTTCGACCCGGTGCGCACCGCCTATACGGGCCGGATGCTGGGCATCAACAGCGATGCGCGCTATCGCTTCGAGCGCGGCGTGGACAGCCAGTACGTCATCGGCGGCGCCGAGGACGCCACCCGGCTGATCCTGGAGATCTGCGGCGGCGAGGCCAGCGAGCTGGTGATCGCCGGCGCCGTCCCCGAATGGAACCGGACCGCCGAGATGCGCCCCGACCGGGTGCGCACCCTGACCGGCATCGACATCCCGGCCGCCGAATCCGTCCGCCGGCTGGAGTCGCTGGGCTTCCGGGCGCAGGAGATCGGCGGCGTCATCCACGCCGAGGTGCCGAGCTGGCGCACCGACATCGAGGGCGAGGCCGACCTGGTCGAGGAAGTGGCCCGCATCCACGGCTTCCATGCCATCCCGTCGACCATGCTGCCGCCGGTGAGCGAGACCATCAGGCCGGCGGTCAATGCCCGCCAGCGGCTGGTGCGCAGCGCCCGCCGCGTGCTGGCGGCGCGCGGCCTCAACGAGGCGGTGACCTGGTCGTTCACCTCGACGGCCAGCGCCCGCCTGTTCGGCGGCGGCGCGGCGGCGCTGACCCTCGCCAACCCGATCAGCGCGGACCTCGACGCCATGCGCCCGAGCGTGCTGCCCAACCTGGTCGAGGCGGCGGGCCGCAACGCCGACCGGGGTTTCGCCTCCATCGCCCTGTTCGAGGTCGGCCCGCAATATGCGGGCGACGCGCCCGAGGACCAGGCGACGGTCGCGGGCGGCGTGCGCGCCGGCGTCGACCACCCGCGCCACTGGTCGGACCCGTCCGGCCCGGTCACCGTGTTCGACGCCAAGGCCGACGCGCTCGCCCTGCTCGACGCGCTCGGCGCGGCGACGGCCAATCTGCGCATCGCCACCGACGCGCCCGGCTGGTATCACCCGGGCCGCAGCGGCCGGCTGATGCTGGGTCCGAAGAACTGCCTCGCCCAGTTCGGCGAGCTGCACCCGCGCGTGCTCAAGGCGCTCGACGTCAAGGGCCCGGTGGTGGCGTTCGAGGTGTTCCTCGACAACATCCCGGTGAAGGAGCGCAAGCGCACCTCCAAGCCGGCGCTGGCCGCCTCGCCCTTCCAGGCGGTGGAGCGCGACTTCGCCTTCGTCGTCGCCGCGAACGTGACCGCGGCCGAGGCGATCAACGCCGCCGCCGGCGCCGACAAGGCACTGATCGAGGCGGTGTCGCTGTTCGACGTCTATGAAGGCCCCGGCGTCGGCGACGGCAACAAGTCGCTGGCCCTCGCCGTGCGCCTGCAACCGGCGGACAGGACCCTCACGGATGCCGACATCGAGGCGGTCTCGAAGAAGATCGTCGCCGCGGTGGAGAAGGCCACAGGCGGCAAGCTGCGGGGATAAGTCACTCAAACCCTTTAGTTGTCATCCCGGCGAAAACCGGGACCCAGGGATCGTAAAGCTCAGCCCCTTTACCTCCTGGGTCCCGGTTTTCGCCGGGATGACAACCAATTTAACTTGGCCGTTGAATGGGCTAACCTAACCTGTGCCTGCATGTCGGAGGGTACACTTGATACGGTCGCGATTTTCTGTCCGAAGCGCAAAGGCTCGCGATATCGCGTATCGATTGGCTCGGCGAGAAAAGTGTTCCATTACAGAGATCGTAGAACGCGCCCTTGAAGCCTATGAGATTCGCGAGGCTGGCCGGGAGCCCGCAGCCGCGTTTTATGCACGGTTATCTGCAGATTACGCCACGGATGTCGATATCGAGGCAGTCATCCGAGAAAATCGGCGGCCGCATGCGGGTATCGATCTCGAATAACAGCCGTCTCGCCACCTGCAACCCCGCGAATCCGCCGCTTGTGGGCCGCACCGCCCCCGTGTACAACCCCCGGCCATGACCGACCTGTCCCTCATCCGCAATTTCGCGATCATCGCCCACATCGACCACGGCAAGTCGACGCTGTCGGATCGCCTGATCCAGACGTGCGGCGGCCTGACCGACCGCGAGATGAAGGAGCAGGTGCTCGACAACATGGACATCGAGCGCGAGCGCGGCATCACCATCAAGGCGCAGACCGTCCGGCTGAAATACAAGGCCAAGGACGGCAACACCTATGAATTCAACCTGATGGACACGCCCGGCCATGTGGACTTCGCCTATGAGGTCTCGCGCTCGCTGGCGGCGTGCGAGGGCTCGATCCTGGTGGTCGACGCCTCGCAGGGCGTCGAGGCGCAGACGCTCGCCAACGTCTACAAAGCCATCGAGAACGACCACGAGATCATCCCGGTCCTCAACAAGATCGACCTGCCGGCCGCCGAGCCCGAGCGGGTGCGCGAGCAGATCGAGGACGTGATCGGCCTCGACGGCTCGGACGCCATCGCCACCTCGGCCAAGACCGGCGTCGGCATCGAGGAGCTGCTGGAGGCCATCGCCACCCGCCTGCCGCCGCCCAGGGGCGACCGCGACGCGCCGCTGAAGGCGATGCTGGTCGATAGCTGGTACGACCCTTACCTGGGCGTGATGATCCTGGTCCGCGTCGTCGACGGCATGCTGCGCAAGGGCCAGCAGATCCGCATGATGGCGGCCAGGACCACCCACACCGTCGAGCGCGTCGGCATCTTCACGCCCAAGCAGGAGATCGTCGACGAGCTGGGGCCGGGCGAGATGGGCTTCATCACCGCCGCCATCAAGGAAGTGGCCGACACCAATGTCGGCGACACCATCACCGAGGAAAAGCGTCAGGCCGCCGCGCCGCTGCCGGGCTTCAAGCCCAGCCAGCCGGTGGTGTTCTGCGGCCTGTTCCCGGCCGACGCCAGCGACTTCGAGGAGCTGCGCTCGTCGCTGGCCAAGCTGCGCCTCAACGACGCCAGCTTCGAGTTCGAGATGGAAACCTCGGCCGCGCTGGGCTTCGGCTTCCGCTGCGGCTTCCTGGGCCTGCTGCACCTGGAGATCATCCAGGAGCGGCTGGAGCGCGAGTTCGACCTCGACCTCGTGACCACCGCGCCCAGCGTGGTCTACAAGATCCACATGACCGACGGCAGCCTGGTCGAGCTGCACAACCCGGCCGACATGCCGGACCCGGTGAAGATCGACCATATCGAGGAGCCGTGGATCAACGCCTCGATCATCGTGCCCGACGAGTATCTGGGCGCGATCCTGAAGCTGTGCGAGGACCGCCGCGGCGTGCAGAAGGAGCTGACCTATGCCGGCGCGCGCGCCATGGCCGTCTACCGTCTGCCGCTCAACGAGGTGGTGTTCGACTTCTACGACCGGCTGAAGTCGGTCTCGCGCGGCTATGCCAGCTTCGACTACACGCTCGACGGCTACGAGGAAGGCGACCTGGTGAAGATGTCGGTGCTGGTCAACGCCGAGCCGGTCGACGCCCTGTCCATGATCGTGCACAAGGGCCGCGCCGAAAGCCGCGGCCGCGCCATGTGCGAGAAGCTGAAGGACCTGATCCCGCGGCAGCTGTTCAAGATCCCGATCCAGGCGGCCATCGGCGGCAGGGTCATCGCCCGCGAGACCATCAGCGCCATGCGCAAGGACGTCACCGCCAAGTGCTATGGCGGCGACGTCACCCGCAAGAAGAAGCTGCTGGAGCGGCAGAAGGAGGGCAAAAAGCGCATGCGCTCCTTCGGCAAGGTGGAGATTCCCCAGGAAGCCTTCATCGCCGCCCTCAAGATGGACGACTGAGCGGCGCTCCTATCCCCGCCAGGACACCCTTCCCCGCGCGCCGCGGCACAGGCCGGCATGGGCCATGGCGCGGCGCACATCCTCGTCCCGCACGCCGTCGCGCGCCATCACCAGCCTGACGACCGGGTCGGCGAGCGCTTCCTCCACCGTGGGCTCGGCGCCGGCATGACGCCATGCCGATGCGCCCCGCCGCCGCGGCGAGGGCCTGGCCGACGCGCCGCCGCCGAAGGGCGGCCCGTCGGGATCGAACCCGTCCAGCTCGCGCAGCGCGCGCATGATGTCGTCATAGGCCACGGGCCGCAACCCGCCCGGCGGCTGCCGCAGCGCCGGGCAGGAGTCGACCGCGCAGGCGTCGGATGCCCAGAAGGCCAGGATCTCGCGCTTTTCCGCCCTGGTCAGGCCGCCGTCCTCCAGCACCTCCCTCGGCGTGCGATAGGCGCGCTCGGGTACCGTATGCGGGCCGACAGGCGGCGTAGGCAGGGACGCGGGATTCATGAACGATGTATCCATCACCATCTCTCCGTTTGCATGCGATGCCAGGGAGGGTGAGCACGGTCGGGCAAGCGCTCGCCCTCCACACCGCGGTGATTTAGGAACGGAAATCGGTCATGCAAGAGGGTCGGCGTGCGGGACCGGGCCCTTCGATCACGGCGCCCGCGCCGCGCCGAGGATGGGGTCGCCCGGCCGCACCCGGTGGCGATAGGTCACGTTGACCCGGCGCGAGCGCAGCATGTAGAGCGTGAACAGCGGCGCCGCCGCCGCCGAGGCCGCCGCGACGAGGAAGGTGGGCCTTGTCATCACGCCCATGAACAGGAACGCCGCGTCCAGCCCCGCCGCCAGCCAGATGCAGAGGATCGACGCGGCGGGCGTGGCCGGATGCTCGGACAGCGCCAGCATCAGGAAGGGCAGCGGCAGCGCCAGGCTGAGGGCCAGCAGGATCATGCAGACATCGGAAAGAGCCGGATCGAGCGTATGGGCCAGCCTCATCGCCGCCGACAGGCCCATGAGCCGCACCAGCAAACCGCCCAGCGCCAGCAGGTAGAAACCGAACAGCGGGCCGTTCATGCCGTGAAGCGGATGCGCCCGCGCCCGCTCCTCGCCGACCGTCACCCATGCGCCGCCTTCGTTTGCCATGGTCACGCCGTGCCCGCCGCGGGCGACAGGGCGGCGGCCTCGCCCTCGCGCACCCGGTGCCGGTAGGTGACGTTGACCCGGCGCGCGCGCAACAGGTAGACGGTGAAGAAGACCCCCCACGCCCACCAGAACAGCATCGGGGCAAGGATCGGGACGGCCATGGGCGGCAGGCCGTACAGGACGAAACTGCACAGGCTGGCCAGCACGCCCGTCCAGTAGCAGGCGATCGACACCGCGGGCATGGCCCGCGCGCGGGCCGGCGCCATCACCAGGAACGGCAGGGCGAGCGCCAGGTGCAGCCAGATCACGGCCAAGGACGGGCTGGCCAGCGCGCCGGCGCCGGAGAGGCGGACGATCCGGACGACGGAATCGAGGGTCATGGCAAAGCCGGCCACCTCCACCGCATAGACCAGCCAGAGCCAGCCGCCGAACCCGTAACAGGGATGCAGCCGCGCGTCGTCCTCGCTCACCGGCACCCATGCCATCGGTGTTTTCCCGCCGTGAATCCGCGGCCGAGACTACGCCAATCGGACACCGGAAGAAAATGCCGCGCGTGCCCCCGCGAACCGTTGCCTGCCGCGCCCGATCGGCTATAGTGCGCCCCTTCGCGGAGGGGTGGCCGAGCGGTTGAAGGCGCACGCCTGGAAAGTGTGTAGAGGTGCAAGCCTCTCGTGGGTTCGAATCCCATCCCCTCCGCCATTATCTCAATGCGAATCAATGAGATGGGCCTCGCGAGGCCAGAAAATCCCCAGCTTCCGCGCGCTTTTGCCGGTGGCGACCGAACCCTAGAGACTCCCGAAAACGCCAAAATCGGTCTCTGACCGGCTTTTGTCTCTTTTCACCCGAAGCTCGCTGGGAAAGGTTCGGTTGGAAAAAGTCGAGGTTTCCTGTGCTTTTCGTGGTTGGCGCTGAGCGAACCTTTTGGGCGCGATCTTGGTTGGCGAGCGGTTCCAGAACCCGGGGTCTGCTTGCGGTGATGGAGCTCGTATTCAGTATTCTGCCTCTGCAAGTCCCAGCCGCGCAGCATCCTCGTCGGGCACGAAGCGTGCCGGGGCGCAATCGCCTTCGGCACAAGGTCCAATGGCCAAGGTGCGTGCAGTGAGTTCGGGATCACATCCGCCAACACTCTCATTCACGGCACCGGTAAAGGTAACCGTTCCGTCCTCGTTGTGCGTAAAGCTGTCAGGCGCGCCGAGCGAAGGGATCGGCCAAGGGTTGCCCTGGCTCGCCTCCGACCAGAGCGTGGTTATGCGGATATGGCGACTGTGAGGCGTCACATCCTTCGGATAAGTGACAGCAAAGCCCACGATGCAGTGGTTTTCGCGATCAATGATCTGGGGGCTGAACGCGACTTCAGCCGCAACCGCTTCGGCAAGTGCCGCGGCCGGACAAGAGGCCAAGGCGAATGCGATGACTGCTGCTATTGGTGCCGATTTCATCGTGTTGGCTCCTTGCTCACCGTTTGAACCGTTTCCTGCGCATTACGCTTTGGGCACGGAGAGCTGCCTGGTTGTCAGCCAGCCCCCCCACGGGGGACCCCGCATCGAACTCAGGCCGCCGCGATCAAATCTGAAGGATGGTTACTGGGTGTTCTTGCTCACATCGATCTGGATCATGTAGCCTTCGACGTCCTCGGGCTGCGAGACCGAAATCTGACCGCTTTCCACGTCTGCGCCATCAAACAACAGGCGCCCATCAGAAAGCATACCTTCATTAACCGCATAGCCTGCTGCCACGAGGGCGGATTTCCATCCCGCAAACTGTCCTGAAGGGTCATTCGGTACGCTGACCTGCAGAAGGTATGTGCGAGTGCCGATCTTGGTGTCCTGGAGCACCGTGTGTGGTTGCGGCAGGATGACTCCCGCGGGGATCCAATCCCTGTTCGCTGCAGCGCCGGCAGCTGCCATTTCAGCACCTTCAGGGATGGCGTCATTTTCAGTTGCGGCATCTTGTCCGCAAGCGGCCAGCAGGAAAAGCGCAGTTGCGGCAGTGATGCCTTTCATGGGTGTTATCTTCACGGAATATTCCTTTCAGTGCTGTGGTCGACCGTCGGCGGATTACTCAGCCGGGGATCAAGCTCCCAGAATGACGTTGGCCGCGTCGGGGCAGGCTGAACGGACCTTGGTCTCGATTAGGGCGTTCAAGCGGCGATCGTAGGCCGCCAAGTCTTCGCCAACGTCAGTTATAAAGCCGCCCAGCGAACTGCGATGCACCGGCAGTGCCTTCAGCAAGTTGATGCATTGCGTGGTGCCGGGGTTCTCGACCGAAAGTGTCGTTTCGACAAAATGGGCCATGGCGCCGACATAACAGGCATCCAGCGCCGCAATCGCGTCGGTACGCTCCTGCCCACCAGTGGCTGTTGTTTTCAGAAGGCCGACGGCCTTGCCGACAACGCCGGCGCAGGCCTGCGAGGGGCTGCGTCCTTCGCCGGCACTCTGCCAGGCCCTGTCGAAAGATGTGCGGTAGGCTTCGGCAACCGTGGAATCGCCACCTGTCACCTCAGCAGGGGATGCACTGTCATTTGCTTCCTCGTTGGAGCACGCTGAAGCCAAGAGAAAGATAGGCGCAAACACAAAAAAGCGGCTCATGGCAAACCCCCCGCAGCAACTTGGCTTGCGAAGCAGGTGCAAAAACGCTGCAGTCAACTCGCCCAAGTCCAGTCAAAGGAACTTATCAGGCGTAGAGCGCTTGCCAACCGAAATGTGGCAGATAATCAAAATACCAGAATTCGCATACGGAAAATTCATCAAGAAAGGTTTGAATTCACCGGCTTTGAGCGCATTTTGGCGATGCCAATCATTGTCGTTTCAAGGCATAACTAGCCTCGGATTTTTCAGAGGGATGGATTGGGGTCAAGAGCAGGTATCGACTCAGACGTCTGATCCGAAGCATCGCTGGATTGGATTGATGATCCGCCAGGCGACTGATTGACCGTGATGTCTATGTCCGGAATAGGATCACCGGCGCGCCCGTTCATCGATCGGACGTTCAAGGCATTTCCGGAATTGCCCTGTGTCGCGGCAGACGGGTTGCTGTGACCACCTGTTCCATCGGCTAGCCCGTGTGCGTTCACCAATTCATCCGCCAGTTTTTTAAGATCAGCTTGTCTTGCGACTGGCGCTGGATCGCCAAATCCGTCGCCATCGACGTCACCAACGCGCGCTTGTCCGCGCCTGATGTCGGATTTCTCGATCCCTCGCATGGCATCCGCATTTTGCGACACGACTTCTGCCTGCTGCGCGGAAGCCGGTTCCTGGGCTTGCGAGACACTTGTCCCGAACAATGCTGCGCCCAGAAAAGCTGCAGACAGCAAAGCTCTGGAACGGAGCGCCGAAGATGTGGTGCTTGGCGTCATGTCTCTCTCCCATCAAACATATCGGCACCTGCAAAGAAGGTGTCCAATCGCTTTCATTGTTGCAGAGGGGGATGAACGTAGCCTTATTGGCCAGCCGCGGGCAACATGCGTGCTCCCAAAGACTGGCTGATGGGCGCGTTACTCTTTTCCCAAAACCGTTTTCTCCTGCTCCGTCCACGGCACTTCTGCCGCTGAAGCCAGCTCCTTGATCGACACAGCAGGGGGCACGCGGCGGATCAGCAGCCTGTCGAGCACCGCCGGAGCCAGATAGGCCAGCCGCAGCATGCGCCCGACATAGCGGTCCGATATGCCCTCGACGTCGGCTATATCTTGGATGGTCGTGGCCGCACCGCTCTCCAGCTTCCGCCGCCAACTCCACGCCTTGGCGATGGCCTTCAACACATGCGGATCGACGCCGCCGGTATCTGGCACCATGTCGGCCGGCGGCACGATCTTCGGCCGCCCGTTGCGCTTGCGAATGGTGAGCGGGATGAACACCCGCATGGTGGTAGGCGCGCTCATGCTGCCAATTCCTGTTTCGGGGTGACCATTTCGCGGATGACCGATCCGAGGCCCTCGGTGCGCAGGTCGACCGCAAGGCCGTCGGCGCTGACCGTGACCCGCTCGATCAGCAGCCGGGCAATGCGGGCCTGTTCGGCCGGGAACAGCGATTCCCAGAGGCTATCGAACCCGGCCAGCGCGGTGACCACGTCCTGCTCGTCGATGTCCGGATCCGTGCGGCGCGCAGTCTCCACGGCCCGCACCGTGATTTCCGGCGTGCGCAGCAACGATCGGATGTGCTGGATGACAGCCGTTTCCACCATGCCGGCATTGAGCCGGACAAAGCTGTCGCGCCCTTCGCAAGCCCGATTCCGGATCGCATCCATGGAGGTGTAGTAGCGGTAATGCCGGCTGCCCTTCTTGGTGACCGTCGGTGTCATTGCCACGCCGCGATCGGTGAAGATCAAACCCTTCAGCATCGCCGGGGTCTGGGTGCGGGTGTTGGCAGCCCGCTGGCGCGGACTTTCCTGCAGAATAGCGTGGACTGCATCCCACAGCGGCTGGTCAATGATCGCCTGATGTTCGCCCGGATAGCTGGTGCCCTTGTGGACGGCTTCGCCAAGATAGAGCCGGTTGCGGAACAGCT
>CAZVVC010000104.1:10696-11027 GCA_964630425.1 uncultured Bifidobacterium sp. | reverse complement strand
GCCCCAGTCGGCGGCGCAGGCCGCCAGCTCCATCGCCTGCGCGGTCTCCAGCGCGGCCATGATCAGGAGGATGCAGTCCGCGCCCAGCGCGCGCGCCTCGGTCACCTGATAGGGATCGAGCATGAAATCCTTGCGCAGCACGGGCAGCGGCACCGCCTCGCGCGCGGCGGCCAGATAGGCATCGTCGCCCTGGAAATAGGGAACGTCGGTCAGCACGGAAAGGCAGGTGGCGCCGCCGGCCTGATAGGCGCGGGCGAGCGTCGCTGGATCGAAATCGGCGCGGATCAGGCCCTTGGAGGGGCTTGCCTTCTTGATCTCCGCGATCAGGCCG
>CAZVVC010000104.1:0-10686 GCA_964630425.1 uncultured Bifidobacterium sp. | reverse complement strand
CCGCCGGCCTCGATGGTCCCGCGCAGGCTGGAGATGAAGCCGCGCGGCGGCGAGGCGGCGCGCGCGTCCCGGTCGACCGCCTCCAGCGGGCGGCGGGCCTTGCGGTCGGCGACATGCTGCCGCTTGTCGGCGCAGATCCTGGCGAGAACGTCGGTCATTGTCCGTTGGAAACCTTCACGAGCCTGTCCAGCGTAGCCTTCGCGGCGCCGGAGTCCAGCGCCTCGGCCGCCAGCGTCACCCCTTGACGCAGGTCCTCGGCTTTGCCGGCGACGATCAGCGCGGCGGCCGCGTTCAGCAGCACGATGTCGCGGTACGCGCCTTTCTTGCCGTCCAGCAGCGCGCGCAGGGCGGCGGCGTTGTGGGCGGGGTCGCCGCCCTTGAGGTCGGCGACGGCGGCCCGGTTCAGGCCGGCGTCTTCGGGCGTGACGGTGAACTCCCGGATGACGCCATCCTTCAGTTCGGCGACGCGGGTCGCGCCGGTGGTGGTGATCTCGTCCAGGCCGTCCTCGCCATGCACCACCCAAACGCGGGTCGCGCCCAGGTTGCGCAGCACCTCGGCCATGGGCCTCACCCAGCGGCCGTCGAACACGCCCAGCAGCTGATGCGGCGCGCCGGCCGGATTCGACAGCGGCCCCAGCAGGTTGAAGATCGTCCTTGTGCCGAGTTCGACGCGCACCGGCGCCACGTGGCGGGTGGCGGTGTGGTGACGCGGCGCCATCATGAAGGTGATGCCCGCATCGGCCAGGCAGCGCTCGATCACGGCGGCCTCCAGGTCGATGTTGACGCCCAGCGCCTGCAGCACCTCGGCCGAGCCGGATTTCGAGGACAGCGCGCGGTTGCCGTGCTTGGCCACCGGCACGCCCAGCGAGGCGACCACCAGCGCGACCGCGGTGGAGATGTTGTAGCTGCCGCTGCCGTCGCCGCCGGTGCCGCAGGTGTCGATGGCGCCGTCCGGCGCGGCGACGCGCAGCGCGCGCTCGCGCATCACCCGTGCGCCGCCGGTGATCTCGTCCACCGTCTCGCCGCGCACCCGCAGCGCCATGAGGAACGCGCCGATCTGCGCCGGCGTCACGTCGCCGTCCATCATGGCGGCGAAGACCTCGTAGGCTTCGTCCTGGGTCAGGCTCGCGCCGCCGGCGACCTTGGCGATGAAGGATTTGATGTCGGCCATCAGGCGGCGTTGCGTGTACGTGCGCGCTCGAGGAAATTGCGCAGCAGGTCGTGGCCGTATTCGGATTCGATGCTTTCGGGGTGGAACTGCACGCCGTGAACCTCGAACTGGCGGTGCTCCAGGCCCATGACGAGGCCGTCGTCGGTCTCGGCGGTGATCTCGAGGCAGTCGGGCAGGGTGCTTCGCTCGGCGATCAGCGAATGATAGCGCGTCGCCCGGAAGCGTGGCGGCAGTCCCTGGAACAGTCCCTTGCCGGTGTTGCTGATCTCGCTGACCTTGCCGTGCATCAGTCGCGGCGCGCGGACGACCCGGCCGCCGAAGGCCTGGGCGATGGCCTGGTGGCCCAGGCATACGCCCAGCAGCGGGATCCTGCCCGCGGCGGCGGCGATCAGGTCGAGGCAGATACCCGCCTCGTTGGGCGTGCACGGCCCGGGCGAGAGCACGATGCCTTCCGGCTGCATGGCGAGCAGGTCCGCGACGCCGATCTGGTCGTTCCTGTGCACGACCATGTCCGCCCCCAGTTCCGCCAGATAGTGGAACAGGTTGTAGGTGAAGCTGTCATAGTTATCGATCAGGACGAACATCAGGCGTCGATTCCGTATGCGTTCGCGCATATATAGGCGATAGAGGCCGGCAATGTCAGGCAAAACCTGCCTTTCCGGACCGGACGGCGGCGTGTCCGCCACGAGGCCGCAGATAGGGTGACTTTTTGACGTCGCACAGACACCGTTCTTCCCGCTTTCGTTTCAGCCGCGCCAACCTGCCGCTCCTCGTCGCGGCGTTTTCGGCCGTGGCCTCCGTCGTGGTCATCGCCGTCATGCTGTTCTCGGACGACGCGCCGCCCGCCAGGCCGCCGGAGACGGCGGCGGCGACGGAGCAGCCCCGGGCGCCCGCCGGCCCGCCGGCCCAGCCCGATGCCGAGCAGCCCGAGGAGGATCCCATCGGCGACCTGATCGCCAGCCTGCCGGACAAGGGCAAGCACGCGGCCCCGCCCGAGGAAGGCCTGCCGGTCCACGAGGGCGAGCCCGCCTGGAAGCGCTACGCCACGGCCACCGCGATCCCCCAGGGCGCCGTCATCGCGGTGGTGATCGACGACGTCGGCCTGAACAAGGCGCGGACCGAGGACGCGATCTCGCTGCCCGCGCCGGTCACCCTGGCGTTCATGCCCTATGGCGAGGACGTCCAGGCGCGCGTGGACAAGGCGCGGACCCTGGGGCACGAAGTCATGCTCCACCTGCCCATGCAGCCGGAAAGCGCCAAGGAGGACCCCGGCCCCAAGGCGCTGCTGACGACGCTGCCGCCGCAGGAGATGCAGGACCGCGTGGTGTGGAACATGGACCGCTTCACGGGCTATGTGGGCTTCAACAACCACATGGGCAGCAAGTTCACCGCCGACCAGAACGGCATGGGCGTGGTGATGCGCGAGGCGGCCAGGCGCGGCCTGCTGTTCCTGGATTCGCGCACGACGCCGCACAGCAAGGGAACGGCCGCCGCCGCGCGGTTCGGCGTGCCGCTGCTGAAACGCGACATCTTCATCGACAACGTGGCGACCGAGGAAGCGGTGCGCGCCCAGCTCGACAAGGCGGTCGAACTCGCGCGCAAGCGCGGCACCGCCATCGTCATCGGCCACCCGCACAAGGCGACGATCGCCGCCCTCAAGGCATGGATTCCCACCCTCGACGACGTGACGCTGGTGCCGATCACCGCGCTGGTCAACCGCGAGGCGGAAGCGCCGGCGGTGGTGAAGCGCCCCGAGTAGACCAGCCGCCGTTTGCGGGCCCGCTTCACCACCTCTCCAGTCGTCATCCCGCCGACGGGCGGGATCCAGACCATGCAATCCAGACCAAGCCTCTGAGAATCAAGCGTGAATCTCCCAGGCTGGTTCCCGCCCGTCGGCGGGATGACGGCCGAGGTGAGGGTATTGGAGGCAGGTCATTTCCATACTGTCTTTCCTTGCTCGGTGGTCCCCCTGAGCTTGATTTTCACTGTCGTACATGTAGATATATATCTACTTTCATGGAGGCGAGTGTGACCATCACCACGGTTTCGAGCCGGGAGTTCAACCAGGACGCCAGCCGTGTCAAGAAGGCGGCCAGCAACGGGCCGGTGTTCATCACCGACCGCGGCCGCCCGGCGCACGTCCTGCTGACCATCGAGGACTATCAGCGGCTGGCGGGCGGTGCCATGTCCCTGAGGCAGGCACTGGAGCAGGACGGCGATGCGGCGGACTTCGATTTCGATCCGCCGCGGATGGAAGGCGTCCTGCGTCCCGCCGATCTCGACTGATGTTCATCCTGGACACCAACGTCCTCTCCGAGCTGCGGCGGCCGGAGCGTGCCGACGCCAACGTCGTGAGATGGGCGGACGGCATTCCGGCCGTGCAGTTCTTCCTGTCCGCGATCTCGCTCCTCGAAATCGAGCGCGGCGTCCTTCAGATCGAGCGCCGGGATGCGCGGCAGGGGCAAGTGCTGCGGCGCTGGGTGGACGAGCAGATCCTCGTCCGGTTCGACACGCGCGTCCTGCCCGTCGACACCGCCGTCGCGATCCGTTGCGCCCGGCTTCACATCCCCGATCCGCGCTCGGAACGCGATGCGCTGATCGCCGCGACGGCGCTGGTTCATGGCATGACCGTGGTGACGCGGAACGTCGGGGATTTTGCCGCCACGGGCGTCGCGTTGCTCAATCCCTGGCAGCTAGAGCGCGGGGATTCGTAAGCTTCTTCGCCGGGATGACGACCAAGGTGGGTGGGGCGGCGACAGCCCGCTAGATCACTGCCCCCGGCCGGGCGTCGCCGCGAATCTGACGGCTTCCTGGGCGGCGCGGATCAGGGCGCGGGCCTTGGCGCGGCATTCGGCGTCCTCGCTTTCGGGGATGCTATCGGCGACGATGCCGGCGCCGGCCTGGACGTACATCACGCCGTCCTTGACCACGCCGGTGCGGAGCACGATGGCCGTGTCCATGGCGCCGCCGGCCGAGAAATAGCCGACGCCGCCGGCATAGATGCCGCGCTTCTCCATCTCCAGCTCGTCGATGATCTCCATGGCCCGCACCTTGGGCGCGCCCGAGACGGTGCCGGCGGGGAAGCCGCCGCACAGGGCGTCGATGCCGTCGTGGCGCGGGTCGATCTCGCCGCGCACGTTGGAGACGATGTGCATGACGTGGGAATAAAGCTCGATGGTGTTCTGCTCGGTCACCTCGACGGTGCCGGCCCTGGCGACCCGGCCCACGTCGTTGCGGCCCAGGTCCAGCAGCATCAGGTGCTCGGACAGCTCCTTGGGGTCGGCCAGCAGGCCTTCCATCAGCTCTTTGTCCTCCTGCGGCGTGGCGCCGCGCGGGCGGGTGCCGGCGATGGGGCGGATGGTGACCTCGCCGTCCTTCAGCCGCACCAGGATCTCGGGGCTGGAGCCGGTGACCGCGAAGCCGTCCATGTCCATGTAGTACATGTAGGGCGACGGGTTCGTCCGGCGCAGCGCCCGGTAGAGCGCGAAGGGCGGCAGGTCGAAGGGCAGCGAGAAGCGCTGGGACAGCACCACCTGGAAGATGTCGCCGGCGGCGATGTAGTCCTGCGCCTTGCGGACCATCTCCAGATAGCGCTCGCGCGGCGTGTTGGAGACGGGCTCGGGCAGGTCGGCCTTGCCGGCCGTGGCGCTGTGCGCGGCGGGGGCGGGCGTGTCGAGCGCGTCGATGCCCAGCCACAGCCTGTCCTGCGCCCTGCTGTAGGCGGCGTCCGCGCTCAGGCCCGGCTGCGGCCGGACCGGCGTCACCAGGATGACCACGTCCTTGACGCTGTCGAACACCGCCATCAGCGTAGGGCGCACGAACATGCCGTCGGGCAGGCCCAGCGGATCCGGATTGGCTGGCGGCAGCTTCTCCATCAGCCGGACCATGTCGTAGCCCATGTAGCCGACGAGGCCGGCGGCCATCGGCGGCAGCTCGTCCGGCAGGTCGATCAGCGATTCCGCGACCAGCGCGCGCATGGAGGCGAGGGGCGGGGCGCTTTCCGCCTCGAACGCCGCCGCGTCGTTCAGGGCGTTGCGGTTGATCTCGGCCCTGTCGCCCCGGCAGCGCCAGATGATGTCCGGCAGCAGGCCGATGAACGAATAGCGGCCGCGTATGGCGCCGCCCTCGACGGATTCCAGCAGTAAGGTGTGGCTGCGGCCCTGGGTGAGCTTCAGGAACGCCGATACGGGCGTCTCGAGGTCGGCGACCAGCGTCGTCCAGACGACCTGCGGCCGGCCGGCGTCATAGGCGGCGCGGAATGCGTCCGGTCCGGGAAGGAAATCCGTCATCGCCGCACCATCGAACCGGCTCGCCCATGTCCGTCCGCCATGATCACTGCTGTTGGGAGGTGATCTGGTCGACCAGCTTCTGGTTGCGGGTCACCGAGTACTTGTCGAAAAGATAGGTCTGGTACTGGGCGAAGATGTCCAGCTTCAGGGTCTCGGACAGCGCGTCGCGGATCTGGCCGTAGTCGGCGCTGTTGGGGTCGATCGGCATGGGCTTCACGTCGGCGACCCGGACGACGAAATAGCCGTCGTTCCTGGCCGACGCGCCGTACACCACGCCGTCCTTGTCGGCGTCGAACATGGCGGTGACCAGCTCGGGCGAGAAATACTCGCCCAGCCGGGGCGCCTGGCTGCGGCTGACCATCGGGGTCGAGGCGACGACCGCGCCGATCTCGCGCGCCGCGTCGGACAGCGACGTGCCGCCGCGCACCTTCTCGACCACCTTCTGCGCCACGGCGCGGGCCGCCTTGTCGCGGGCATCGCGGGTCCAGTCGGCGCGGACCTGGTCCCTGATCTCGCTCAGCGGCTTGACCCGGGCGGGGATGATCTTGTCCAGATGGGTGACGAAATAGCCGTTCTCGCCGTCGTCCTCCAGGTCGATGAACTCGCCCTGGGTCTTGCCGAACAGCGAGGGGATGAACGCCTTGCCCGGCGGCAGCCCGGTGACGGGCTCGCCGGTCGCGTCCTTGCCGTCGCGGTTCATCTGCGCCACGCTGCGCAGCGGCAGGCCCAGCGACTGGGACACCGCCTCGATGGCGGCGCCCTCGGCGATCTGGGTGCGGGCCTTTTCCGAAAGCTCGTCCATGGCGGCCGAGACCTGCCGGTCCACCAGGTCCTTCATGATCTGCGGCCGGGCCTCGTCGAAGGTCACCTCGCGGCCGGGCGTGACGGCGTCGACCTTGAAGATCGCCCAGCCCAGCTTGCTGTCGACCGGATCGCTTACCTTGCCCTGTTCCAGCGAGAACGCCTTGTCGGCGGCCTCGTCGCCCAGATAGCCCAGCTTGGACCTCTCCGTGCCCGGAAGGGCCACTTCGCCGGCCGACATGCCCGCGGACCTGGCGACCTCGACGAAATCCTCGCCGGCGTCGAGGCGCTGCTTGAGCGCCTTGGCGGCCGCCTCGTCGGCCACGATGATCTGCTTCAGGTCGCGCTTCTCCGGCGTCGACACCGTGTCCTTGCGCGCCTCGAACTCCTTGCGCAGCACGTCGTCGGCGATCTGGGTGTTGGCGGCGAGCGCGGCCTGGTTCAGCACGACGAAACGGAACGCGCGGTATTCGGGCTCGGAATATCTCTGCTGGTGCGCGTCGTAATAGGCCTTCACGTCCGTGTCGGAAGGCTCGGGCACGCCGGTCATGCCGGCCGAGGGAATGCCCACATAATGGCCCCAGCGCACTTCCGAGGCATGGGCGTAGATCGCCTGGACGATCGCCTCGGGGACGACGACGCCGCTGCGCAGCGTGCCGATCAGGTCGGCGCGTTCCATCAGCCGGCGGGTTTCCTGCTCGAAGCCGTATTCGGTCATGCCGCGCTGCGACAGTTCCTGGCGGTAGATGGCCATGTCGAACGCGCCGCTCGGCCCCTGGAAGCGGGGCGCCTCATGGATCGCGGCGGCGATGCGGTGGTCCGAGGCGCGCAGGCCCAGATCCTCGGCGGCGTTGTCGAGCGCCGCGCCCATCACCAGCCGCTCCAGCACCAGCCTGTCGAGGCCGTCGGCGATCGCCTGCGGGGCCGTGTAGGGCTCGGAGGGATCGGGCGTGCGCTGGATCAGCTCGGTGCGGAAGGCGCGGCTGTATTCGGCCTGCGTCACGTTGATGTTGTCCACGCTGGCGACGTTGGCCGGTCCGGTCAGATGGACGGACTCGACGCCCCAGACCATGAAGCTGGCGATGATGAGCACCAGTATGATCCGCACGAACCACATATTCGCGCCTTTGCGCAGCGCAGTCAGCATCGATGAGTTTCTCCAACGGGCGATGACCCGGCGTGCCGGGCTGGATTGGGCGCGCATCATAGTCACGCCGCGCAACCCTAGCAACCTGCAAGCCGGGCTGGAAACGGGTACGCCGGTCTGCTATCGGAAAACCCATCGCAAACCACAGGAAGAACCGATGAGCGAAGCACCCAAGCCGCTGGTGGCAGGCAACTGGAAGATGAACGGCACCGTGGCGAGCGCCGAGGAAGCCAGGCGCGTGGCCGAAGGGTTGAAGGCGCTCTCCGGCGTGCGGTGCGAGGCCATGATCTGCCCGCCGTTCCCGCTGGTCGGCCTGTTCGCGCGGATTCTGGGCGGCACGGGCGTCGCGGTCGGCGCGCAGGACTGCCATCCCAAGGCGAGCGGCGCCCACACGGGCGACGTCAGCGCCGAGCTGCTGGCCGACGTGGGCGCGGCCGCGGTGATCGTCGGCCATTCCGAGCGCCGCCAGGACCATGCCGAGACCGACGCGCTGGTGGCCGCGAAGGCCGAGGCCGCCTGGCGCGCGGGCCTGACCGCGATCATCTGCGTCGGCGAGACCGAGGCCGAGCGCGTGGAAGGCCGCACGCTGGCCGTGATCGGCGGCCAGATCGCCGGCTCGGTGCCCGCCGCGGCGACGCCCGCCAACACGGTCGTGGCCTACGAGCCGGTCTGGGCCATCGGCACCGGCCGCACGCCGACGCCGGAGGACGTGGCCGAGGTGCACGCCTTCATCCGCGGCGCGCTGGTCGAGCGGCTGGGCGAGGCGGGCAGGGGCATCCGCCTGCTCTATGGCGGCTCGGTGAAGCCATCCAACGCCGCCGAGCTGATGGGCGTGGCCAATGTGGACGGCGCCCTGGTGGGCGGCGCGAGCTTGAAAGCCGACGACTTTCTGGGGATCATCCGGGCTTATGCGTGATCCGGAGGCTGCCTGTAGCCGGGCAGGGCGTACTTCGGAACAACGGTGTGGCACCGCCATGCCAGTTGGTGTAAAAGCCCCCCAACCCTGACCCGTTGAAAGCATCATGCAAGAAGTCGTTCTCGTCATTCAGTTGGTGGTCGCCATCGCTTTGGTGATCGTGATCCTGATGCAGCGTTCGGAAGGCGGCGCGGCCACGTTGACCGGCGGCGCGTCCTCTGGCGGCTTCATGTCGGTGCGCGGCGCGGCCAGCTTCCTGACGCGTCTCACGGCGTTTCTGGCGGCCCTCTTCATGATCCTGTGCCTCGTTCTCGCGGCGCTGGCCGGTCAGGCCGGCAAGGAGAAGGGCTCGATCATGGAGAACGTCAAGGTACCGGCCAAGACGGCGCCCGCCACGCCGGCCGAACCCGCGGCCCCCGCCGTTCCGTTCTCGGAGTAACCCCTAAACCAGGTTCGTTCACCCTTCATGCGCACCCCCGGTCCATGACACGTTTTATCTTTATCACCGGGGGAGTGGTCTCTTCTTTGGGGAAGGGGCTCGCCTCCGCCGCCCTCGGCGCCTTGTTGCAGGCCCGCGGCTACAAGGTCCGGCTCAGGAAGCTGGACCCCTATCTCAACGTCGATCCCGGGACGATGAGCCCGTATCAGCACGGCGAGGTCTATGTGACCGACGACGGCGCCGAGACGGACCTCGACCTGGGCCACTACGAGCGGTTCACCGGCGTCGCCTCGCGCCGGAGCGACAACGTCACCTCGGGCCGCATCTACCAGCAGATCATCACCAAGGAGCGGCGCGGCGACTATCTGGGCGGCACCGTGCAGGTGATCCCGCACGTCACCGACGCCATCAAGGAATTCGCCCTGGCCGAGCAGGACGGGTGCGACTTCATCCTGTGCGAGATCGGCGGCACCATCGGCGACATCGAGAGCCTGCCGTTCCTCGAGGCGATCCGCCAGCTCGGCAACGAGCTGGGCGACAACGCCATCTTCATCCACCTGACGCTGGTGCCGTTCATCGCCTCGGCGGGCGAGCTCAAGACCAAGCCGACCCAGCATTCGGTCAAGGAACTGCGCAGCATCGGCATCCAGCCGCACATCCTGATGTGCCGGTGCGAGCGTGAGATACCGCTGTCCGACCGGCGCAAGATCGCGCTGTTCTGCAACGTGCGCGAGGACGCGGTCATCCAGGCGCTGGACGTCTCGACCATCTACGAGGTGCCGCTGCGCTATCACGAGGAAGGCCTCGACACGCAGGTGCTGAGGGCGTTCGGCATCGACGACGCGCCCATGCCCGACCTGTCGGCCTGGCGGAACGTGGTCAAGCGGGTGAAGGAGCCCGAGGGCGAGGTGACCATCGCCGTGGTGGGCAAGTACACCGGCCTCAAGGACGCCTACAAGTCGTTGCAGGAGGCGCTGGCGCATGGCGGCATCGCCAACAACGTCCAGGTCAACATCGAGTGGATCGATTCGGAGATCTTCGAGTCCGAGGACGCGGTGCTCCATCTCGAGCACGTGCACGGCATCCTGGTGCCCGGCGGCTTCGGCAATCGGGGCGCCGAGGGCAAGATCGCGGCGGCGACCTTCGCGCGCATCCGTCTCGTTCCCTATTTCGGCATCTGCTTCGGCATGCAACTCGCGGTGATCGAGGCGGCGCGCAATCTGGCGGGCGTCGCCGGGGCCAGCTCCACCGAGTTCGGCCCGTGCGCCGATCCCGTGGTCGGCCTGATGACCGAGTGGGAGCGCGAGGGCGGCACGGAAACCCGCACGAGCGCCTCCGACATGGGCGGCACGCTGCGCCTCGGGGCCTATCCCGCCGTGTTGCAGGGCAATTCCCAGGTCGTCGGCATCTATGGGGCGACCGAGATATCCGAGCGGCACCGCCACCGCTACGAGGTCAACATCAACTACAAGGACCGGCTGGAGCGGGCCGGGCTGCTGTTCTCGGGCATGTCGCCCGACGGCAGCCTGCCGGAGATCGTCGAGAACCCGGAGCATCCGTGGTTCATCGGCGTCCAGTTCCATCCGGAGTTGAAGTCGAAGCCGTTCGACCCGCATCCGCTGTTCGTCTCGTTCATCCGCGCCGCCGTCGAGCAGTCGCGCCTCGTCTAGACGTCTCCGGCCCGCACCATTCCAGGCAAGAAAAGGGAAGCCCATGACCGCCATCGCCGATATCGCCGCCCGCCAGATCTTCGACAGCCGCGGCAATCCGACCGTCGAGGTCGACGTGGTGCTGGAATCGGGCGCGGCCGGCCGCGCCGCGGTGCCGTCTGGCGCCTCGACCGGCGCCCACGAGGCCGTCGAGCTGCGTGACGGCGGCAAGTCCTACATGGGCAAGGGCGTGACCAAGGCGGTGGATGCGGTC
>CAZVVC010000103.1:0-11046 GCA_964630425.1 uncultured Bifidobacterium sp. | reverse complement strand
GCCTCGAGACCATCTACCGCAACAACGTCCAGAGCGCCTACTCGGCGGGGCGGTACGCGCAGATGACGGATCCGGACGTGCTGCGCGGCAGGCCCTTCTGGATGTACGACGCGCTGTTGGACAACCGCACGTCTGAACTCTGCCGCGGCCTGAACGGCACCATCTTGCCGGCCGATCACGACTTCTGGAAGACGCGGTACCCACCGAACCACCACAACTGCCGATCGGGCGTCAGGAGCCTCACGCGGCAGGGCGCCGAGCGTCGTGGCGGTGTCAGCGCGGCACCGCCCGTGCTGCAACCGGCGCCGGGTTTCCGGAGCCTGCCCGGCCCGGATGATTGGGAGCCCGACTTGACTGGCTACCCGCCTGAGGTGGTGCGCGAGTACGAGCGTGCGAGAGGAGCAGCACCATGACGAGACTTGTGTTGGGCGCCAGCCTGCCGCTCATCCCCAACGAGCCGCCCAGCGAGTGGCACCTGTTGCCGCTCGGGCCGCTGCGGGCCCGCTGGGCGGGTGGGGCGGAGGCGAGTTTCACGGTCGACCAGAGCGCCTTGGCGAGCATCATGGCGGCCTACGAGCGGCGCGGGCACGACCTGGCGTTGGATTACAACCACGCGCAGTTCGACGGCCGCCCGCGAACGGATTTCGAGATGCGTTCGGCCGGCAGCTTCGAGCTGGAGCTCCGAGCTGACGGCCTGTGGATGGTGAACATCCGCTGGACGGCGGACGCCGAGGGTTACTTGCGGCGCCGCGAGTACCGCTTCTTGTCGCCGACGTTCGACGTTGACGGCGAGGGCCGCATCGTGGAACTGCACAACGTCGCGCTTACCCCCAACCCGGCCATGCTCGGCGCCCTGCCGCTCGTGGCCAGCAGCACCCAGCCGCCCGCGAGGGCGGGAGAGGAGATCACGTTGGACCCCACCCTGGTCGGCCTGAGCGCCGACACCCCACCCACCCAGGTCGCCGTGCGAGTCACGGCCCTGGCCAACTTCGAGGGCGCCGTCTTCGAGCGCCTGGGAGTCACCACGCGCGAGGACGCCATGGCGGCCGTGGAGGCGGGCCGTGCCGCGATCGACGCCAGCGAGCAGCTGACGCAGCGCGTGGCCGAGCTGGAGACCGCCGCGGCGGCGGCGGAACGCGAGCAGGTGCTCGCTGACGCCCGCCGTGACGGGCGCCTGACCCCGGCGCAGTGCGCCGCGGGTGGTTGGGCTCGCACCGTCGAGCTCGAGGTGCTGCGGTCGTTCCTGGCGTCCGCCCCCCGGGTCGTGCCGGTCGGTGAGGTGGCTGACGGCGCGGGATCCGAGCCGGACGCAGAGACGCCCGCCGAGGGCCTGAACTCCACCATCCGCCGCCTGGCTGGGCGCTTCGCGCCCGCCCGCAACGACTAACCCCTCCCGCCGCCTGGCGCGGCGCTTCGTCCCCGCCCGCAACGACCAACCCCTCTCCGAAGGAGTCACAACATGGACGTGATCGATCGCACCGCCGCTGGGGCACTGATCCCCGAAACGCTCGCAGCCGAGATCCTGCAGGACATCCAGGACTACTCGGCCGTCATGTCGCTGGGGACCCGCGCCCCCGACATGTCGACGAAGGTCCACCGCATCCCCGTCCTGTCGGCGCTGCCCATGACCAAGTGGGTGGACGGCGACGGCGGCTTGATCTCCGCCAGCGCCGCCGCGTGGAAGAACAAGTACCTCGAGGCCGAGAAGCTCGCGACCGTGATCCCGGTGCCCAACGACGTCATCGATGACGCCTCGTGGGACATCTGGGGTCAGCTGCGCCCGCTCATCTCGGCGGCGATCGGCCGCCAGTTCGACCGCACCGTCTTCTTCGGTGAGGACGCGCCGGCATCGTTCCCCGACGACCTCCTCACCGGCGCCACGGCGGCGAGCCACACCGTCGACCTCAGCGCCAAGATCGGCGCGGGGCAGGACCTCTTCGACATCCTGCTGGGCGAGAACGGGGTCATGAGCCTCGTCGAGGAGGACGGCTTCGGCGTCACCGGCCACGTGGCCGCGCTGGTGATGAAGTCGAAGCTGCGCGGCCTGCGCAGCAAGGTCTACGACGGCGCCAACATGGTGGCGGCCGGCGTGCCGCTCTTCCAGCGCAGCCCCGACCGGCGCGACATTCAGTCCGCCACCGTGTGGGACCTCGAGGGCGACCCCATCGTCTTGCCGAAGAACGACGTCTTCGACACCGCCAAGATCCTGTCGATCAGCGGCGACTGGTCCAAGCTCGTGTGGGCGCTCCGCAAGGACATCTCCTACACGCTGCTCACCGAGGGCGTCATCCAGGACGCCGCCGGCAACATCGTCTTCAACCTCGGCCAGCAGGACATGAGCGCCCTGCGCGTCACGTTCCGCGCCGCCTGGCAGCTGCCCAACCCGATCAACCTGGCCAACCCTGAAGAGGCCAGCCGCTACCCCTTCGCGGTCCTGGTCCCGTAACCACAGCCGCGACGTCCCTGAGTCTCCCGACCCACCCCTGACAACGAGGGGTGGGTTCCCTTTGGAGGAAGAGCGTGTTACAGCAGACTGGTGCTTACAAGTTGGCCCTGACCGCAGCGACCACCGCCGCCGTGGGCGGCGTCCTGAAGGCCCGCAACGACTTCGGCGCGGACGTCATCATCACGCGCTTCGTGCTCGACGTCGCCACGGCCTCGGCCGGCGCCGCCACGCTCGACATCGGCGTCGACGACGGCGGTGACGTCAGCAGCGACAGCCTGATCGACGGTCAGAGCGTCGCCGCCGCCGGCGTGTTCGACAACGTCAAGAACGGCGGCGTCAACGGCAAGGCCGCCGTGCTGTGGCCCAAGGGCGAGTACATCGTGGCCACCGCATCCGCCACCACCGCCGGGCTCGTCGGCAACGCCCACATCGAGTTCATCTACCGATGAGCACCCGCGTCGTGCGCTTCCTTCGCGCGAAGCGCTACCCCCACCCGGCCGGTCGCCGCCGCGCAGTCGGGACCATCATGCCGATCGACGCCGCCACCGCCAAGCAGTGGGTGCGAGTCGGCCTGGTGGAGTTCGTCTCGCAATCACACCGCGGAGAGTCGGCGGCCGGTGGCGAGCCGCGGCAGCTCGAGGACCTCACGGTCGCCGAGCTCAGGGCGTTGGCGGCCGAGCGCGGCGTCGACCTCGGCGCCGCCCGCCTCAAGGCGGAACTGATCGCGGCGCTCGCATCCGACCCGACCACCTGAGGAGGCCCCAGTGGCGGCGTACCTGACCGACAAGCAGCTGGTGGACAATCACCTGCCGGGGGACGTGGCCGCGCAGTCAACGGTCACTGATCGTGCCGCTTGGATCGACGCGGCGTCCGCGCAGGCCGACGGTTACCTGCGGCGGGCCGGTTACACCCTGCCGTTGACCAGCGTCGGCGACGACCTTCGAGCCGGGGTCGGCGCCATCGCCACGTACCACCTGGCGTCCAAGCTCGGGCTGCTGCCGGAACCAGCGGCGCAGAGCGCCATCTACCTGCGCTACAAGGCCGCCCTCGAGTGGCTGCGCGGCGTCGCCGAGGGCAGCATCACGCCCATCGTCGCCGGCGACCCCGCCGACGACACGAGCGCGGCGCCGCTGATCGCCACCGAACCGCCGCGGGAGTGGTGATGGCCAGTTTTTTTATCATCAAGTCGGACCTGCCGGACGTGCGGCGACTCCTGCGGCGCCTGCAACCCGACCAACTCAAAGGCGCCCTCAAGAACATGGGCGAAGCCGGCACCGGCCTCGCCCAAGACGCCTTCAAAGACAGCACGGCACCCGATGGCACCAAGTGGCCGGCGCTGCAGGAAAGCACCCTCGACGCCTGGGTCGGCAGTGCGGCGGGCCGGAAGCGCCGCCGCGATTACGGCCAGAAGCCACTGCTGCGCACCGCGACGCTGATGCGCAGCCTGAGTTGGCAGCTCGTCGGCGACAACACCGTCGCCATCGGCACCGCCCAAGCCCATGGGGTGTTCCACCAGGGCGACCCTGACCACCCGTCTCGCGGCATCATCCCGCCGCGCCGCTTCCTGCCGCAACGCGGGCAGCCACTACCCGACGAGTGGCGCGAGGACCTCATCAACGCCGTCGAGGAGTTCCTGGAGGGGGGTGAGGCATGAACCTGCTGGGTGTGCTCGACGCGCTCAAGGACGCGGCGGCGGGCGTGCCGAACGTTAAGGTGGCGGCGCTGGGCATCAACCAGGCGTGGCCGTCAACGCCGGCGGTCGAGGTGATCGCGTCCGACGTGCGGCTGCAGACGTTCGCAGCCGGCAGCCTCGACCAGCTCATGAGCGGCCGCGTCGTGCTCGCCGTCTACGTGGCGTTGACGCAGAACCTGGAGGCAGACGAGCGCGAGCTCGTGCCCATCGCCGAAGGGCTGGTGGACGCGCTGAACACCGGGTCGTTCGACCGCACGCTAGGCGGCCTGGTCGAGGACGTGCGCCCCATCGGCATCGACTTCGACCTGGTGAAACGCAACGGCCGGTTCTACCGCACTGCCTCGGTGACGGTGGCGATCGGCGACCTGGAAGACAACGTGTGAGGAGGCCCGCGATGGCCAAGGTTCGTTACGTCCCCAAGCAAGGCGGCGCGTTCGCGCCGACCCTCGAGCCGGGTCAGGTGATCGAGGTGTCGCACGCCGAGGCCGAGCACCTGATCACCACCGGCGCGTTCGAGCGCCTCGAGCAGCCCACCGAACCGGTGGCGGAGAGCGAGCCGCAGCCGCGGCCGCGGAAAGGTCGTGACTGATGGCCAGCGGCAGAGGCGGCAGCATCGGCATCGGCAAGGAAACCACGTGGGGCACCGCCGTGCCGCCCACGCAGTTCTATAACGGCACGGAATCGATCACGGAGGACCGCGGTCGCCTGCGAGAACCCATCACGTTCGGGTCGCGCGCGCTGCAACCGGCTGACGCCGGCCGCGTGCGCATCACGGGCGCCATCAGCGGCGTGCACGCCCGCCCAGTCGGCCTCGGGCACCTGCTGCGAGCCGCCCTGGGCGCCCCGATCACGACGGGCGCCAGCGCCCCGTACAGTCACGAGTTCAAGCCGGCGGCCACCAAGTTCTCGGCCACCGCCGCCCTGCCGCCCTACAGCGTCACGGTGAAGCGCGACACGGGCTTCATCCATCGCTACTCGGGCTGCCAACTCAACCGCCTGACCCTCAACCAGCCCAAGGACGACGCGCTGTCGCTCGACACGGACTGGATCGCCAAGGGCGTCGCGGACGAATCGGACACGGTGATCGTCGCCGAGACGGCGCAGCGGTTCCGCTTCCAGCACCTCGCGGTGCTGCGCAACGCCGTTTCCTTCCCGACCCTCGAGTCGCTCACCGTGGCGATCGAGAACAACCTCGAAACCGAGGAGCTTCTCAACGCCAGCGACGAGATCAGCGGCACCGACTTCGGCGATTCGAGCATCAAGGTCGACATGACCATGTCGTTCCAGACGCTCAGCGACTACGCCGACTTCAAGGCCAACACCACGCGGCCGTGGAAGTTCACGTGGACGCTCGACGTCGGCAACAGCCTCGAGCTGTCAATCCCGCGCCTGAACCTCTCGGCGTTCAGCGCCCCCATCAGCGCCGCCGGGCGCCTCACCGCCACCGTCTCCGGGCAGGCTGAGTACGACAGCGTCGCCGGTCACGGCCTGCTCGTCACCCTCAAGAACTCCCACCCCACCTACTGACCGGATCCCGAGGAGGACCACCTTGACCATCGTCTCTAAACTCCGCCAGGCGGCCACCCGCGTCGTCGAACTGCCAGAACTCACCGGCGAGCTGCGTCACCTCGGCGAGCTCACGCCCGAGCAGCGCATGCTGGTGCGCATCCGCAAGGTCCGCGCCGCCGAGGTGGCGGCCGCCATCAGCACCGTGCCGCTGCTGTTCAGCCTCTCCCGTGAACGCCAGGACGGCGAGTCCAACCAGGACTTCGCCAAGCGCATGCAGGACAAGTTCCTGGACAACCCCGACTTGAACCAGGCCGCCAACCAGCAGCAGTTGGCGTCGCAGACGGCCGTCGTGGCGCTCGGCGTGACGGCCATCGGCATCGTCACCGGCGACGCCGAGCCGGAATGGGAACCGCTCACGCTCGACGTGCACGGCGGCGAACCCAACCCGAACCTGCTCGGCGGCAGCCTCGCGACAGTCCACGACGCCATCCTGGCCTTCGGAACCGTTGACCTGCCGCGCATGGGAGGAGCGGCCGGCCTCGAGACGTTTCCTGAGGAGCCCGGAAGCCCTGGCGGTGAGCCGGGCAGCGGCCTACTACCACCTGACCCCGACGGAGTTCCTGGCCCGACCACTGGTTGACGTCGCCTTCGACCTCGAGGTGTTCCGCGCCGACCAGGAGGCGCAAGCCATCGAGCTCGAGAAGCAACGCTTGAAGCACGGGCGCGGCTGAGGCCGCGCCCCACTCGTCGCAAGGAGGCCGGTCGTGGCGCTGAACGCCGTTGAGATCCTGATCCGCGTCCGCGACGAGGCCAGCCAGGCCCTGCAGGGCCTGCAACGCCAGGTGAGCCGCACCGCGGCCGCCAACCGCCGCGAATGGGAGGCCATGAGCAAGGTCAGCGCCGTGGCGCTGGGAGCAATCACCGCCGCGGGCGGCGCCGCGATCGCCACCGGCCTGAAGTTCGTCACGCTGGCGGGACAACTCGAACAGTCGAAGATCGCGTTCGAGACGATGCTCGGCTCCGCCGAGGCCGCAGACGCGTTCCTGCGGGACCTGGCCGACTTCGCGGCCGCGACGCCATTCGACTTCCCCGGCCTGCAGAGCAGCAGCCAGCTGCTGCTGGCGTTCGGCTTCCAAGCGGAGGCCGTCATCCCCATCGTGGAGACGCTCGGGGACGCCACCAGCGCCCTGGGGGGCGGCACGGACACCCTCGAAGGCGTCGTGCGGGCCTTGGGTCAGATGCAGACCAAAGGCAAGGTCGTCACGCAAGAGCTGCTGCAGCTCGCCGAGCGCGGCATCCCCGTCTTCGACATCCTCAAGGAGAAGCTCGAGCTGACGGGCGAGCAGGTAGCTGACATCGGCACGCTGGGCATCTCCTCGAGCACGGCCATCACGGCCATCCTGGAGGGCCTCGGCGAGCGTTTCGGCGGCGCCATGCAGAAGCAGTCGCGCACCCTCCTGGGATTGTGGAGCACCGTCAAGGACACGGGCCTACTGATCGCCACCGACCTCGGCACGAAGATCTCGGAGGCCCTCGACCTCACCGGCCTGCTGGAGACGCTGGTGGGCTGGCTCGACACGCTGCGCGAGCGCGTGGCCGACATCGACTTGAAGCAGCTGTGGCTCGACGGCCGCGAAGGCATCATCACCTTCGCCGGCGCCCTGGTCGGCATGGCGTTACCGGCCATCATCAACCTGGTGCGCGCGGTGTTGCCGCTCGTCACCCGCCTAGCGGCGCTGGCCTTGGCGGGCGCCTTGGTGGTCGACGTTGCGCAGCAGCTCGGCGTGGACTTCGGGAAGCTGTCGGATCCTGGCGGCGCCTTGGCACGAGTCGGGTCGGTGCTGATCGGCCTGGCCGACGTCTTCAAAGGCGTCACCATCTCCATCGCCAACCTCATCCTCGCCTCGAGCAAGAGCTTCCGCGACTGGGCCGACTTCTTCAGGTTGGCGGCCGAAGCCGTCGGCAACGTGATCCGCCAACTCGGACGGCAAGCGACGGCCGTCACCGACCTGCTCGCCGCGCTGGCCACCTTCGACGGCAGCAAGATCACTGCCGCTTGGGACTCCTTGCGCAACATCGGCGGGTTCAGCCTCGGCGCGGACCTGACCACCGCCTGGTCCACCTCGTTCGACGGGTTCTCCGACGCGATCCTCGACGGCTTCGACCGCGCCAACGCCTACGTCACCGGCGGGTGGGAGAAGATCCTCGCGGGCTTCAGCGGCCACGTCGACGACACCACCAACCAGGTGGTCACGCGGGTGGCAGGCAGCGTCTCGGACGGCGCCAAGAAGATCATCGACTGGAGCACCCTCCTCACGAACGACGCCACCCCGGCGCTGCTCGACGTCGCCGACGCCAGCGACCAGCTGGCCGCGTCAATCACTGCCAGCGCCGACGAGGCCGCCAAGGCCGCCGCCACTTGGCAGGACGCACTCGAAACCATCGGCGCAGCCGCCGCAGTGACCCTGCGCGACGCGCTCGGCGTCGACCAGCCCGACAGCCCGCTCGTGGCGGCCGGCAAGGCGATCGTGGCCTCCATCGCCAAAGGCTTCAACGAGGCTTGGCCCGAGTTCACGTCGCGCCTCACCACCGCCTGGTCGACGGTGCAGGACATGCTGGCGCAAGCCGCCCTGCAGCGGCACGTCGCCTCCGGCGTCTCGCTGCGCCTGCCAGAGACTGGCCCCGCCAAGCTCGGCAGCGGGAGCCCGTTCATTCCGGCCCCCATCGGCATCGAGGGGAGGCGGGCGCCGGCCGACCCGAGCGCGTTCATGCCCGCCATCGTGCGCATGAGCGACGCGTTGTTCGGGCCGCGCAGCGCCCCCGGCCGTTTCCTGGCGGATCTGGAGGGGCTGTTCGGCCGCGCCGAGCGCGAAGCCAACCGCAGCGGCCGCGTCGACCAGTACGTCATCCGTGAAGCGCAAGCCGCGCGATTCGATGCCGCCGGCACCCTCGCCTATCACGACCGCGTGATCAACGACCCGCGCAGCGCGGCCTTCCGCCGCGAGATCCCCGTGCCGTCGCCGTTCGCCGGCGTGCCGCGGCCCGTCGCCATCCCTGAACCCGGCGTGTTCGCCGTTCTGCCGGAGGCCCGCGGCCTCGGGATCACGCCCGGGGCGGAGGTGCGCCCCGACCGCTCTGCGCTCCCGCAGGAGCAGCTCGACGCCATCCTCCGGAAGGAACTCGAGGCCAGGCAGGCCGTCGTTGACGGCCTCACGACGATGAGCACCGAGAACGGGCCGCTCGCCAACTTCGGCACGCAGCTCCTCGCCGCCGCCAGCGAGGCGGTGCCCGCCTTCGGCGCGGCCTTGGACGGCTTCGTGCAGGCCGGCCCCATCGGTGCGATCATCGGGTTCTTCAGCGAGCTCCTGTTCAGCAGCGAGCCGATGATCGAGGCGTTCGAGATGATCAACGAGGCGCTGGCGCCTCTCGGAGATATCCTTGCCAGCATCATCGCGCCGGCCCTCAAGGTGTTCGGAATGGTGCTCGGCTGGATCGTCGACGGCCTCATCGCCGTCTGGAACTTCCTCTTCGGATGGTTGGGCGTTCACATCGAACGGAAGTCCGACGAGGAGCCACCCCCCGCCGAGGCGCCGGTTCATAGCAGCGTTCCCCCGACCCAAAGGGAGCCGGAGTTCGGCAGGGTCGGGCCTGGCATCCAGCTCGCGGTCGCGACGCCGCTCATCGAAGCCGCCCAGCTGCAGCTGACGGCCGCGAACACGCTACAGACCGCGGCAACCGGCCTCGCCGAATCCGCCGCCCACTTCGGCGACTACGTTGGACGCCTCGTCGAGGAAGGCATCAGGGTGCGCGTCGAGCAACTCGCCAACCCGGCGCCGCAGAGCCGCACCGCTTACCTGCGTTGAGGAGGAACCATGCCCGACCCGTGGGCCATAGACGTCTACACGCCGGCCGGCGTCCTCCGCCGCACCCTGACACCCAACGACCCCGTCGCCGACTTCATGTGGTCGCTGCGCGGCGACGGCGACTGCATGGAAGCCGAAATCCGCGGCGTCGCGCTGGATATCCGCCCGCGCGAGATCGTCGTCATTCGCACCGTCATCGCCGGCGGCGGAGACACCCTCAGCCCGCGTTACATCGGCTGGGTGGTGGAAACCCCCAACCGACGCCACACCGACGTCACCAGCACCCACCTCGTAGGCGGCAGCAAGCGTCTGACAGAAGTCCTCGTCCGCCCCTTCCAGATCGCCGGGGCCGACGTCGCACGCATGGCACGAGACGCCGCCAACAACGCCGCCACGTCCGCCATCCCGTTCCTCGCGGTGGCCGCCGCGAACAGCACCGACTTTCCCGACACCACCTTCCAGCTCGGCGTGCGCTACCCCCAGTTCGAAACCGTCGCCGAAGCCCTGAGCGCCATGTCGGCCGCCGTTCCAGGCTTCACCGTGCTACCGAGCACCACCTACTCGTACGGCGGCGTCACCTACCAGCCGGGTGACGAGGTTCCCCCAGTGATGTGGGGTGTCCGCGTTGCTACGGGCCCCACCCGCGGCGCCATCTACTTCCGGCGACCCAAGCCCGACGTCAGCACGCTTGACGAGATCGCAGACGCCCTCACCATCGACTGGCAGGCGCTCTCGAGCGAGCGCATCGTTGACGACGTCACGATCATCGTGATCGAGCAGCACACCGCCACCGTCAGGACCGGCTTCCACGAGCTCGAGCGCGTTGACAGCAGCGAACTCATGCCGGCCATCACGCGCCGCTTCACACGCGCCGGCAGCCCCTACGGGGCCCAACTCCGCGTCGGAGCAGAAGGCAACGGCCTCAAGGCCGGCACCTGGGACGGTGCAGCTACACGCACCGGTTTCACGGACACCAACAACGCCTGGGACGGCAACGTCCTCACCTACGCCTACAACCCCGCCATGTGGCCCATCGGCCTGGCCCGACGAGCTGCTGCCAGCACCGTCGCTTGCCGCATCCGCTACAGCTCCACCGTCCCCGTGTTGGTCACGCTTTCGCGCGGCAGCGTGACTTTCGTCGGGAACCTGGGCAACACCAATGGCGAGCAGCAAGACGTCCACCTCATAGCGCCAGACCCGAGCAGCAGCAACGTCCTGATCAACATCGAAGTCCCATACGAGGCGGCCAACGCGCCCGCCGACGCGATCCGCATCTACGAAGTCACGCCCCTCGAGGTCGATGACGAGGTGCTAGAACGCCTCGCTTCCAGCAACTTCACCCCGCCCCCCGACAGCTCCACCGCTGCCGTGGTCACGGTCCCGAACAAGCTTCTACCCCCCGCGTACAAATGGGCGATCGCGCTCTCAGACAGCCAGGTCGTCAAGGCAAACGCCGAGCGCATCGAGTACGCAATCGACACGCAGCGCGGCCTCACGACCACCCTCTACCTCGGGCAAGCCCTCTCGGCCACCGA
>CAZVVC010000102.1:0-11072 GCA_964630425.1 uncultured Bifidobacterium sp. | reverse complement strand
CGTTCGCGCAGGCAGGACGCTGCCGGATTCTCGTGATCGAAGTAAGCGCCCGGCCCGTGGTCGCCGTGAATGATCACGACCTTGGGGCCGACGGGTAGGGCATCGATCTGGGCG
The DNA here is from genome assembly GCA_964630425.1 of uncultured Bifidobacterium sp. Lineage (GTDB taxonomy): Bacteria > Pseudomonadota > Alphaproteobacteria > SMXS01 > SMXS01 > RI-34. Next base: position 10,958 of record CAZVVC010000102.1, on the reverse strand, counting down.
ATGATCCGGCGTTCCGCGAAGGTTGCCTTCTGTCCGTATCCTGCTAGGTATTCCGCGCGAAGCTCCTCGGAACCGCCCACGAAGTGCGAGGCGTCGTTCAACGATGGAGAGAGTGTGTCCCGGTCCGCCCCGCTCGCATCAATAGAGAACGGCGGGTGGGGTGCGAGTACATGCTGATAATAGAAGAACGGCTGGGGCAGTGACGTAAGCATGCCTGGGGCCAAGTTCGCGCGCAGAAGCTTGTTGTGCACATCAGTCTGCAGGCCCGGGACAAACCGCAGCAGATAAGTTTCGAGACCTGTCAACGTCGGTGGTTGCGGCGTCACCATCGTTGCTCCGGGAAAACGGAAATAGGACATCTCATCCCGGCCCGTCGCGATCGTATAGCCGGCAGCATGAAATGTTGCGGGCACTGGCCCGGAGCGAAGCGTACGCCCAAGGGCGAGGCGGTATTGGCCGGCTGATTCACCTTGCACGGGGCCGGTAACATAACCACCGGACATGATTGAACTCATGGTCGGCAACGTCTGGCTGAAAGGAGTGACGGTATTCTGCATCACTATGAAGCCGCGCCGTCTCAACTCGTCGAGAAAGGGGCCAGTGTTGTGGCCATACATCGAAGCCAGCACCTCGGGCGAGCCGTAGGCATCCAGGACGATATGAATGATGGAGGGCTTTACCCGAAGCGCCGCCGGTTCGACGGCCGGCCCTTGGGCTGGAACCAGCCGCGATCCACTGTTGAGGGACATGACCGAGTAGCCTACCGCCAGCGCGATAACGACCCCGAAAGCGTTGCCCATGACAACCATTTTGTCATAGGGCACGCGTCGCTCGATCAACACCAGCGAGACAATCAGCACCGAAAGTATCAAGGCGGGCAGGGATTCAAAGTAAATGTAAAGCAGGCAATTGATGATGACGATTATCGGGAAGCCTGCCTGTTGCCAGCTTCCGAAAGCCCGCCGGCACAGCAAGATGCCCAGCAGGGTGGCGGTGCCTGCAACGAACGCTGGCCGGTGCGCCTCGGCCAGCGGAAACCAGCCAGCATAGCGGTACCACAGCCAGTAGGGCATGGCGGCTGCCAACAGAATCGGCCCGAACGGGTATGTCCTGAGGTATCTCAAGGGATATCGTGCGATCTATAGCGATAAAGATAGCGACTTCCTGCCATGACCTCGCATCTGTCGACGATCCGGGCCTGCGTCGCTAAGATCGATTCGAAGGTTTCCCGCGAATAGTTCGCGAAAATATCCTCACGCATTGCCAGCATAGTCTGGATCGTCGGGTCGTTCTTTTCCACGAATTCTATGATTCCTTCGGGCGCCATGGGTACGATCCAGTCCACGATGCGCTCAAGGGGGATGTTCCGCGCAATCGCGAGGTGGTGTTGGAACGCGAGTGCCAGAACGGCATCCGCCCGCGCTCGTTCGGAAAGGCCTAGGCGTTCCTGCTGATGCCAGCCTTGCGAGGGGCTTGGATTCGCCGCATCGCCATAGAGCGGCAAGAAGTCGAGATTCCTGTCCCGCGCCCGTTGATAGGCGCCGCTCAGCGCCGCCTGATCGAAGTCGAAGCCAATGACGCGCTGGGCACCAGCCCGCAAGGCGATCTCCGAAAAGAAGCCTGTGTTGCAGCCAAGATCGAAAACAAGCTCGGGCCGCCGTTCAGCGATGAACTTTTCGATAAAGGTGGTCTTTATGCTGGTTTCCAGACCGGTGTAGCTGTTGTCCTTTGCATAGCTTCCCCAAAGCGACTCCGCATCGCCGCGAGGGCGGAGATCGGCTATCCAATCCCGCAACTGGCGCAGCATCCCGCGATAGGCAGCACGAGGCAAGGGCTTGCGATCGGCGATGCCGGTCGGCCGTTCGCCTGGCGTCGCCGTGGCCTTTCGCTGGAATCGCCCAGGCAACACCACGTGCAGCAACATACGCAGCGACAGTTTCGCGGATACGGGCAATACCCTGAGCAAGTCTTGAGTACTTATGCCCTCGAGCGTGCCACGGAACCAAGCATTGTGGGGCAGGTCGAGGCAGTGCCTGAGCAGTAGAGGATTGAGGAATTGTTCGCAGAATTGCCGATGAGACGTCCAGTACTCTCCTTCGACATATGGCCTGAAGGAGAGATGATCCATGAAGATCGGACGAGTCCCTATGAATTGCACATTATACGCTGTCGCATCTGAAAGGACGATGTCATTGTCGATACAGTCGAGTGCCAGATCGAGGTGGAAAAGGGCCGCACTCTTGAGGAGCGGAAACGTCCACTCATAGGGGTGGGAAATGAATGCTAGCCGGGGGTGCTCAAGGACGTGGGCGGCATTGGGAAAAAGGGCAAGGGTGGGCGGATCGCGCACCTCCCTGAACGGTACCAAATCGCCGCGCTCGACAAAGCGGTCGAGCAGGCCGGTCTTGAGGGTATCTTTGAAATTCGGGGCGCCGTAGTGCGAAACCGTCCTGAATATACAATCACCGGCGGTGTGAACCTGTCCTGCAGGGTCGCGAAACGATCCTGCTATGGGACCATGCGAGGTCATTTCCTCTCTGGCGTGGTCTGATCTCCGGATTTCCCAAAGAGGCGGCGTACGAAATCGAACACCTTTCGCCAGTAGATGCTCGCTATCCCGACCGTCGCAGCGACACTGCCGATGATGGACTGGACAATAATGCTGCCAGTGCCTGGATCAAGATAGGCGTAGGCCGTATCGGAAATCGACAACGCACCAACCAGAGCCAGAGCAAATGAGATCAACTTTGATGTTTGATTCATACTAATCAGGTTGTTGGCCTCTCTCGCCACAATTCTGTAAATCATTCGACGTTATCGTACAACAACGCTGTCGCAACGTCGCGCCGCGCGGCCCAACGACTGTAGCCGGTGTGCCGATCATGCAGCACCTTCCCGCGTTATGATTTCGTGACCGAGTGAGGATGAGACGGCGATGCGCCGCCGCAGCGGCTCAGCTTGACTCCCGACCGCCTCCTGCTACCTTCCTTGCCGCCTCACGCCCTTGCGGGAGAGACCGGTCCTTGCCGGCGCCGAAGAAGCAACCGCCCCGGAAACTTTCAGGCAGAAGGACCGCACGGGTACAGGCACTCTGGAAAGCAGCCGCGCCTTTCGGGCAAGGCTCACCGAAGGAGTAATCCGGCCCCGCCGATGGCGGGAAAACCGGCAAATCTCTCAGGTTCCGAAGACAGAGGGGGCAGCCTTCGTCCATCCGGACGCGGGTGATCCGCCCACATGTCAGGAACCCGATGACCGCGCCGGAAACACTTCAGAGAACCCCGCTTCACGCGCTGCACCAGGAACTGGGCGCCGAGTTCGGCCCCTTCGCCGGCTATGAGATGCCGATTCGCTATCCGGCGGGCATCATGGCCGAGCACCAGCACTGCCGGACCGCGGCGGCGCTGTTCGACGTCTCGCATATGGGCCAGGTGCTGTTGAAAGGCCCCAATGTCATCGCCGCGCTGGAGCGGCTGGTGCCCGGCGACATCGAGGCGCTGAAGGTGGGCCGCCAGCGCTACACCCTGTTCACCAACGCCCGCGGCGGCGTCATGGACGATCTGATGGTCACGCGCCGCGAGACCGACCTCTATGTGGTCGTGAACGCCGACTGCAAGGACCAAGATCTTGTGCATCTGAAGGCGCACATGCCGCCGGGCACCGTCGCCCTGCTGGACGACCGGGCGCTGATCGCGCTGCAGGGGCCGAAGGCCATCGAGGTCATCGCCCGCATGGACGGGCGCATCCGCGCCGTGCCGTTCATGGGCGCGTGCGAACTGGCCTTCCAGGGCCTGGAATGCTGGGTCAGCCGGTCGGGCTATACGGGCGAGGACGGCGTGGAGATCTCGGTGCCCGTTCACGGCGCCGAGGCGCTGGCGCGGCATCTGCTGGCCCAGCCCGAGGTGGCGCCGGCCGGCCTCGGCGCGCGGGATTCGCTGCGGCTGGAGGCGGGGCTTTGCCTCTACGGCTCGGACCTCGACCAGAACACCACGCCGGTCGAGGCGGGGCTGACCTGGACCATCGGCAAGCGGCGCAAGATGGAAGGCGGCTTCGTCGGCGCCGAGGCGATCATGGAGCAGCTTCTGGCCGGGCCGAAGCGGGTGAGGGTGGGCATCCGCCCCGAGGGCCGCGCGCCGGCCCGCGCCCACACCGTCATCGTCGACGAGACCGGCAACGAGATCGGCGAGATCACCTCGGGCGGCTTCGGGCCGACCGTGGGCGCCCCCATCGCCATGGGCTACGTCACGCCCGATTACGCGAACGACGGCACGGCCATCGGCCTCGTCATCCGCGGCAAGGTCCATCCGGCGCGCATCGCGCCCTTACCCTTCGTCCCCAAAGGCTGGAAATAGGAGCCGTTTCCAATGAGCGACGTCCGCTACACCAAAGACCACGAATGGATCCGGCTGGAAGGCGGGATCGGCGTCGTGGGCATCACCGACTATGCCCAGAACGCCCTGGGCGACGTGGTCTATGTGGAGGTGCCCGACGCGGGCAAGGCGCTGAAGGCCGGCGGCGAGGCCGGCGTGATCGAATCCGTGAAGGCGGCCAGCGAGATCTATTCGCCGGTGACGGGCGAGGTGACCGAAGGCAACGGCGCGCTCGATGCCGACCCGGCGCTGGTCAATTCCGCGCCGACGGGCGACGGCTGGATCTTCAAGGTCAGGCTGGCCGATCCGTCCGAGGTGGAGGGCCTGATGAGCGAGGCCGAATACAAGGCGTTCGTGGACGGTCTGGACTAGGTTCGATTTGTCACCCCGGACTTGTTCCGGGGTCTATGCTTCCGCCGGTAAGCCATTATGGCTGTTGGCATAAAGGCTGATGCAACGCGTGTCGGGCCGGACCGGCGTCGACACGGACCCCGGCACAAGTCCGGGGTGACAATTGAAGAAGGAATAACCAATGCGCTATCTGCCGCTGAGCGACGATGATCGGCGCGACATGCTTGCCGCCATGGGCGCGGCGTCCATCGACGACCTGTTCCGCGACGTGCCCGAGGCCGTGCGGCTGACCGGGCCGCTCGATCTGCCGCGCCACCAGGGCGAACTGGAGGTGCAGCGCCACATGGAGGCGCTCGCCGCGAAAAACGTCTCGGCGGGCAGCGTGCCGTTCTTCGTCGGGGCGGGCGCCTACCGGCACCACATCCCCGCCAGCGTGCAGCACCTGATGCAGCGCGGCGAGTTCCTGACCGCCTACACGCCCTATCAGCCCGAGATCAGCCAGGGCACGCTGCAATATCTGTTCGAGTTCCAGACCCAGGTGGCGCGGCTCACGGGCATGGATGTGGCCAACGCCTCCATGTATGACGGCTCGACCGCCTGCGCCGAGGCGGTGCTGATGGCCCAGCGCATCACCAAGCGCGCCAAGGTGATCCTGTCTGGCAATCTGCATCCGCATTACGCGGACGTGGTCGAGACCATGACCCGCTTCACGCCCGAGGACGAGACGATCACCCGGCGCGAGCCCGAGCCGACCGGCGGCGAGGACCTGGTGGGCCTGATCGACGAGAACACCTCCTGCGTGGTGGTGCAGAACCCGGATTTCTTCGGCCGCGTCAAGGACTTGTCGGGGCTTGCGGCGGCCGCGCACGAGGCCGGCGCGCTGCTGGTCGTGGTGGTCGCCGAGGCGGTCTCGCTGGGCGCGATCCGCTCGCCGGGCGAGATGGGCGCCGACATCGTGGTGGGCGAGGGCCAGTCCATCGGCAACAGCCTGAATTTCGGCGGCCCCTATCTGGGCCTGTTCGCCACCCGCCAGAAATATGTCCGCCAGATGCCGGGGCGCCTCTGCGGCGAGACGGTGGATTCGGACGGCAAGCGCGGCTTCGTGCTGACCCTGTCGACCCGCGAGCAGCACATCCGCCGCGAGAAGGCGACGAGTAATATCTGCACGAATTCAGGTCTTTGCGCGCTGGCCTTCACGATCCACATGACGCTGCTGGGCGAGGAAGGCCTGCGCCGGCTGGCGCGGCTGAACCACGCCAGGGCGATCAGGACCGCCGATGCGCTGGCCCGCGTGCCCGGCGTCGAGGTGCTGAACGAGGCCTTCTTCAACGAATTCACCATCCGCGTGCCCCGCCCGGCGGCCCAGGTGGTCGAGCTGCTGGCCCAGCACCGGGTGCTGGGCGGCGTGCCGGTGTCGCGCTTCCATAAGGGGCATGACGACCTGATCGTGCTGGCGGCCACCGAGACCAACACGGACGCGGACATATCGGCCCTGGCGGCGGGGCTGGCGGAGGTGCTGAAATGAACAGGCAGGGACGCCCGACCGGGCCTTCGGTCACCACGGGAGAGATCGCCGGCGCCACCTGGACCGGCAACCGGGCGCTGGCGCTGGACGAGAAGCTGCTGTTCGAGCTGGACGGCTGGGGCCGCACCGGCGTCGACCTGCCCGAGGTGGAGCTGGCGTCCGACCGGCTGGGCGGGCTGGCGCGCACGGCGCCCATCGGCCTGCCGGGCCTGTCGGAGCCGCAGGCGGTGCGCCACTACACCAGGCTGAGCCGGAAGAACTACGCCATCGACATGGGCCTGTTCCCGCTGGGCTCGTGCACCATGAAGCATAACCCGCGGCTCAACGAGAAGATCGCGGGCCTGCCAGGCTTTGCCGACATCCATCCGCTGCAGCCGGCCTCGACGGTGCAGGGCGCGCTGGAGCTGATGGAGCAGCTCGGCCGGTGGCTGACCACGCTCACGGGCATGCCGGGCGTGGCGCTGTCGCCCAAGGCCGGCGCTCATGGCGAGCTGTGCGGCCTGATGGTGATCCGTGCGGCGCTGGAGGCGCGCGGCGACGCGCGCAGCCGGGTGCTCGTGCCTGAATCCGCCCACGGCACCAACCCGGCCACGGCGGCGCTGTGCGGCTATGCGGTGGATTCCATCCCGGCCACGCCCGAGGGTCGCGTCGACGTCGATGCCATGGTCGCCAAGCTGGGGCCGGATGTGGCGGCGCTGATGCTGACCAACCCCAACACCTGCGGCCTGTTCGAGAACGATATCATCGAGATAGCGCAGAAAGTTCACGAAGCGGGTGCGTTCTTCTATTGCGACGGCGCCAACTTCAACGCCATCGTCGGCAAGGTGCGCCCGGGCGATCTGGGCGTCGACGCCATGCACATCAACCTGCACAAGACGTTCTCGACGCCGCATGGCGGCGGCGGTCCCGGCGCCGGGCCGGTGGTGTTCTCCGAGGCGCTGGCGCCGTTCATCCCGCCCGCCTGTGTGGTGCGCGAGGGACAGGAGCTGCGCCTCGTCGAGGACGTGCCGCACGAGCAGGTGGGCCGCATGACCGCGTTCCACGGCCAGATGGGCATGTTCGTGCGCGCGCTGACCTACATGCTCAGCCACGGCGGCGACGGCCTGCGCCAGGTCGCGGAGGACGCGGTGCTCAACGCCAACTATGTCCGCGAGGGGCTGAAGGACGTGATGACCCCGTCCTTCGACGGCCCGTGCATGCACGAGGCGCTGTTCGACGACCGCTTCCTGAAGGACACGGGCGTCTCGACCCTCGACTTCGCCAAGGCGCTGATCGACGAGGGCTATCACCCCATGACCATGTACTTCCCGCTGGTGGTGCACGGGGCCATGCTGGTGGAGCCCACCGAGACCGAGAGCCGGGAAAGCCTCGACGAGTTCATCGGCGCCATGCGCTCGCTGGCGCTGGCGGCCAGGGCCGGCGACACCGAGCGCTTCGCCGCCGCGCCGCGTTTCGCCCCGGTCAGCCGCCTCGACGAGACCAGGGCGGCGCGCAACCCGGTGCTGACCTGGCAGGCGCCCGAACCCAAGGCGGCGGCCGAGTAGCACCGCTCCCGCCCCGGTTCCACAGGGACACGGTAAAGGTTATTCCTGCCTCGAGACTGGATCGCCGCGCTGCGCTCGTGATGACGGTGGAGGGCAGTCCTAAGGTTCGGACCAGATGGGGTTCTCGGGCGGATAGTCCAGCCCGGTGAGGTCGCGGATGGTGTCCGACAGGGCGCGGCGCTGGAGGTCGACGGGCCAGTCGGCGCTGTTGAACTGCGCCTCGAGCGCGACGCCGTAGACGAAGGTCAGCAGCCGGCGCGACACGCGCTCGATGTCCATGTCCCGGCGGATGCCGGGCGTGCCGGCGTTGGCGCGCAGGCATTCGCCGATGCTCCGGCGCATGAGCGAGGTGATGGCGCGGACCTTCTCGAGAAAGCCCGGATCGAGCGAGGCGGTCGCGGCATAGGCGTGCCAGACCTTGGCGCTCATGCGCCGCGCCTCGGTCAGGGGCATCAGCGCGCTGAGCAGGTGGAACAGGTCGAGCGGCCGGGCGGCCAGCGCCGCGCGGAACCGGACCTCGCTGTTCAGCGCCAGTATTTCGTGAGTGAATACAAGAAGGTCATGCTTGTTCTTGAAGTAATACTGGACCACGGAGATGCTGCTCTCCATGACGTCGGCCACGGCCCTGATGGTCAGGGCGTCCATGCCGCCGGCGGCGATCACCCGCACGGCGGCGAGGGCGACGTCGCGTCGCTTCGCGTCAGTGTCGATTCTGGGCATCCTGGCGGTGCGTCCTCGTTGGCTCTCGGGTGAGGGCAGCTTCCGGCAGCCATACTAGGCCGTGAGGGCCTGCAGGAAGAAGCAAATTAAGCGACACGCGTGACGGTCCGTGCGGTTGCGGCGATGGTAGGAAAATTCACGTTCGATTTTATTATTTCAATAATAATTTTCGTTGCTGGCAGACCGTGGCCTGCTCTACCGTTCGGGCAAGGGGAGCCGATGGGATCGTGCCCGCACGGCGGCTTCCCATATTAAGGGGAGTAAGAACATGAAGGGATTTCTGTTGTCGGGCGTCGCATGCGTGGCGCTCATGGGCGCGCCTGCCTGGGCCCAGGTGCCCGCGTCCTCCGCGCCGCAGGGCGTTCTGGGGCCGCGCTCGCAGATCGAGGAGGTGATGGTCCAGGCGCAGAAGCGCGTGGAATCCGAGCAGTCGGTGCCCGTCGCCATCACCGCCATCTCGGAACTGGCGCTCGAGCGCAAGTTCGCCACCGATCTGGAGGACCTGAACAACGCGGTGCCGAACGTCGAGCTGACCCATGTGGGCCTGTTCCAGCACGCCGCCTCGTTCAACATCCGCGGCATCGGCACCTCGGGCATCGAATCCTATTCCGACCCGGCCGTCGCCGTGTTCATCGACGGCGTCTATCAGGCGCGCAACGCCTGGGCGCTGTCCAACATGCTGGACATCGAGGCGGTCGAGGTGATGCGTGGCCCGCAGGGCACCATCTTCGGCCGCAACGCCTTCGCCGGCGCCATCGCGGTGCGTACCAAGAATCCCGAGCTGGACGGCTTCGGCGGCCGCGCCAGCCTCGAGGTCGCCAATGCGGGCAAGCTGGTCGTCGGCCTCATCGGCAACATCCCGCTGGTCGAGGACAAGGTGGCGTTCCGCATGGCCACCCAGTTCCTCAAGTTCAGCGGCTATTTCAAGAATGACGGCCTCGATCCGGCCACCGGCCTGATCGACGAGAACCTGGAGGGCAAGCGCCTGGGCGGCGACAAATACGTCTATCTGCGTCCCAGCCTGCGCTTCACGCCCAACGACAACCTGGACATCGTGCTGAAGGGCGAGATCATCCGCCAGCGCGGCGACGGCACGCCCGCCAGCGCCGGCCTGTTCGATCCGCGCACGCCCAGCAACAGCAACTGCGGCGCCGGTCTGGTCGGCACGCCGGCGGCCTTCAACTGCAACGTCAGCACCGTCGAGCGGCTCTATCCGCCCAACGGCCTCGCCAAGGACCCGTTCGGCGACGGCGTCCTCGGCACCCGCGGCGACGGCAGCGATCCCTACCGCGTCGGCTGGAGCCAGCCCGAGAACCTGACCGACCTGAACAGCTACAATTTCACCGCCAATGTGGACTACGTCACCGACATCGGCACGTTCACGCTGACCACCAACTACTTGAGCCAGAAAAACGAGATCTGGACCGATGTGGACGGCACCAACGCCGATCTGTGGATCAGCGCCCGCTGGGAAAGCTACAAGACCTATCAGGGCGAGTTCCACTACGTGTCCGACTTCTCGGACGTCGTCGACGTGACCGCCGGCCTGTTCTTCCTGCATGACAAGTTCCAGGTGGGCCAGCTCATCATGACGCCGGGCATCGGCGAGTTCGTGCGCGACAACCCGCTGGCCAACTACGGCACCAACGGCCAGACCCGCAAGACCTGGGCCGGCTACCTCCAGCTTGAATACCACCTCACCGACGCGCTGAGCGCGGTGGCGGGCGGCCGCTATTCCTGGGAGAAGAAATACAACGTCTTCGGCACGCCCATCGTCTCGCGCGGCGCGCAGGGCATTCCGGCCGGCGCCGACCTGGGCACCTATCCGGTCGGCCCCAACACCACTCTGTTCGGCCCCGCCGAGGGCACCTGGGACAGCTTCTCGCCGCGCGTCGGCCTGAACTGGCAGGCCAGCGACGACGTGCTGCTGTTCGCCTTCTGGCAGCGCGCCTTCAAGTCGGGCGGATTCGTCACCAACGCCGCGACCGTCACCACCTTCTCGACCCCGTTCGGGCAGGAGCGGGTGGACAATTACGAGGTCGGCATCAAGAGCGACTGGTTCGACAGGCGGCTGCGCATCAACGCCAACGCCTATTATGCCGAATATAACGGCCTGCAACGCCAGATCATCCGCCCGGCCAATGTGGGCAGCGGCCAGGAGACCTACACCACCAACGCCGCCGACGCCCGCGCCTGGGGCCTCGAGCTGGAGCTGACCGCGATCCCGATGGACGGCCTGACCATCTCGGGCAACATCGGCTACAACAACATCAAGTACACCGGCTTCTGCGCCGATCTCGACGGACCCGAGACCACGTCCGTGCCGGCCAGCGGCCGCGCGGTCTGCGGCGACATCACCTCGACCCCGTCGGGCTTCATCGTCGACGCGGACTACAGCGATCTCCGCCTGGCGTTCGCGCCCAAGCTGCGCGGGTCGATCGGCGCCACCTA
>CAZVVC010000101.1:0-11208 GCA_964630425.1 uncultured Bifidobacterium sp. | reverse complement strand
CGGCATTGGCGCAGACCACGTGCAGCTTGCCGAACGCCGAGATCCGCTTCGCCGCCGCTTCCAGCGCGGGCCGGTCGGTGACGTCGAGCGGCATGGTCAGCACGTCGGTGCCGCGCGCCTTGAAGCGTTCCTCGGCCTGGTCGAGGGCCGCCTGGTTGACGTCGGCGATGACCAGCCGCATGCCCCTGTCGGCGAAGGCGTCCGCCATGGCGAGGCCGATGCCGCTGGCGCCGCCGGTGATGAAGGCCGTCCGGCCCGAAAAGTCGCGCATCTCGATTCCTCCCCTGGAATGGTCCCCGAGTTGGCGGGCAAGCGCCGTGCAAGTCAAGCATGACTGTCCGAGAGGCGATGAGCCGGAAGGCACGCCGGCGCCGTGCTATGGTGAAGCCGGTGCCAACGACCGTGCAGGACCAGCGACCACCATGACCAGCAGCAGGACGGCCATCGCCGACGCCTATCTCCGGGACGAGACCGAGGCCGTGGAGCGGCTGATCCCCATCGCCCGCCTGACCCCGGACGAGGCGCGCGAGACCGACCGCATCGCGCGGCTGCTGGTGGCCGCCGCCCGCGACGGCCGCCGGCGGCAGGGCGGCATCGACCGCTTCATGCAGGAATACGACCTGTCGACCGAGGAAGGCATCGCCCTGCTCTGCGTGGCCGAGGCCATGCTGCGCATCCCGGACAGCGACACCGTCGACGCGCTGATCGAAAGCCGCATCGGCTCGGCCCGGTGGCAGGCGCATCTGGGCGAATCGGATTCCCTGTTCGTCAATGCGTCCACCTACGGCCTCGTGCTGGGCGCGCGCATCCTGCGCATGGCGGACGACGCCGACGGCGTGCTGCCGCGCCTCGTCGGCCGGATGGGCGAGCCGGTGGTCCGCGCGGCGATCCGCCAGGCCATGCTGCTGCTCGCCGGCAAGTTCGTCATGGGCGAGACCATTGGGAAGGCGCTGAAGGCGGCCGCCGGCTGGCGCGGCTACCGCTTCTCCTTCGACATGCTGGGCGAGGCGGCGATGACCGCCGGACAGGCCCGCGATTACTTCGCCCGCTACCTGGACTCGATCCGCGCGGTCGGACAGGGCGCCGGCCCGTTCGATCCGCTGACCGCGCCGGGTGTCTCGGTCAAGCTGTCGGCGCTGCATCCGCGCTACGAGCCGGGCCAGCGCGGCCGCGTGCTGGCCGAGCTGGTGCCCCTGCTGCGCGATCTTGCCGTGGCGGCCCGCGACGCCGGCGTGCTGCTGACGGTGGATGCCGAGGAGGCCGCGCGGCTGGAGCTGTCGCTGGAGGCCATCGAGGCGGTGGCGGATACGCCGGCACTGGCGGGTTGGAACGGCCTGGGCCTTGCCGTGCAGGCCTACGGGAAGCGCGCCATGGCCGTGCTGGACTGGCTGGCGGCGAAGGGCCGGGATACGGGCCGGCGCTGGCCTGTGCGGCTGGTGAAGGGCGCCTACTGGGACAGCGAGATCAAGCTCGCGCAGCAGCTCGGCCTCGACGAGTTTCCCGTCTTCACCCGCAAGGGCGCGACGGACGTCTCCTACCTGGCCTGCGCCCGGCGGATGCTGGCCGAGCCGGCCATCGTGCCGCAATTCGCTACCCACAACGCGCACACGGTGGCCGCCGTCCATGCCATGGCGGGCGGGCGCCGGGACTTCGAGTTCCAGCGGCTGTTCGGCATGGGCGACGCGCTGCACGAGCAGGCCATGAAGACGCTGGGCGTTTGCTGCCGGATCTATGCGCCCGTGGGCAGCCACGAGACGCTGCTGCCCTATCTGGTGCGCCGGCTGCTGGAGAACGGCGCCAACACCTCCTTCGTCAACCGGCTGGCCGACGACGCGGTGCCGGTCGAGGCGGTGATCGCCGATCCGGTGGAGCGGCTGGCGGCGCTCACGTCGAAGCCCCATCCCTCGGTGCGCCGGCCGCCCGATCTCTACCGGCCCGAGCGGCGCAATTCGCGCGGCCTGATCGTCGCCGAGCCGCCGTTCGACGCCGCGATCAGGCGCGAGATGGCGGCCGCGCTGGCCGGGCCGCTGCACGGCCATGCGCTGGTCGGCGGCAGACCGGTCACCGGGGAGGCGGCCGGGATCAGGGAACCGGCGGACCGCTCCAGGCTGGTGGGTTCAATCGCCAATGCCGGCGCCGGCGACGTGGACCGCGCCCTGTCGCTGGCCGCTCCCGCGGCGGACCGCTGGGACGCGCTGGGCGGCGCGGCGCGGGCGGATATCCTCGAGCGCGCCGCCGATCTCTACGAGCGCGACCGGGCGCTGCTGATGGCGCTGTGCGTGCGCGAGGGCGGCAAGACCGTGCCCAACGCGCTGGCCGAGCTGCGGGAGGCGACCGACTTCCTGCGCTACTACGCGGCGCAGGCCCGCCGCCGGTTCGGCGGACCGCTGGTGCTGCCGGGGCCGGCCGGCGAGCGCAACGAGCTGCGGCTGCACGGGCGCGGCGTCTTCGCCTGCATCAGCCCGTGGAACTTCCCGCTCGCCATCTTCACCGGCCAGGTGGCCGCCGCGCTGGCCGCGGGCAACGCGGTCTGCGCCAAGCCCGCCGGTCCCACGCCGCTGACCGGCTTCGCCGCCATCCGCCTGCTGCACGAGGCGGGCGTGCCCGGCGACGTGCTGCACTTCCTGCCCGGCGGCGGCGGCGAGGTGGGCGGTGCGCTGGTCGCCGATCCGCGCGTGTCCGGGGTCGCCTTCACCGGCTCGAACGCGACCGCCGATTCCATCCAGCGCACATTGGCCGCGCGCGGCGGCGCCACGGCGGCGTTCATCGCCGAGACCGGCGGCATCAACGCCATGATCGTGGATTCGAGCGCGCTGCTGGAGCGCGCCGTGGCCGACGCCGTCCGCTCGGCCTTCGACAGCGCCGGCCAGCGCTGCTCGGCGGCCCGCGTCGTCTTCGTGCAGCGGGACGTGTTCGAGGCGTTCGCCGTCCTGCTCCAGGACGCCATGGCCGAGCTGACGCTGGGCGATCCCTTGGACGCGGCCACCGACATCGGCCCGATCATCGACGAGACATCCCGCGATGGCCTTGCCGCCTATGTGGAGGAGATGCGCGGGCGCGGCGCCCGCGTGTTCGCGGCGGGCGGCCTGCCGGGAAGCGGCGTCTTCCTGCAACCGCACCTGATCACCTTCCCGGCGCCCGGGATGCCGGAACGGGAGGTGTTCGGCCCGGTGCTGCACCTGGCGCCCTATGAAGGGCCGGCGCTCGATGCGCTGTGTGACCTCGTCAACGGCGCGGGCTTCGGCCTCACCCTGTCGCTGCACACGCGGCTGCCGTCGGTGATCGACCGGATCACGGCGCGCATGAAGGTGGGCAACATCTACGTCAACCGCGACCAGATCGGCGCCGTGGTCGGCACCCAGCCCTTCGGCGGCGAGGGCCTGTCCGGCACCGGCCCGAAAGCGGGCGGCCCCCACTACCTGACCCGTTTCGCCGTGGAGCGCGTGGCCGCCCACAACATCGCCGCCATCGGCGGCGTCACCGATCTGCTGTCGCTCGACCCATGGGAGGACACCTAAGCAGCACGCAAGGCGTTCTGGACGGCGTCCGGGTCGCGTTCGATCACGAGAAGATAGGCGCGTGTCGCACCCTCGGGCTGTCGCTTGCCCTGCTCCCAGTGACGCAGCGTATTGACGCTGAATCCGAAGCGGCCGGCGAATTCCTGCTGGGTCATGCCAAGCGCGGCGCGGATCGCCTTCACGTCGACGCGTGCCGGGACGTGGACATGGTACGAAGCCGGATCGGCGCCGCCTTGCGCATAGGCGAGCGCCTGCTCCAGGCCCCGCCGGATACTGTTCGCCGCCTTCACTGTGTTCTCCTTGCAAACACGCCAACGAGCAGCGCGGTCAGTTTCTTCAATGAGTTCCGATCGTTCGCGCTCAAATCGGATCGCTGGTTTTTCGCGAACGCCGTCAGTACGAACAACGGCATGCCATGATCGTGATAGAAATAGATGATCCGGGCGCCGCCTCGCTTGCCCCGTCCTTCCAGGCCCCACCGCAACTTGCGAACGCCGCCGGTGCCTTGGATCACGCTCCCGGCCAGCGGATTGCCGGCGAGATAGTCGATCAGGAGCTGACGTTCGTCATCGGTCAGCAACTTGCGGCTCGCGGCGATGAATTCCGGTGTTTCGACAACCGTGAGCGGCGCGTTTCGCGTCATGGATATATGTAATCCAATGGATTAGTCAAAACAACGGTGATGGTCCACTGGAATATATCATACGCAACCGCGAAAAGGCGCGGATATCGCGTATCGCCGCTCTCTCGGTCCGTGAAGGACGAGGCCTCATAACGAAAAAGGCGGCCCTTCCGGACCGCCTTTCATCCCTGCGGAGCACGCTCACGCGAGGGGCGGCAGATCAGCCGATCTGCAGATTGCAGGCCGACGACTTGCCGGTCCTGCGATCCTGTTCCAGCTCGAAGCTGAGCTTCTGGCCTTCGTTGAGGCTCGTGTGGCCGGCCCGCTCGACGGCGGAAATGTGCACGAACACGTCGTTGCCGCCGTTGTCGGGCTGGATGAATCCGAAGCCCTTCTGGGCGTTGAACCACTTCACGGTTCCATTGGTCATAGCAAGTTCCTTGTAGAATGGAATCATCGGTCGGAACGCTTCCGGCCGAACCAAATTTTCGATGTGGAGGGAGTCAGAGATGGCGCCTGCACATTGCTGGGAGGGGCCAGATTGGCTGTACCAATACGAATTTGATATGCGATCATTGCAATATATTTTCTCAATATGCAACATATTATTGAATTTATTTTCCGACCTCTACCGCCGTGCATGAAATGATTTTATCGGATATTGTCTTTCATGCATTCCGGCCCATCTGAATGATACCGCGTCGAGGGCGGATCGCCCTTTCACGCCCCATCCCGTCAGTCACAGAAAGCCTGTCATGATCATGGAAGCGTCCCGCAGACGCGAAGAGATTTTCCTTATGGAGCCCGAGCTGCATGCCTGGGCCTCGTCCTATACCGACGAACCCAATCTGGCGTATGCGCTGGTGCATCATACCGTCATGAAATCGTGGAACGGCCTGAACCGGCCGGCCGCCTCGGTGGCGACGCGGACCTGGCTGGCGGGGCTGATGTGGCACACGGTCGCGAGCATGGACTGCTTCGAGAATCTGCGCGGCGAGGCCGTGCACCCGCGCAACTAGGACAGGACGATGAAAGACTTCGACTATGCCATTCCGGCCGAACTGTTCCTGCGCGGCATCGGCGCGGGCGGCAAGCGGCTCGTCTACAAGCGTTTCCCCTCGGCCGCCGCCGCCGTGCAATTCGCCGTCGAGAGAGGCGCCGGGTACTCGGCGATCACGCTGGAGGCCGACGACCAGCGCTACGAGAAGGCCGACATCCGCCGTCTCTACGATGCCGGCGGATACCCGCTGGCGCGCAAGCTTCCGCTGGCGGCCTGATCACGGAGGCGACCGGCCAGATGCCGGCGCCGATCAGGCCGGTGACTCGATCCGCCGCGCGATCCATTGATTGAGGCTCACGCCTTCCGCCTGTGCGCGGGCGGCCGCGCGTCTATGCAGTTCCGGATCGATCCGCAGGGGAATCTTGCCGCTGTAGGCCTTGTCCGGTTGCTCGCCACGTTCGGCGCAAAAGGCGAGGTAGTCATCGATGCTGTCGCGGAAGGCCTGTTCGACTTCCGCGAAGGTGCTGCCCTCGAAGGTGATCACGTCGCGCAACCCGATGATCCGGCCCGCGAACGCGCCGTCGTCCGCTTCCACGGTGCCGACATAGCCCTTGTATTCAAGCATCTCCTATTCCTCGTCCGGCCCGATACCGGCGGCGGCGAGAAAATCGCGCACTGCCCGCACCGCGCCTCGTTTCGTCTCGGGGGCCGGATGAGGACGATGGAACACGGCGCGCACCCCGTTGAGGGCCACCCTGATCCGGCTTCTGGCGCCCTCGCTGATCTCCGCGCCGACGGCCTTCAACAACGCCTCGATCTCCTGCCACCTGATATCCGCCGGCGTCGGTTCGCCGAAAATGCGTTGCAATGTCCGGCGCTGGCTTCGGTTCATTGTTGAGATGATATCATATCTGGATATCATCTCAATCCGGATCAACCCTTCCGGCGATATTTCCGCCTTGCGTGAAGGAGCCACTCCGTCATTGCAAATTCCTTGCTTTCCTGTTCACCTGCAAGCATGACTGTGGCAAGGCCGAATGGCCGCCACGGGCCTTGAAACGGGAGAATGACGATGGCACGGACCACGCCGCGCACTGAGCCGAACCACATGAAATGTCCGGTGTCCCTCCGGGACGTGGACCTGTTCTCGCCGGGCGCGCAGGAGCATTGGTACGAGGCCTATCCGATCCTGCACCGCGAGGCGCCGGTCCACCGGATTCCGGGCGAGGGCACCACGCCCGAGCATGACGGCTTCATCCTCACCAAATACGAGGACATCTCGCTGGTGGTGAAGGATCCGGTGCGCTTCCCCGCGTTCCTGTCCGACAAGCCCAAGCCCCAGGCCGACGGCACCTATGCGCCGCTCAACGCCATGCAGGAATCGATCCTCAGCCTGCGGCCGACCGTCGAGCTGTGGCGCGCGCATCGTCAGGAGCTGACCGATCCGTGGGTCGGCCCCGGCGCGACGCGCAACACGGCGATGATCACCCGCTTCGCCGACGAGCTGATCGACAACTGGATCGACAACGGCAAGGTGGATTTCGTCAATGAATTCGCGCGGCCGCTGCCGCAGAAGGTCATGGCCGCGGTCCTCGGCTTTCCGCAGTCGGACCTGAAGAAGCTGGAAACCTGGGGCACGGCGCAGGTCGCCGCCTTCGTCTACGGCCGCGGCCACCGCAACCTGCTGACCCCCGAGGAGACCGCCGAGCAGTTCAGGATCCTCGACGGCTTCAAGGAATACGTGGCCGACTGGGTCGTCGAGAAGCGCAGGAACCCGCAGGACGACATGATCTCGTTCCTGACCCAGGTGCACTACAAGGCGCTCGACCGCAAGCTCACCGACGTGGAGATCAACGGCGTCGTCTACGCCATGCTGATCGGCGGCCTGGAGACCACCCAATACGCCATCGCCGAGCAGGCCCAGCTTTTCTGCGAGGACCCGGAACTGTTCCGGACCGTCAAGGCCGACCGCTCCAAGCTGCGCGCCTTCACCGAGGAAGGCATGCGCCTGCGCGCGCCGACCCAGGGCCTGTCGACCCGCTACACCATCCAGGACGAGGAGTTCCAGGGCGTGAAGGTGCCCAAAGGCTCGATCCTCCACATGCGCTGGGCGGCCGGCAATTTGGACCCCGACGAGTTCGAGTGCCCGCACGATGTCATGCTCGACCGCAAGGGCGTGGGCCGCCACCTGACCTTCTCGCAGGGCCCGCGCATCTGCCCCGGCGCCGGCATTTCGCGCCTCGAGCAGCAGATCGCCTGGGACCGGCTGCTCGACCGCATCGACAGCCTGGAATACGGCGAGGGCAACACCTTCCGCCATCAGCCCGGCATCATGATGGGCCTGCTGGAGCTGCAGCTGACCTTCACCAAGGCGGCGTAGGCGCCGCGCCGTGGCCGCGGTTTCGCTGGACGGCGCCCGCGTTCTCGTCATCGGCGGCAGCTCGGGCTTCGGCGAGGCGACCGCCGCGCGCGCCGCCGCGCAAGGGGCGCGTGTCACCATCGCCTCGCGCTCGGAGGACAGGCTGCGAGCCGCCGCGTCCCGCATCGGCCATCGGTGCCGGATCGCCGTCCTCGACGTGCGCGACGGCGATGCCATCGCCGCCATGCTGGCGGCGCAGGGAACGGTGGATCACATCGTGCTGTCGGCGGGCGAGCTGCCGCCGCCGGGGCCCATGTCGCTGGCCCACATGCACGAACAGGCCGCCGCCCGGTTCTGGAGCGTGGTCCACGTCGCCCGGAACGCCAAGTTCGGTCCGCAGGGGTCGCTGACCCTGGTGACGGGCGCGGCCGCGCTCAAGCCGCCCAGGGGCATGGCGGTGCTGTCGGCCATCGGAGCGGCGGTCAACGCCCTCTCGCGCGGCCTGGCGCAGGACCTGGCGCCGGTCCGCGTCAACACCGTGATCCCGGGCGCGGCCGATACGCCGCTCTGGGACAGGATGGCGCCGGAGCGCAAGGCCGAGCGCATGGAGCAGATCGCGCGCGGCCTGCCGGTCGGCAGGATCGGCCAGGCCGACGACGTGGCGCTGCAGATCCTCGCCTGCATGGTCAATCCGTTCATGACCGGCAGCCTGGTCGTGCTCGACGGGGGCGGTTCCATCTGAGGGAACTTTTCGCCGCCCGCCATGTTGGGGTTCAAAGGGGCGGCGACATGGCGACCCCGCGGTTCAGGCGAACCTCATGAAGGTCAGGAAGCATTCGGGAAGGCAACACACCCGTTACGAAGGCGACTGGTGCTCCATTTCCGTCCGTCACGACGGCACCGGGCAGGTGCTGCTGGGATTTCCCGCGGCGGATGGCGGGCAAGCGTCGAGGGCCGCGACGATTCCCCAGGTATGGGAGTTCCTCGAACGCGCCGAGACACTGGAGCGCGAGGCGTTCGACGACTGGGTGATGGCGCACCTGCCCCCGTCGACGGGAGGACGCCGGCCTCACTGACGTCGGCCCGGTGTCATCGCGCTGTTGAATGGGATAGCATTGTCGCGAAAATCGCGCGGCGGGCCGGAGAGTCCGCCTTTGGGGGAAGGGAGATACGTGGCCCAGGTCGCGGCTTCACCGGGCAGCCGGTAGATGAGGAGCATCTTTCCGCTTCTCGTCGGCTTCCTGATGCTCGTCCTCGTGGTGGTCGCCACGGGGGCGCTGGTGCGCGCCGAAGAGGACATGAACGACCAGGTGCGTCAGGCGCTGGAGGTCGAGAGCGGGCTGTGGCAGTTGCTTTCCTCGTTGCAGGACGCCGAGACGGGACAGCGCGGTTACCTGCTCACCGGCGAGGAAAGCTATCTGGAGCCATACGCCGCCGCGTCGCCCGGCATCGACGACCGGCTCGCCTATCTGCGCCGGGTGATGAAGGACGACCCGAAACGGCTGGCGGCGCTCGACGAACTCGAGAAGGTCACCGACCGCCGCGTCGAGATCATCGAGCGAAGCGTCGGGCTGCGCCGCGCCGGCAGGGCGGGGGAAGCCCTTGCCCTCGTCCGGGACGGCGAGGGCAAGATGCTGATGGACCGGGCGAGAACCATCGTGCGCGGCCTTCGCATCCAGCAGGATCTCCATCTTGCGGCATTGAAGGACGAAAACCGGCGGATCGTCGACAGGATGGAGTTCAGCATCCTCGCCGCCATCGCCGCGGTGGTGCTGCTCGCCGCCTACGCCATCTACGATGCGTTCCGCCGGAACGCGGGCCTGGTGCGCGCGCGCAACGAGCTGCGCGTCGCCAACAACCGCCTGACCGAGGAGGCGCGCAACCGGGCCAGCGTCGAGGAGCAGCTTCGCCAGTCCCAGAAGATGGAGGCCATCGGCCAGCTCACGGGCGGGCCGGCCCACGACTTCAACAACATGCTGGCGGTGGTGATCGGCAACCTCAACCTGCTGTCCCGGCGTCTGGCGCGGGGCGAGACGGATGTGGGGCGCTATGCGGCGCAGGCCATGGAAGGAGCCGAACGCGCGACGACGCTCACGCATCGCCTGCTGGCGTTCGCGCGCAAGCAGGCGCTTCAGCCCGAGCCGCTGGAAATCAACCGGCTGGTCGCCAGCCTGTCGGAGATGCTCAACCGTACGCTGGGCGAGACGGTGCGGATCGAGACGGTGCTGGCGGGCGGCCTGTGGACCATCAATGTGGACCCCAGCCAGCTCGAGGCCGCCATCCTCAACCTCGCCGTCAACGCGCGCGACGCCATGCCCGATGGCGGCAAGCTCACCATCGAGACCGCGAACGCCCATCTGGACGACATGTACGCCGCCGCCCATGTGGGCGTGCCGGCCGGCCAGTACGTGATGCTGGCGATCACCGATACCGGCAGCGGCATGCCGCCCGACATCGCCGCCAAGGCGTTCGATCCGTTCTTCACCACCAAGGAGACGGGCAAGGGCACCGGGCTGGGCCTGTCGCAGGTGCACGGCTTCGTCTACCAGTCGGGCGGCCACGTGAAGATCTATTCCGAGATGGGATCGGGCACGACCGTGAAGCTCTATCTGCCGCGCGCCTACGGGCCGTCGCCGGTCCCTTCCCACGTCAAGGCGAAGGGCGAATTGCCGCGGGGCACTCCCCAGCAGGTCATCCTGGTGGTGGAGGACGACGACCGGGTGCGGCGCATGACGGTCGAGGCGCTGCGCGACGCGGGCTATCCCGTCATCCACGCCGACGGCGCGGCGCGCGCGATCACGCTGCTCGACGAATATCCGGACGTGCAGCGGCTGTTCACCGACATCGTCATGCCCGACGTCAACGGCCGCAAGCTGGCCGACATGGCGATCGAGAAGCGGCCCGGCCTGAAGGTCCTGTTCACCACCGGCTACACGCGCAACGCGGTCGTTCACAACGGCATCGTCGATCCGGGCGTGAACCTGATCGGCAAGCCGTTCACCCTGGAGCAGCTCGCGCTGAAGGTGCACGGCATGATGGAGCCGAATGCGGGCTGACCGTCCTTCACGAGAACAATTTCCCGCCCCTGCCGTTATCAGGACAGTCTTCTCCCGAGCCGAGCGCCACCATTGACCGACGAAAAAGAACCGGCCGCCGCAGAGACCCTTTCAGACGAGGCGTTCGCCCGCGAACTCGAGGCCGTGCTGCCGTCGCTGCGCGCGTTCGGCCGCAGCCTGAGCGGATCGCGCGACAAGGCGGACGACCTCGCGCAGGAAACCCTCATGAAAGCGTGGGCGGCGCGCGCGCGGTTCCGGGCGGGCACCAGCTTTCGCGCCTGGACCTTCGTCATCCTCCGCAACGCCTTCCTGAGCGACCGCCGGCGTCTCTCGTCCACCATGGAGACGACCGAGAGCGCGGTCGACCAGATGATATCGACGCCCGCGTCGCAGGACCGCAGGCTGATCCTCGACGATCTCCAGCGCGCGCTGATGCAGCTTCCCGAGGCCTGGCGCGAGGCGGTGGTGCTGGTCGGCGCCAGCGGACTTTCCTATCAGGAGGCGGCCGAGATCTGCGGCTGTCCCATCGGCACCATCCGCAGCCGCGTCGCCCGCGGCCGGGCCGAACTCGACCGGCTGATGAACGGCCCCGAGGCCGGCTAGGAGCCTGTCTGAGTATTCGTTTGGAAGGTTTGATTGAGGGGAAGGGGGGC
>CAZVVC010000100.1:0-11223 GCA_964630425.1 uncultured Bifidobacterium sp. | reverse complement strand
AAAAATGACCGGTCATTCGATGATTGGAGCCAAGTGGACTATAACAGTTCCAGCATCGCGCCATTGGATGTCTTCGATTTCGATCGATCCCTATTAACGCCTCTATCGGCGCTGACGATTGATCGATCCGTCAATCAACCCTCGAGATGGGACAAACAGTTCGGATTTTACGGGCGCGTCAATCTGTCGCTGACCCGCACGCTCAACCTGATCGCCGGGTTTCGACTGAGCAATTTCAAAGGCTTGGCCATCCGGGAAACGCGCCCGGGGACCGATGGGCCGATAACGCTTCAGCGAGTCACGAGAACAAGGGAAAGCGGTGTCGTAACGCCCTTCTACGGTTTGACATGGAAGGTCGGCGAGAACGTCTCGGTATATGCAAGCGTATCGGAAATATTCCGGTCGCAATCCAACCTCGTGGATCCGTCGGGCGCACCGCTCGATCCCATGACCGGCACGAACTACGAGATCGGGGTAAAGGCCGAACTGCTCGATGGACGCCTCAACGGCGCGCTCGCGCTATACAGGATCGAGCACAAGAAGGAAGGCATCCTACTCTACGACGGAGGCGTGGGGACCGGCTGCTGCTACAGCCAGGACGGGGACAAGGTCAGCAAGGGCATCGACCTCGAAGTCACGGGCGAGCCGCTGCCGGGCTGGAACCTGTTCGCGGGCTACACCTACAACGACAACGAGAACAAGAACACCAACGCGCCGATCAGCACGATAACGCCGAAGCACCTGTTCAAGCTGTGGAGCACCCATCAGCTTCCCGGCGCTCTGAGCAAGTTCAAGTTCGGCTGGGGCGCGCACGTCCAGAGCGCCTACTACGTCAGCGGGACCGCGCGCACGCTGGATGGCGTATCCCGGCCGGGCTTCCACTTCAAGGAACCCGGCTACATGACATGGAGCGCCATGCTCGAGTACCGGCCGAGCGAGCACTGGTCGGTGTCCCTGAACGTGAACAACATCTTCGACAAGCGATATTACCGGGACGTGTACTCTACCATCGGCGGAAACTACTACGGCGATCCGAGGAACATCCTCTTCACCGTCAGGGCGAGATACTGAGGTGACGGCTGAGGCGAGGGCGCGCGCCGCGTCGACAGCGGCCCTGACAACGATCCAGTCCGATCGGCCCTCGCCCTGAATCTCGGCAACCCAGGGGGCCGCTCCCTTGCCGCTCTCGTCGAGTATCCGGCCGCAGGCCGGGTGTATCGAGACGCGCATCATCGTTCGCCCGTGTCTCGATACGATTTGGCGCTGTGCGCCAAATCACTCGACATGAGCGGGGCTGGGAGTGCCTCGCGAAGGCAGGATCAGCTTTCCCGGCGCGGCGCCGCGTCCCGCTATTCGTAGAACGCCTTGATGACGTGGGCGCGGAGCGGGCGGTCCAGCGCGGCGGCCTGCTGGTAGAAGCGGTGGAAGAACAGGCACAGGCCCTTGCGCTGTTCGGGGGTCGTCGCCGGTTCGTCGTCGAAATCGCCCATGTACAGCGCCTCGGCGCCGGGGCCTTCGGTGATGCCGGTCCACAGCGCGGTGAAGTCCCGGCTGGCGGCGGCGCGCTCGCTTTCCGTCATGGGGTGCGGGTCGCGGGTCGCCGAGGTGACGATCGCCGTCATGGCGTCGAACATGCGCCGGTACAGCTCGGGCGACATGCCGTAGTCGCTGCCGTGGCTGGCTTCGGCGAGATAGACGTAGCACATCTCCGGGTCGGTCTCGTGGATCGCGGCGAAATAGTCGGCGTTGGCCGAGACGTAGTCGTCCACTGCCTGATCGGACGCGTCGGGGATCAGGCGGGTGCCGTGCACGGACATGACCTCGAAGGCGATATGGCGCATTTCCTTCGCCACCCCGGCCTCGCCGCCGCGCTGCTGCGCCTCGCGCAGCTGGCGCAGGAACTGGCCGTGCTGCGCGGGGTCCTCGCGCAGGGCGAGCTGGATGACCGGATCGTGCTCTTCGGCCCGGGCGAGCGCCTGCTCGGCCCAGGGCGTCGGCATGACGAGAGGGCTCAGGGCCACCGCGGCCGCGATGCCGCCGATGGCGAACACGGCGGCGGCCGCCACCTTGAACCTGCCCTTGAACAGCAGCATGGCGGCGCCGATGCCGATCCAGCCGCCGATGCCCATGCCGACCATCGCCAGCGCGACGACCGCGAATTGACTTTCCAGGCTTTCCACGCGCGCCGCTCCTAAAGCCCCGTCAGGCGTGCCGCGCGATGAACCCGTCGAAGAGTTGCCAGAACCGGTCGCGCAGCGCGTCACGCTCTTTTAGCAGTTCATGGCGCGCGCCGTCGATCCGGTGCAGCTCGCAGCACGGCACGGCGGCGGCGAAACGGTCCTGCGCCGCGTTCGAGACGACCTTGTCGTCGCCCGCCTGGACGAGGCAGATCGGCGTGGCGAAGCCCGCCAGATAGTCCTTGTCGGCCAGCAGCTTCACCGACGCCAGCGCCGCCTTCAGCCAGCCGAAGGTGCCGCCGCCCGAGGCCAGGCGCGGATCGGCGGCGATGAAGGCATGGGTCTCGGCGAAGCGGACGGGGTCGGAGGTCAGCGCATTGCCCTCGAACACCTGCTTCCAGGGGCCGTAATCCCTGCTGCCGGGCGCATAGGCTTCGCCCAGGCCCAGCCCGACGCCGGCCCCGACGACGGCGGCGATCAGCCAGCGCAGCCTTTCGGGCAGGGCGATGTCGATCATGGGCGCCGACAGGACCGCCGCGCGGATGGCGGGCGGGCGGGCGTGCAGATAGCGCAGGGCGATGTGGCCGCCCATGGAATGGGCGAGCAGGAAATGGGGGCCGGGGAGCGCGGGGGCGACGACGCGGCCGTGGAATTCGGCGAGGTCGGCGGCATAGCGCCCGAAGCTCACCGCGTGGATCTTCTGGGGGTTGGCCAGCATCCGCTGCGACAGGCCCTGGCTGCGCCAGTCCATGGCGGCGACGGCGAAGCCCCGGTCCAGCAGGTCCTGGGTGCTCTCGAAATGCTTCTCGATGAACTCGGTGAAGCCGCCCTGCAGGATCACCGTGCCGCGCGCGCCGTCTCGGTTCCACAGGGCATAGCGCAGCGCGGCGCCGTCATCCGCCTCGAAGCGGGCGATCATGCCGCCCGGCGGCATGGGCCGCGGCGTCACGCGGCGCCCTCCACGTCCTCGCGCATCATCTCCAGCTCCAGCCAGCGGTCCTGCTTGCGGTCCAGCAATTTTTGCGCGGTTTCCAGCAGCCTGGCCAGCCTGGCGATGCCCTCGGCGTCGAGCGCGGCGGGATCGGCGAGCTGGGTTCCGATGCGGGCGATGTCCCGCTCCAGCGCCGCGATCTCGCCGGGCAGCTTCTCCAGCTCGTGCCGGTCCTTGAAGGTCATGCGCGCCTTCGGCGGCGCGGCTTTCGGCGGCTCGGCGGGCTTCGGCCTGCCGGGTTCGGGCTGCGGCAGGGCGGCCATGACGGCCTGCGCGCCGCCGCGCTGGGCCAGCATGTCCGAATAGCCGCCGGCATATTCGCGCACCTTGCCGTCCGGGTCGAAGCTGATGATGCTGGTCACCATGCGGTCGAGGAAGTCGCGGTCGTGGCTCACCAGCAGCACCGTGCCCCCATAGCCGGCGATGGTGTCCTCGAGCACGTCCAGCATGTCCATGTCCAGGTCGTTGGTCGGCTCGTCGAGGACGAGGACGTTGGATTCCCGGGTGAACAGCTTGGCCAGCAGCAGCCGGTTCTTCTCGCCGCCCGACAGCGCGCCCACCGGCTGCCTGGCCTGCCCGGGATCGAACAGAAAGTCCTTCAGATAGGCGACCACGTGGCGCATCCGCCCCTGCACGTTCACCGAATCGCCGCCGCCGCCGATCTTCTTGTCGGTCAGCGTCTCCCACAGGCTGCGCTTGGGATCGAGCTTCGTGCGCGTCTGGTCGAAATAGGCGATCTCCAGGTTGGTGCCCAGCTTGATCGAGCCGCTGTCGGGCTTCAGCTCGCCGGTCAGCAGCTTGATCAGCGTGGTCTTGCCCGCGCCGTTGGGGCCGACGATGCCGACCCGGTCGCCGCGCATGATCCGGGTGGTCAGGCCGTCGATGACGACGCGGCCGCCATAGGATTTGGTGATGCCCCGCGCCTCCGCGATGCGGCGGCCGGCGGGCGGGCCGTCGGTCAGGTCGATCTCGATCCTGTCCGGCTGCTTCAGCTGCTTCTGCCGCCTGGCGCGCAGGTTCATCAGCTCGCGCAGGCGGCCCTGGTTGCGGCGGCGGCGGGCGGTCACGCCCTTGTGCAGCCACTCGGTCTCCTCCTCCAGCTTCTTCTCCAGCCGGTTCCGGGCGGCCTCCTCCTCGGCGAAGATCGCCTCGGACCATTCCTCGAAGCCGGCGTAGCCCTTCTCCAGCACCCGCATGGCGCCCCGGTCCAGCCAGAAGGTGCGCCGGCTCACCGCGCGCAGGAACGCCCTGTCGTGGCTGATCAGCACCAGCGCCGTCTGGGTGGCGGCCAGGGTCTTCTCCAGCCACAGGGTGGTGGCGATGTCCAGGTGGTTGGTCGGCTCGTCGAGCAGCAGCACGTCCGGGTCGCCCACGAAGACGCGGGCGATGGCCGCCTTCCTGAGCGCGCCGCCCGACAGGGTGCCCACCGCCGCCTCGGGATCGAGGCCCAGCGTGCCGATCAGATCGCGCACCCGGTACATGCGCTGCTCGCGCACCGTCTCGTCCAGCCCGTCCGAGACGTAGTCCGTGACCGACAGGCCCGGATCGGGCTGCGGGTCCTGGTGCAGATAGGCGATGCGGGTGCCGGGCTGCACGAAGCGCTCGCCCTCGTCCACCTCGATCAGCCCGGCCAGCGCCTTCAGCAGCGTGGACTTGCCGCTGCCGTTGCGGCCGACGAGGCAGATCTTGTCGCCGGGCGAGACGGACAGCTCGACGCCGCTGAACAGCGGCGTGCTGCCGAAGGTCAGGCCGGCATTCTTCAGGGCGAGGATCGGCGGGCTCATGGCGCGGGTTTAGCAGGAAGCCGGCGGTCTGTGAACGGCCTCGCCGTTCCGGCTCAGGCGGATTTCGCCTCGGCCTTGCCGGCGGCGTCGAAGACGCTGTGCACGATCAGGCCGAACGCCTTCTCCAGCCGCGCCCAGTCCTCGTCGGACCGCAGCGGCACGCCCCAGAAATCCTCGGCGACGCGCGAGCGCAGCACCAGGTGCTGGAAGCCCGCCAGCAGGATGGCATAGACCGCGTCGGCGTCGATGTCGCTGGGCGGCTCGACGCCGTGCATGAACTTGCCGGTGGAGACGCGCGCCGCGCCCCGGCGCGCGCGGGCCAGCGGCTCGATCAGCTCGGGCGGCGCGGTCAGCTCCGAGGCCATGATCTCCTGCATCATCGGCCGGCGGCGCAGGATGCGCGTGTAGCAGGTGATGGCGAGGCGCACCAGCTCGGCATAGTCGTTCACCTGCCGGCCGCCGGTCTCCTCCTTGGCCTCGGCCGAGATGTCGGCCACGGCCAGCCAGAAATGGGCGTCCTTGCCGAACTCCTCCAGCAGCGGCGCCAGGCCGCCGAAATAGCGGTAGATCAGCGGCTTGCCGATCCCCGCTTCCTTGGCGATGGCGTTGACGCCAAGCCCGGTGAAGCCGTCCCGGGAAAGCACCCGGCCGACGGCCTGAAGGATGTTCTTGCGTGTTGCCTCGGCGTCTCTTTGAGCCATTTACGGTTCGCGCGGTGGGACATGGTTCGATTTTGTTACCGCCAGTTTACACCAGAGTCTATATGCCGCGCCATCGTCACGGTGGCGCCTGGCGCAGATTGGAACTGCGGGGTCCGAGCGCCCGCGCCGCCGCCCTCGGTAAGCATATTCACGCCGCGCGAAAGCACTCTATAGTGTGCGCCGACAACCGAACGCAGGAGACGTCATGACCCGCACCGGGCCATCCCTCGACATTCTGGCCACGCTGCTCGACCTCGCCCGGCGCGCGGGAGCCGAGGCGGCGGACGCCGTGCTGCTGGAGAACGCCTCGCTCGGCGTCTCGTGCCGGCTCGGCCAGATGGAGGACCTGGAGCGGTCCGAGGGGCGCGACGTGGGCCTGCGGGTGCTGATCGGCCGCAAGCAGGCGGTCGTCTCGGGCAGCGACACCGCGCCCGTCGCGCTCGGGCTGCTGGCACAGCGCGCCGTCGACATGGCGCGCTACGCCACCGAGGACCCGTTCGCCGGCCTCGCCGACCAGGCGCTGCTCGCCAGGGACTGGCCGGACGACCTGGACATGATCGACGACACCGAGCCCGGCGCCGAGGAGCTGATCGAGCAGGCCCGCGCCACCGAGGACGCGGCGCGCGCCGTGCCCGGCATCACCAATTCGGAGGGCGCCAGCGCGAGCTGGAGCCGCGGGCGCATCGCGCTGGCCACCTCGCACGGCTTCGCCGGCGGGTACGAGAATACCAGCTTCGCCCTGGGCGTGTCCGTCCTGGCGGGCGAGGGCACCGGCATGGAGCGCGACTACGAATACGAGAGCGCGCGGCACCGCTCGGACCTGGGCGATCCCGCCGAGATCGGCCGCAAGGCCGCCGAGCGGACCATCCGCCGCCTGGGCGCGCGCAGCGTCAAGCCGACCAGGGTGCCCGTGGTCTACGACCCGCGCGTCGCCGGCGGGCTGATGGGCCACCTGACCGCCGCCATCTCCGGCAGCGCCGTCGCCCGCGGCACCAGCTTCCTCAAGAACAGCATGGGCGAGATCCTCTTCGCCCCCGGCATCAACGTCATCGACGACCCGCTGCGCCCGCGCGGCCAGCGGTCCAAGCCGTTCGACGGCGAGGGCGTGGCCACGCGCCGGCGCGCGATCATCGAGGATGGGCGCCTGACCACCTGGCTGCTCGACAGCGCCTCGGCGCGCCAGCTCGGCCTGACCACCACGGGCCATGCCAGCCGCGGCACCAGCCTGCCCGCGCCCGGCCCGACCAATTTCTACATGGAGCCGGGCAAGACGAGCGTGAAGGACCTGATCGGCGCCATCGACGACGGCTTCTACATCACCGAGATGATCGGCATGGGCGTCAACGGCGTCACCGGCGACTACAGCCGCGGCGCCTCCGGCTTCTGGATCGAGAAGGGCGAGCTGGCCTATCCGGTCGCCGGCCTCACCATCGCCGGCAATCTGCGCGACATGTTCAAGGCGATCACGCCCGCCGACGACCTGGTGTTCAAATACGGCATCAACGCGCCGACGCTGCGCATAGACGGGATGACCATTGCCGGAAGCTGATCTCAGCGGGCGCCGGCAGGTCTTGCTGGACGCCGTGCGCGAGGCGGGCGCCCTCGCCATGGACTACTTCCACAAGGGCGCCCGGAAATGGGAGAAGGCGGCCGACGATCCGGTGACCGAGGCGGACCTCGCCGTCGACGCCCTGCTGCGCGAGCGGCTGCTCGGATCGCTGCCCGACGACGGCTGGCTGTCCGAGGAATCCGAACGGGCGCCGCACACGCCGGGCAAGCCCTTCACCTGGGTGGTCGATCCCATCGACGGTACCCGCGCCTTCATCGAGCGCAAGCCCCATTTCACCATCTGCGCCGCGCTGGTCCGCGGCGACGAGGCGGTGCTGGGCGCGGTGTTCAACCCGGCGACCGGCGAGTTCTTCGAGGCGCGGGCCGGCGCGGGCGCGTTCTGCAACGGCGCGCCGATCCGCGTCAGCCGCCACGCCGATCTCAGGAACGTGCGGATGATCGGCTACCGGGCCATGTTCGACGACCGCCACTGGCGCACGCCCTGGCCGCCGGTGAAGATCCACATGGTGAACTCCATCGCCTACCGGGTGGCGCTGGTGGCGCGCGGCGACCACGACGCCTGCATCAACCTGAAGCCTCAGAACGACTGGGACATCGCCGCCGCCGACCTGATCCTGCGCGAGGCCGGCGGCGTGTGCACCAACCGCGACGGCATGCCCTACCGCTTCCACGGCAAGGGCGGCAAGAACCAGAACATCATCGCCGCCAACCCGGTGCTGCAGGAAAAGCTCGTCGCCAAGCTGCGCGAATTCGAGCCGAAGGTCCCGAAGAAGGATTAGGGAACGGCCGTCCCCGAAAGAAAAGGGCCCGGACCGTTGCCGGTCGCGGGCCCAGTTGGGAGAGAAGCTGGCTGGCTTGGATGGCTCAGAACGACCGGCTGACGGTGACCGCGAACTGTTCGTCGCAGCGCGTGGCCTTGCAGAAGCCGCCCGGAAGGTCGGTGTCGTGGTAGCGGAAGTCGACGTCGAACCAGTCGGTGATCGATACGGTCAGGCCGATGTTCCAGTTCAGGTATTCGTCGTGGACGCCGTCCCAGGTCACGCCGGTGTTGGTGTATTTGTTGTAGCCGAGCTGGCCGCTGATGCTCAGGCCCCAGATATTGCTGCCGATCGGGATCGGCACGCTGATGTCGAGCGGGACGTGGATCATGTCGCCGGCGCCGCCGAAGAAGTCGGGCGAATAGACCAGGCCGGTGCCGACGGTGACGAAGCCGAAGTCGGCGTTGACCTTGCCCCAGAACTCCCAGTAGGCGTAGTCGCTGCCGGCCGGGTCGCCCGGATACATGTAGTAGACGGCGCCGATGTCGTAGCCGAAGACGCTGTTGCCGAACTTGCCCGAGAAATTGGCGTAGAGGTCCAGCTCGATCGAGCTGGAGTTGCCGCCCGTCTCGTCCAGGAACTCCACGTTGGACGCCCAGGCGCCGATGGCGAAGCCGCTCTTGTGCGCCAGGTCGAAGCCGCCCTGCACGGCGAAGTCGCCATTGGTCTGGCTGAAGCCGCGGAACAGATAGTTGTTGGTGACGGCGATGTTGCCGGTGAACGTGAAATCGGATTCGGGCGCGTCGGCAGCCATGGCGGGCGCGCTGGTGGCGATGAACCCGGCGGCCAGTGCGGCCAGTGCGATTGCCTTCGTGAACTTCATGTTGTGTCCTTCCTTACCCTTTGGGGCTCGTCGTTCTGGTTTCTAGAGCCGTGTCTGCGCTCTGCACTTCCTTATTCAAGAGGCGTGCCAAGTGGGGCCGCCGCGTTGCGGAATGCTGAAGATATCCAGATAGGACAATGGGTTGAAGATTTTTCGGGCGGTGTTCGTGCTGCATATGCGCTTCGCTGCCGCCACGAAACGCCAGCGGATTTTGCACACAAATTAAACAGCATATGCAACGAAGTGGAAAAAATAGGCAAATCGTCCCCGGCCCGCGGCGGTCAGGGCCGCGGCATCGGCGGCGCGAGCAGCGCCGGGTCCAGCCGGACGCCGTTCCAGTTCATGCGCCAGTCCACATGCGGTCCCGACGCGCGGCCCGCCGCCCCCAGCAGGCCGACCTGCTGGCCCTGGACCACCTGGTCGCCGGCCTTCACGTCGACCCGTTCCAGATGGATCAGGGTCGAGGAGACGCCGTAGCCGTGATCGATGATGACGATGCCGCCCTCGTAATAGAAGTCGGCCTCGGCCAGGGTCACGGTGCCCGAACCCGGCGCCGTCACCGACGAGCCCTTCGGCCCGGCGACGTCGACACCGTAATGCGGCTGCCTGGGCTGGCCGTTGAGAATACGTTGACTGCCGTAGACCCCCGAAATCCGCCCCTTCGCCGGCCAGGCCGGCGTCTCGGCCCAGAACATGGCGTCCGAGACGTGCTTGCGGGCGGCGGCCACGGCGGCCCGCTCGCGCGCCAGCCGCGCGTCCAGCGCCGGATCGGGCGTCACCTTGGCGGGCGGCAGCCCGTCGATGCGCTGGATGTCGTAGGTCCGCGGGGCGACGGCGAGGTCCCGGCGCTCGGCGGCGCCGTGGGGCGGGATCACCTCCAGCCGCGCCGAAGGCGGCGCGTCGCGGCCGAAGCCGAAGACGAAGCGCCCGTCGGGCGCGACGCGCACCGGCGTGCCGTCGAGCGTGACGGCCGATCCCGGCGCGGCGTGGCCGACGATCATGCCGCCCTGGGTCATGGGACCGTCGAGGCGCAGCTCGGCGCGGGCCGGAAGGGTGACGGCGAGGGCCAGCACGGCCGCGAGAACGGGTTTCAGAACAGGTCTCCCTGGGGTGCGGCGGCCGTCGCCTTCTTCTTCGGCGCGGGCCGTGGCGGCGGGCCGTCGTCCGACGCCAGGACGGTGGCGCGGCCGTCGGCGAACTCGATGCTCAGCACGTCCCCGGGCGCTACCGCGCGGCTTTGCGTCACCGGCCTGTCCTCGGCGTCGCGGATCACCGCATAGCCGCGCTTCAGCACGTTCTGATAGCTGAGGCTGTCGAGGACGCGGGCGGCGGCGGCCAGCGCCGTTTCCTTCTGCCGCAGGATGCGCTCGAGCGCCGGGGCAAGGCGCGCCGTCCGGTCCTCGACGACCCGGCCCAGCTCGGCCGTGCGGGTGCGCAGCGGCGCGGGCCGCAGTCCCGCCTGGGCGCGGGCCAGGTCGTGCCGGTGCGCGTCCACATTGGCGAGCAGCGCGCGGGGCAGCCGCGCGGCCTTGTTCTCCAGCGCTTGCCTCGCCTCGGCGGCGCGAGTGCGCAGCAGCGCCGGGCGCAACCCGCCCGCCGCGTCCGCCAGCATGTGGCGGTGCGCCTGGGTGTTGGCGACCAGCGCGCGGGGCAGCCGCTCGGCCAGCTCGTCGAAACGCTGGCGGCGCAGGGCCAGCACGGCGTCCGGGTCGGGCAGCGCGCGCGCGGCCGCGACCAGCGCGGTGCGGCGCTCGTCCATCAGCCGGCGGGTGCCGTGGCGGTGGCGCCGCTCCAGCCCGGCGATGCGGTCGATCAGGTCCTCGCGCACCGGCACGGCCATCTCGGCGGCGCCGGTGGGCGTCGGCGCGCGCCGGTCCGAGGCATGGTCGATCAGCGTGGTGTCGGTCTCGTGGCCCACGGCCGAGATCAGCGGGATGCGGCTCGCCGCGGCGGCGCGCACCACGATCTCCTCGTTGAACGCCCACAGATCCTCCAGGCTGCCGCCGCCGCGCGCCACGATCAGCACGTCGGGGCGCGGTACCGCGCCGCCCGGTTCGATGGCGTTGAAACCGTGGATGGCGGCGGCCACCTGCCCGGCCGCGTCCGGCCCCTGCACCAGCACCGGCCACACCAGCACGTGGCGCGGGAAGCGGTCGCGCAGCCGGTGCAGGATGTCGCGGATCACCGCGCCGGTGGGCGAGGTGACGACGCCGATCACCGCGGGCAGGAACGGGATGGGCTTCTTGCGGGCGGCCTCGAACAGCCCTTCGGCCGCCAGCGTCCGGCGCCGCTCCTCCAGCAGCGCCATCAGCGCGCCGGCGCCCGCCGGCTCCATGCTCTCGATCACGAGCTGGTATTCC
>CAZVVC010000099.1:0-11327 GCA_964630425.1 uncultured Bifidobacterium sp. | reverse complement strand
TCGAACGGCATGTCTTGCCATCGGCCTCATCCCTGTCGGCGCCGCCGTGGCGCATGCCGACATGCCCGAGGACAACCAGTTCACCGGCTTCTATGTCGGCGGCCAGATCGGCTATGACAATTACAGCCTGGCGAGCAGCGCCGCGCTGCCGACCTACGGCTTCACCGGCAGCATCGACAGCCTGGGCGGCAACGGCGTCGCCGGCGGCGCCATCCTCGGCTACAACGTCGCGCTGTCGCCCAACATCGTGGCCGGCGTCGAAGGCTCGTTCCGCTACAGCGGCGCCAAGATGGACGCCAGCGTGACCGGCCTGGGCTCGGCCGAGGCCAAGGCCCGCGAAAGCTGGGGCCTGGGCGCGCGTCTCGGCTACGTGCCCGTGCGCAACGTGATGCTCTACGCCTCGGGCGGCTGGACGCAGGGGAACTTCAAGACGGCGGTGTACGACAACGCCGGCGCCACCCTGTTCGCCGACAAGGACAGCCAGGACGCCTGGCGCATCGGCGGCGGCGGCGAGGCGGCGCTGGGCGGCAACTGGACGGCCCGCGTCGACTACACCTATGCCAACTACTCCAACTACAACCTGGCGCTGTCCGCCAATGACAGCGTCCTGATCAAGCCGACGAGCCACCAGGTCTCGCTCGCGGTCTCGCGCTACTTCTAGGGACCGGCAAGGGGAGCCGCGGGCCGGCGGCTCCCCGTTTCCCGAACCCTCATGGTAGCCATCCGCCGCGAGCGCGGCGTTGACAACCATCGCCCGAGACGCCACTTGTTCGCGCCATGCTGGCGATCCGGAACATCACCTTCACCATGGCGGGCCACCGCCTGATCGAGAATGCCTCGGCGGTCATCCCGACGGGGCACAAGGTCGGGCTCGTCGGCCGCAACGGCACGGGCAAGACCACCCTGTTCCGGCTGATCCGCGGCGAGCTGTCGCTGGACGACGGCGAGATCGAGGTGCCGCGCCACTTCCGCATCGGCGGCGTCGCCCAGGAGGCGCCCGCGACCGAGCACAGCCTGATCGAGACCGTGCTGATGGCCGACACCGAGCGGCACAGCTTGTTGCAAGAAGCCGAGACCGCGACCGATCCCAACCGCATCGCCGAGATTCAGATCCGGCTCGCCGACATCGACGCCTATTCGGCCGAGGCGCGCGCCGGCCAGATCCTGTCGGGTCTGGGCTTCGATGCGCAGGCGCAGCAGCGGCCCTGCCACGAATTCTCCGGCGGCTGGCGCATGAGGGTGGCGCTGGGCGCGGTGCTGTTCTCCCAGCCCGACCTGCTGCTGCTCGACGAGCCGACCAACTACCTGGACCTGGAAGGCACGGTGTGGCTGGAGAGCTTCATCGCCAAGTACCCGCACACCGCCCTCATCATCTCGCACGACCGCGAGCTGCTGAACCGCTCGGTGGACGGCATCCTGCACCTGCAAGCGCAGAAGCTGACCTATTACACCGGCACCTACGACCAGTTCGACGCCGAGCGGCGCATGAAGCTGGAGCAGCAGGCGTCCATGAAGCGCAAGCAGGACGCCCAGCGCGCCCACATCCAGAGCTTCGTCGACCGCTTCAAGGCCAAGGCCTCGAAGGCGCGCCAGGCCCAGTCGCGCATCAAGATGCTGGAGAAGATGAAGCCCATCGCCGGCATCACCGAGAGCGCCGTCGCCGAGTTCCACTTCCCCGCGCCGGACGAACTGGCGCCGCCGCTCGTCACCTTCGAGAACGCCGCCGTCGGCTATGACGGCGTGCCGGTGCTGAAGAACCTGAACCTGCGCCTCGACCAGGACGACCGCATCGCGCTGCTGGGCGCCAATGGCGAGGGCAAGTCCACCTTCTCCAAGCTGCTGGCCGGCCGGCTGCCGCTGATGGAGGGCAAGGTCGCCAAATCCTCGAAGCTGCGCATCGGCTTCTTCGCCCAGCACCAGCTCGACGAGCTGGTCGAGGGCGAGAACGCCTTGCAACACCTGATGCGCCGCCTGCCGAACGAGGGGCAGGCCCAGCTTCGCGCGCGGCTGGGCGCGGCGGGCATCGGCGCCGACATCGTGCTCAACCCGGTCGAGAAGCTGTCCGGCGGCCAGAAGGCCCGGCTGCTGATGGCGCTGGCCGCGCTCGACGCGCCGCACATCCTGATCCTCGACGAGCCGACCAACCATCTGGACATCGAGAGCCGCGAGGCGCTGGTCCACGCGCTGAACGAATTCCCCGGCGCGGTGATCCTGGTCAGCCACGACCCGCACCTGGTCGAGACGGTCGCCGACCAGCTCTGGCTGGTGAAGGGCGGCAAGGTGACACCGTTCGACGGCGACATGGACGACTACAAGAACCTGCTGCTGTCCCAGCGCGGCGGCGGCAGGAAGGAGCCGGGCAGCGCGCGCAAGGCCGAGGAGGCGCCCAAGCCCGCGCCGAAGCCGCAGCCGTCGAAGGCGCAGCGCAACAACGCCATCCCCCTGCGCAACAAGGTGCGCGACCACGAGCGCCGGATCGCCGGGCTCGAGGCGGATCTGGCGAAGGCCGAAGCCGAACTGGCCGATCCGAAGACCTACGCCGCGGGCGACAAGGCACGGATCGAGCGCCTGACGAGGCGGATCGCCGACCTCAAGGCCGCGCTCGAGCGCGAGGAAACGGCCTGGATGAGCGCCCAAGAAGAGCTGGACGCCGCGCTGGGCGCCTGATCCCCACAAGAATCGCGGACTCGCGCCCCGGCTTCAGGTAGAATGGAACCATAGTCGGGGTGTTGGGGGTGGTTGGAGGGGACCATGTTGACCATCGACGCCATCCGTGCGCTCTATCCGCGTGGCCCGGCCGCGCACCTGAAGGCCTTCGCCGCGCAGGCAGGCACCGTGCTGGACCGCTTCGGCATCACCGCCAGGGACGTGCGCCTGCACTTCTTCCTCGCGCAGATCGGCCATGAATCCGGCGGCCTCACCATCATGGAGGAGAACCTCAACTACCGCGCCCAGCGGATCCGCGAGGTATGGCCGAGCCGCTTCCCGACCCTGGCCTCCGCCCAGCGGTGCGCCGGCAATCCCCAGCTGCTCGCCAACACGGTCTATGGCGAGCGCATGGGCAACCGGGGCACGGCGTCCGGCGACGGCTGGCGCTACCGCGGCCGGGGCTACATCCAGATCACCGGGCGCGACGGCTATCAGCAGGTGGGCGAGCGCACCGGCCTCGACCTCGAGAACAAGCCCGACCTCGCCTTCGCGCCGGAACACGCGCTGACCGTGGCATGCGGCTTCTGGAAGTGGAAAGGCCTCAACGAAATCTGCGACACGGGCAATTTCGGCAACGTCACCCGCAGGATCAACGGCGGCCTGAATGGGCAGGAGGACCGCGAGGCCTGGCTCAACAAGGTGCGCCGCCTCCTGAGCGGCGGCATTCCCCTGAGCCAGCAGCCCGACGCGCCGGACGTCATCGACATCCAGCTCCGGCTGCGGCAGCTGGGCTATGTGGAGGTGGGCGCCGCGGACGGCATCATCGGCCCCCTCACCCAGGCCGCCATCACCCGCTTCCGCCTGGACAACGGCCTGCCGCCCGGCGTGGTGGACAGGGCGCTGCTGAAGGCGCTGCGGCTGGTGTGATACCGACATAGACCCAAGCCCGTCCCAAAACCGGGAGCTGAGGAGCGGCGAAGCCGCGTCGCGGAGCCTGTCCTGAGCGACGCCATAGGCGGCGTCGAAGGGGGCGGGATGCCGCGCACGGACCTGCCCGGGCTTCGCGACGGCCCTGCGGGCCTCCTCAGCCCTCTCGGACGTGGGGCGGCTCGACGACGGGCCGGCTATTCCGGAATGAACCGCAAGGTCAACCGAAGAGCATCCGCAGCACGCTCACGCGCCGCCGCTTCGCCGGCGCCTTGCGCGTTCGCGGCTTGGGCGCGGGGCCGCGCAGCAGCCAGAATTCGTGGTCGTCCTCGGGCAGCTTGATCCGGGGCGCGCGCCGTTCGGCCCACAGCACGTAGGAATGGAGCGAACGGGACATCTTCTCCTCCATCACCGGCGTCCAG
This sequence comes from uncultured Bifidobacterium sp., assembly GCA_964630425.1. Classification (GTDB taxonomy): domain Bacteria; phylum Pseudomonadota; class Alphaproteobacteria; order SMXS01; family SMXS01; genus RI-34. The sequence goes on along the minus strand of CAZVVC010000099.1, from coordinate 7,329 downwards.
ACGCCGGCCACCTCCTTGGCCCATTTCCACGCGCCCGCCTCGGCATAGAGCCGGGGCTGCGATTGCCACGGCCCCAGCACATGGCCCAGTTCGTGCAGCGCCACCGCATAGGTGATCGCGCTCTTGACGGGCCGGATGGCGATGATCCGGTGGGTCTTCGAGGCACGCCCGCCCCGCGAATGGGGCAGCACCCTGATGCCTTCGTCCCGGCAGATGGCGGCGACGTGACGCGCCATTTCCTCGGACGTCATGGCATGGTGCTCATCGGATACCTTTCCTGTTCCGCGCCATCATGCCCCATGACGCGCGGGAGCGCATCCGGTAGCTGGGACGCCGGCGCTCAGCCCTCCTCGTCGCCGTGATCGCCGGCGATGCGGCCTTCCTTGAACAGATTGCCCTCCAGCTGGTGCGCGAAATCCGCGTTGTTCCGGCGGATCCATTCCAGCACCATCGCCGCGTGCTCCATCTCCTCGCGCATGTTGTGGAGCAGGATCTCCTTCAGCGCCGTGTCCTCGCAATCGTCGGCGCGCTGCTTGTACCAGTCGACCGCCTCGAGCTCCTCCATCAGCGAGGTGATCGCCTGATGCATGTGGATGGTGTCCTGGGTGAGGCGCTCGCGCGGGGCGTGGAGGTCTTCGCTCGACATTCGATGGCTCCTTTCGTCTGTGAAGCGGGGCGATGGCGGAATGGAAGGCGGTCCCGCGAGGATCGCAGGCCGCCTGCACATAACGGATTTGCGGCCCCGGGGTGCCGCGCCGGCTTGACAATTCCACATCCATCCGTAGTTATGTCGCCATGATCCGCACGTTCGCATCGCTGAGCCTTCGACTTACCAGCCTGTCCCTCTGAGGAACGGGACGAGGTGGGCCCTGCCTGTGGGCCGTGAGGCGAAGACGCGATCGGAAGCAAGACAGTGACGGTTCAGTTCAACAGCAACGGCTTCGAGACGAACGGCATGGCCACCTTGCGCGGCCTGGAGCGCGCGCTGCGACTTACGGGCGGTTCGCGGGCCTGACCGGCGCGACCAGCGCCCGTCCGCGAGCCGACCGCCGGCAGCATCCTGCGCCGCACCCCGTTGAGCCCAATCACGCCAGAGCGCCGCGTGCGCCGGCAGCACAAGGACCGAGACCCGTGAGCAACATGCCCATCGACGCCACCCAGAAGTACACGCCCTTCCGGCCGATCGACCTGCCCGACCGCAAATGGCCGTCCGCCGTCATCACCAAGCCGCCGATCTGGTGCTCGGTCGACCTGCGCGACGGCAACCAGGCGCTGATCGAGCCCATGGACGCCGACCGCAAGACCCGCATGTTCCGCATGCTGGTCGAGCTGGGCTTCAAGGAGATCGAGGTCGGCTTCCCCGCCGCCTCCGACACCGATTTCGCCTTCGTGCGCCAGATCATCGAGGAAGGGATGATCCCGGAGGACGTGACCATCCAGGTGCTGACCCAGGCGCGGCCCGAGCTGATCGAGCGCACCTTCGAGGCGCTGAAGGGCGCGCACCGGGCGATCGTCCACCTGTACAATTCCACCTCGACCCTGCAGCGGCGCGTGGTGTTCGGCCTGGACCAGGCGGGCATCACCGACATCGCCGTGCGCGGCGCCAAGCTGGTGAAGCAGCTGGCCGACGCCAATCCCGAGACCAAGTGGGTCTTCGAGTACTCGCCCGAGAGCTTCACCGGCACCGAGCTGGACTATGCCCGCGACGTCTGCGCGGCGGTGATCGACGTCTTCGGCGCGACGCCGGACAACAAGATGATCATCAACCTGCCCGCGACGGTCGAGATGGCCTCGGCCAACGTCTATGCGGACCAGATCGAGTGGTGTCACCGCAACTTCCACAAGCGGGACAGCTTCATCCTGTCGCTGCACCCGCATAACGACCGGGGCACCGGCGTCGCCGCGGCCGAACTGGGCTTCATGGCCGGCGCGGACCGCATCGAGGGCACCCTGTTCGGCAACGGCGAGCGCACCGGCAACGTGGACGTGGTGACCCTGGCGCTGAACATGTACACGCAGGGCGTCGACCCGGCGCTGGACTTCTCGCGCATCAACGAGGTGCGCCAGACCGCCGAATACTGCAACCAGCTGCCGGTCCATCCGCGCCATCCCTATGCGGGCGACCTGGTGTTCACCGCCTTCTCGGGCTCGCACCAGGACGCCATCAAGAAGGGCTTCGACGCGCTGGCCGCCTCGAACAGCAAGGTGTGGGAAGTGCCCTACCTGCCCATCGACCCGGCGGATCTGGGCCGGTCCTACGAGGCGATCATCCGGATCAACAGCCAGTCGGGCAAGGGCGGCATCGCCTATATCCTGAAGTCCGACTACGGCCTGGACACGCCGCGCCTGCTGCAGGTCGAATTCTCGCGGGTGATCCAGAAGATCGCCGACGAGACCGGCAAGGAGATCGAGCCCAAGCTGATCTGGGACACCTTCGAGAGCGAGTACCTGAACCGGAACACGCCCATCGAGTATCACAGCCACAGCACCCTGCCCGTCTCCGGCCGGCCGGACCAGCGCGACATCCACGCCGAGGTGGTGTTCAACGGGAAGAAGCAGGACTTCGAGGGCTTCGGCAACGGTCCCATCGCGGCCTATGTGGATGCCGTCAGGCGCAATTGCGGCGTGGACTTCAACGTGCTCGACTATCACCAGCACGCCATCGGCCACGGCGCGGAGGCGAAGTCGGTCACCTATATCGAGGCGCAGCAGGCCGACGGCACGATCGTCTGGGGCGTGGGCATCAGCGCCGACATCGTCGACGCCTCGCTGCTCGCCGTGACTAGCGCCGTGAACCGGATGCTGGCGAGGTAGCGTCCGCTACCCGTCGAAGTGGCTCGGTCACGAACAGAGTCTTCGTATATGAAGCGCGGGGAACACCGTGCCCTGCGATCAACCGGGTTCCCGTGTGCGCGGGAATGACGAAGAGGTGTGGGGAATGGCGCTTCCTTCACATGCTCCTATGTGGGACGAGGTCTTTGGACGTTCGATGTGCCGCGGTGACGTGGCGGCGTTCGCCCCACCGCCGACCGCCAGACCTATCCGACTGTAAAACTTCGTCATTTCTCGCCGCGGCGGTTTTCCGTTCCGTTCCGGGGTGGTACCATGCGGCCCGTTTCGTTATCCCGTTCACGGTAGAGGACGCCATGGCGCACAAATTCGAGATCTACAAGGACAAGGCCGGCGAGTTCCGGGTCCGCTTCAAGTACAATTCGGAAACCATGTTCTCGACGGAAGGCTACACCTCCAAGAGCTCGGCGCAGAACGCCATCGACTCCCTCAAGAAGAACGGCCCCGGCGCGCCGGTCGAGGACAACAGCTAGAGCAAACTACGCCACTCAGGCTGATCCGGCCTGAGTGGCTTTTGCGCTGGGCCGCTACCGCGCCCTTGCCCAGGCTTTCGCCTCGTCCGATGCCACCCACTTGATGGCATCGGCGAGGAACTGCCGGAACGCCGGATTGGAATAGGCGGCCGGGCCGTCGCCCGCCTCGCTGCACACCACCGGGCTGTTGCCGCTGCGCTTGGCCCAGGCGATCAGGTTCGACCCCCGCGGATGGTTCCAGTTGGCCTGCTGCTCCTTGGGCGCGAGCGGCGGCGGGTTGAAATTGGCCGGCGAGAAGTCGTAGTCGCTGCGCAGCAGCGGGACGATGTCCGGGTTCTTCTCGAAGCCGGGCGTCTTGATGTAGATTTCGTCGGTCACCGTGAAACCCTTCCCCAGGTTCTTCGTCACCGGATGGGACGGATCGACCACCGACAGGAAATGGGTGCCGTTCCGGTGCGGCTCGCCGCCGCCGCCGCGATAGCCCGAACCGGGCACCGTCTCGCCGTAAAGCTCGCCTTCCTCCAGCATGAACGACGTGCCGGAGATCGACCGCCACCTGTCCCAGCCCGGCCACTGCACCAGCGCATGGTTCAGCAGCACCAGCCCCTTGCCGCTCTCCAGCAGCGTGTCGACGGTGTCGACATAGTGGGCCGGCGGCTGCCGGAACGCGCGGGCGCCGTCATGCTCGGTGCCCCACATGTCGTAGAACACCACCGCGTCGTAATCCTTGACGTATTCCGGGCGCAGGATGATCTGCGCCGCCGGCTGCTCCACCACCGTGGTGTTCAGCTCCTTGTTCTCGTCGAAGATGGCGTAGAAGCCGTTGTAGTCGAACGGGTGGCCCTTGGTGACCAGCAGAACATTCAGCGTCATTGTTTACTTCCCCAGTTTTCCGTGCGTCGGTTATAGGATAAGCGGAACGGAACCAGCGCGGGCGCAGGTTATCACATGCGACGCGGTTGACGAGCGGGAGATGACGATGGGCAAGACGGTACGGATCGGATCGGCGGGCGGCTTCCTGGGCGACAGCTCGGTGGCGGCGCCCCAACTGATCGAGAGCGGCGACGTGGACTACCTGATGCTGGACTATCTGGCCGAGCTGACCATGTCGGTCCTCGCCAAGGCCCATGCCAGGAACCCCGAGGGCGGCTATGCCCACGACTTCACCGAGTGGGTGTGGAAGGACAATGTCCGCGAGATCGCCCGCCGGGGCATCAAGGTGGTGACCAATGCGGGCGGCGTGAACCCGCGCGCCTGCCGCGCCCGCATGGAGCAGATCGCCGCCGAGGCCGGCGTGTCGCTGAAGATCGCCGTGGTCGAAGGCGACAACATCCTCGACCAGGTCGCCGAACTGGCCGCCTCCGGCGCCGCCGAGATGTATTCGGGCGAGGCCTTCCCCGATCCGTCGCGCATCGCCAGCGCCAACGCCTATCTGGGCGGCCGGCCCATCGCCGAGGCGCTCGCCCGCGGCGCCGACGTGGTGATCACCGGCCGCGTGGTCGACTCGGCCCTCGTGCTCGGCCCGCTGATGCACGAGTTCGGCTGGGCCGACACCGACTACGACATGATGTCGGCCGGCAGCCTGACCGGCCACCTGCTGGAGTGCGGCGCGCAGTCGACCGGCGGCACATGCACCGACTGGGAAGAGGTCGAGGACTGGGCCCATATCGGCTATCCCATCGCCGAGTGCCGCGCCGACGGCAGCTGCGTGGTGACCAAGGCGCCGGGCACGGGCGGCATGGTCAATGTTGGCACCATCTCCGAGCAGACGCTCTACGAGGTCGGCGATCCGCAGGCCTATCTGCTGCCGGACGTGGCCTGCGACTGGACCCAGGTGAAGATCGAACAGGTGGGCGAGAACCGGGTGCGCGTGTCGGGCGCCAAGGGCTCGGCGCCCACGGGCACCTTCAAGGTCTGCACCACCTTCGAGGACGGCTACCGGTCGGTCGGCATCCTGCCGGTGCTGGGCATGAACGCCGCCGTCAAGGCCGAGCGCCAGGCCGCGGCGCTGCTGGAGCGCATGGACGAGATGCTGCGCGACCGCAACATGGGCCCGTTCCGCGCCACGAACGTCGAGTCCCTGGGCGCGGAAAGCTCGTACGGCGCCCATTCCCGCGCCCGCGACACCCGCGAGGTGATCTCCAAGATCTCCGTCGAGCATGAGAACAAGCACGCCTGCGCCCTGTTCAGCCGCGAGCTCACCTCGCCCATGACCTCCATGATGGTCGGCAACACCGGCTGGCACGGCGGCCGCCCCGACGTGAACAAGGTGGTGCGGCTGTTCTCGTTCGCGCTGCCGAAGGAGCGGGTGCGCGCCACCGTCGACATCGGCGGCAAGACCGAGCCGGTCGCCCTCACCACCGCCGGCGGCTTCGACCCCGCCGCCATCGAGCGCCCCGTCGTCGCGGACGCGCCGGCGCTGGACAAGGACGCCGTCCGCGTCAGGCTGGTGGACATCGCCTGGGCCCGCTCCGGCGACAAGGGCGACAAGTTCAACGTGGCCGTGATCGCGCGCAAGCCCGAGTACCTGCCCTGGATCCGCGCCGCGCTGACCGAGGAGGTGGTGAAGGACTGGTTCGCCCACGAGTTCCGCGGCGCCGTCAATCCGCGGGTCGAACGCTTCGACGTGCCCGGCCTGCACGCCCTGAACTTCCTGCTCCACGAGGCGCTCGGAGGCGGCGGCATGGCCACCTTGCGCGTGGACCAGCTCGCCAAGGGCAAGGCGCAGCAACTGCTGGAGATCAGCATCCCGATCCCCGTGGCGCTTGCCCGCAACCTGAAGGTCGCGGCCTAGGTCGCTACCGCCCTAACGCGACGCCTGCCCGCGCGCGCCGTCGAGGCGCTGGCGCAGCACCTTGGCCCAGTAGTTGAACGCCCTGTCGGCCTGGGCCCACGCTTCGGCGCCGACCGTCCGGCGCGGCCAGTTCGAGAGCCGCGCCACCTGCCGGTCGGCGACGATCATCAGGACCTGGTTGGTTCGCGAATCGATCAGTTCGGCCTCGAGGCTCATCCTCACCGCGAAGTCGGCGAGGGCTTTCGCCTGGCCGTTCTCGGCGCCCTGCGGGAAGGTGAGCCGGACGTTCTGGAGGCTGGCGCGGACGATCAGCGTGCCGGGCCCCGGCTCGTCCACCACGCCGTAGCCGCCGTCGCCGGAAAGCTGCGCCTCCAGCGCCGCCCTGGCATGGCGCTGGAGATCTTCCATGTCGGCCCTGGTCAGCCGGTACATCGGACCGGCCTCGCGCTCGTAGCTGACGGTGACCGGCTCCAGCATCACGGCGGTGTACGGGCTGAGGTCCAGGTCCGGCACGGCGAACACCGTGTCGAGGGTCGCATCGGCCACCGGCTGGACGTTGGCCTCGATGGCGTCCCTGAGGATGGCGGCGTCGTCCTGCGCCGCCGCCGGGGCGATGCCCGCGAGGCAGCCGAGCCAGAGCACGGCGGACAGATGGATCGCGGACTTCATGCGTGGCCCCCTTCACGAGCTGGAACGCGGGCAGACTACCCGCCGCCTCCCCGCCTGCCAATGACGTCTTTCGCCCCCGGACGGCGATGCGGTAAGCTGAGACTGGACGGGCGCGGGGACAGGACGCGGCGACCGTCAGGCCACGACCGGGAGACTCACGATGGACCGCGCGGAAGAATACAACGCGATCGCAGAGCGCATCGTCGCCCATCACCAGAACGACACCACCGACCAGGCCGACGACATCATGGAAGTGCCGGTGTCGTCCTACACCGATCCGGTACGCTGGCGGCGCGAGGTCGACATGATCTTCAAGCGCCTGCCGGTGATGGTGGCGCTGACCTGCGAGATGCCGAGGCCCGGCGACTACAAGGCCTTCGAGATGGCGGGCGTGCCGCTGCTGGTCACGCGCGGCAAGGACGGCAGGACCCGCGCCTTCATGAACGCCTGCCGCCACCGCGCCGCGCCGGTCGCCCAGGAGGGTCTCGGCAACGCCAGCCGGTTCGTGTGCCCCTATCACGGCTGGACCTTCCGCAACGACGG
>CAZVVC010000098.1:872-11385 GCA_964630425.1 uncultured Bifidobacterium sp. | reverse complement strand
TCGATCTCCCAGCGCCAGCCGTGATACGGGCAGGTGAAGGCGTCGACCGTGCCCAGGTCGTTGAAGATCAGCCGTGCGCCGCGATGCTGGCAGACGTTGTAGAAGGTGCGGATGGAGCCGTCTTCCTGGCGGACCATGAGGAAGGACTCGGGGCCGACTTCCTCCATCTGGTAGTCGCCCGGCTCGGGGATCTCGGAGGCGCGGCCCAGCAGCAGCCAGACCTTGGTCCACATGTTCTCCCATTCCTGCTTCCAGAACTCCTGCGAGTGGTAGCGGTAACCGGGTATCTTGTGGCCGCGCAGCTCGGGCTCGGGCCATTTGGGCGACGGCTGCGAGCGCCAGTCGTTCACGTCCTTGAGTTTGGTAGCCATTCTTCTGTCCCCTTTAGAGCGTCTTCCGTACCCCAGCGTACCAGAAAAGCCGCAGCGCGACGAACTATCGATTCTGATAGTCGCGTCCTGTTGACGCCGCGCGCGGCGTGGCTAAAACCATCCGGCGACACGAGGGAGGAACGGATGAGCGACACCACGACCGGCAATCCGACGGGGCGCCGCCGCGCCGCCATCAACGACACGCTGGGCGCCGAATTCCTCGACGGCGACGCCGCCGCGGGATGGATCCGCATCCGCTATCAGGGCGTGCCCGCCTTCGACAACAGCAGCGGCCAGATCCAGGGCGGCATCCTGGCGGCCATGCTGGACAACGTCATGTCCCGGGCGGTCGGCCAGCGCCTCGACGACGGCCAGGTGATCCAGACCCTGGAGATGAAGACCACCTTCGTCGGCCCCGCGCCCATCGGCCCGGTGATCGGCGAAGGCCAGATCGTGCGGCACGGCCGGTCGATCGTCTTTCTGGAAGGCCGCCTCTTCAGCGAAGCCGGCGACCTGCTGGTGACCTCGTCCTCGACCGCCAAGCTGGCCGCGCGGCGGAACTAGGGGCGATGGCCGATCCGGCCGGCATTCCTCGGATATCCCTTTCGGTGCCTCTGCGAGCGTAGCGACGCAGTCCAGCCTCTCCGGTGACAGCTGTGTGGCGGAAAGGCTGGACTGCGTCGCTACGCTCGCAGAGTCACGGTGGGAAAGGCCGATGGGTGGCAAACGCAAGTAATAGGTCGAGCCAACCTGATCGGCTTTTGCTCTAAGGAGGGAAAGACCGGGACCGCTTCAGGCCGGCAAATCCTCGGCGGCCGTGGCCGCGGCGTAGCTGTTCTCGACCGCGAGCCGGTCGCCCGAGGAAAAGCCCGGCGGCCGCCGCCCCTCGATCAGATCCTTGTGCGGCATGATGGCGTTCGCCATGAAGTTGATGAACGCCCGCACCTTGGCCGTCCGGCGCAGATCGGCATGGGTCAGCAGCCACAGGTCGAACACCGGCTCCAAATGATAGGGCGGCAGGCGCCGCAGCTCGGGATTGGTATCGCCCATGTGGCACGGCAGCAGGCCGATGGCGATGCCCGACATGATGGCCTGGAACGCCGCGTCGACGCTGTTGAGCCGCAGGCGCGCCCGCGCGTTGGGATAGACGTCGCGGAACCAGCTCGCCTCGGTGTAGTCACGGGCGTTGCCGTCGAAGGCGATGACGTCCGGCGCGGCGGCGGACGGCGGCGCGCCCGGCTCGCCCGGCGCGACGAAATCCCTGCGCCCGTAGAGGGTCGCCGTCAGCCGGCCGATGCGGCGGCCCACCAGCGTGTCGGGCGGGTTGAGGGTAGCGCGGATCGCCACGTCCACCTCGCGGGCATGGAGGTTCGCGAGATCGGTGGAGACGACCAGGTCGATGTCGATGCCGGGATAGTCGGCAAGGAACCGGCCAAGCTGCTCCATCATGTAGGGATTGACGAAGGTGCCCGCCGTGGTCACCCGCAGCTTGCCGCTCAGTTCGGTGTCCCGGCCATAGAGGCGGCGGTCGAGGCCGAGCGCCTCCTCCTCCATCCGCTGGGCCGACGGCACCATCTCCTGCCCGGCCAGGGTGAGGTTGTAGCCGGTGGCGATCCGGTCGAACAGGCGCACCCCCAGATTCTCCTCGAACGCGGCGATGCGGCGGGAAACGGTGGAATGGTTGACGCCCAGGTCGCGCGCCGCCGAGGTGATGGAGCCCCGCCGCGCCACCGCGAGGAAATAGCGGATGTCGTCCCAGTCGATCATGATCGCATTAATGCACGGCATCAGGCCATGAGTCGAGCATTCAGGCACCAATGCGCCGCAGCACGCCATTGGTGCGCCGCAACACGGCCTTCGACATTTCCGCCAGCCTGGACAGCCTATTTACGCATATCTAAATTTTCCTCAAAATGTCATTTACAATACCATAATAAATGGATTTTTCCCGCATTTTCCGTAAACCCCATCAACTCACTCAAAAATGCATATCACGCATACCTAGATCAAAAACGCACCTCTCATCTGCAATATAGGATGATTTTAACACGTTCGCATATGCAATATATTCCTCTCATCAACCGGGGCATCTCGCCCCATGCGACACGAGGAAACGACAATGAATACGATACGGCGCATCGACCTTGACGGCACTCTCACCGTGACCACCGGGGCCATCATCGCGCTGATGACCTGCGCGGGCCTGATCACTGCCTTCGTCGGCTGACGACCTCCCTCCCCCGGGAACGACAGGAAAGGCCGCTCCATCGGACGATGGGGCGGCCTTTCTCTTTTCCGGGACCACACGGGAAACGCCCGCCCTTTCCCCGCGACAGACCCACCACCGGCAACTCTCCCCGCTTGCGTTCGGTGCCGGAGCCACCTAGTGCTAGGGGCCAGTCCAACGGGTCGTGCCATGTCCGGTCTCAAGCTCAGCGTCGTCGACCAGTCGCCCATCCGCGAGGGCGGGACGGCGGCCGACGCCATCGCCGAGACCATCGCGCTGGCCAGGGCCGCCGAGCAATGGGGCTACACCCGCTTCTGGCTGGCGGAACATCACGCCACCAGCGGTTTCGCCGGGTCCTCGCCCGAGATCCTGATCTCCCGCATCGCCGCCGAGACGTCGCATATGCGCGTCGGCTCGGGCGGCGTGATGCTCAGCCACTACAGCCCGCTCAAGGTCGCCGAGAACTTCCGCATCCTGGAGACCATGTCGCCGGGCCGGATCGACCTGGGAATCGGCAGGGCGCCGGGCGGCGACCAGCTCACGGCGGCGGCGCTGGCCTATGGCTCGCAGATCGGCGTGGAGTATTTCGGCACCCGCGTCGCCGACACCCTCGCCTTCCTCACCGACACGCCGCCGGCGACCCAGGCCCTGTCGCAGGTCCGCGCCACGCCGCGCCCCGGCACCGTGCCGCAGATCTGGATGCTGGGATCGAGCGACCAGAGCGCCGCGCTCGCCGCGCAGTTCGGCCTGGCGTTCTCCTTCGCCCACTTCATCGCGCCCCGCGGCGGCCGCGAGATCGTCGAGCAGTATCGCAACTATTTCAGGCCCTCGCGCTTCTATGGCGTGCCCAAGGCCAGCGTCGGCGTGTTCGTCCTGTGCGCGGACACCGAGGAGGAAGCGCTGTACCACGCCTCCAGCCGCGACCTGTGGCGGCTGCGTTTCGAACAGGGGCGTCTCGGACCCTATCCGTCGCCCGAGGACGCCCTCGCCTATCCCTATACCGACGAGGACCGGGCGACGATCGACCGCCGCAAGACGCACTCGATCGTCGGCGCACCGGAGCAGGTGAAGCGGCAGATGACCGAATTCGCCGACAGCTACGGCGTGAACGAACTGGTGGTGCTGACCATATGCTATGATTTCAAGGCCCGGCTGCGCTCCTACGAGCTGTTGTCCGGGCTGTTCGAACTGACGAGGCGCACATGAAACTCTGGACCCCGACCGGCGCCGTCCTGGCGCTTTCCGCCGTCGCGCTGGGCGCGGCGGGCACCCATGCGGTACCCTTGGACGACGACGCCAGATCGCTGTTCGAGACGGCGAGCCGGTATCACTTCTATCACGCCTTCGCGCTGGTCGCCGTCGGCCTGGCCATCGGCCATGCCCGCGCGGCGTGGGCGCATTTCGCCGGCATGGCCTTCCTGTTCGGGACGGTGCTGTTCTGCGGCTCGCTCTATCTGCGCGCCTTCGGCACCATGACGCCCTCGTTCATGGCGCCCGCCGGCGGCACCGCGCTGATGCTGGGATGGCTGCTGCTGGCGATCTCGGTGTTCCTGGGCCGGAGAAACGCCTGATGTCGCGGCTGCGCGGCACCTTCGAGTCCGTGGTCAGCGCCCCGGACGCCAGCACCGCCATCGCCATCGCGGCCGAGGCCCTGCCGAAGGGCGCCGGCATGACCGGCAGCGCGGCCGAGGACGCGTCGGAACAGTTCGGCAAGGATAGCTGGCTGGTGACCATCAAGTTCAAGCGCCAAGCGCCCGAAGGCGAGTTCGACGCCTGAAAGAGAATGAGGCGCGGCCGGGGGGATATCGGCCGCGCCTCATTTCGATCCGCCGGAGATCAGTCTGACGAGGACACTCTTGTCCGGCGGATGAACCTCAATTGCTGTTCACGATCTGCCAGCTTCCGTCGGGCATCCGGCAGGCGGTGCCGTAACCCTGCTCGCGGCGGCCGCCGATCCAGATTTCCTGCTGGTACTCGCGGCACTGGTAGCCGCGGCGATCCCGGTAGCTGGAGCGCGGCGTGACCGAGCCGCGCGCGCCGGTCTCGGGGTCGTACCAGCCGGCGGTGTCGTAATCCCGGTTGCTGTTCATGGCCTGGTAGTAGGCCTGCTCGTGCCGCCTGCGGTCCCGCTCGTCCATGCGGTTGCCGATGCGGTTGCCGACGGCGCCGCCCAGGATGCCGCCCATCACCATGGCCGCGCCGCCGTCGCCATGCACCGCCGAGCCGAGCGCCATGCCCAGGCCCGCGCCGATGATGGTGCCGGCGACCTCGTTGTCGTGGCCGTAGCCGTCGCTCTCGCACGCCGCGAGCAGCCCGGCGCAAACGATGACCGCAACTAGCTTCTTCACCTTGAACCTCGCGTTGAATCCTGAGGAATTTCCATCGGCCGCATCATGCCGAGAGTGCGGCCCCGTAGCTGAATGGTCCCTGAACGGACGAGGTAGGATGATGTTCCCGCTCAGGCGCCGGAATCGCCCGCCGCCGGCAGGGTCAGCACGGCCTGGAGGCCGCCCAGCTCGGACCGGCCCAGCGTGATGCCGCCGCCGTAGAGACCGGAGATGTCGCGGACGATGCTGAGGCCCAGGCCGCTGCCGGGCGTCGCCTCGTCGAGGCGCTGGCCGCGGCCGAAGACGGCCTCGCGCTGTTCGTCGCCGATGCCCGGACCGTCGTCCTCGACATGCAGGACGAGCTGCCCGTCCTGGCGCGTGATGGTGACGTGGACGACCGACTTCGCCCATTTGCAGGCATTGTCCATCAGATTGCCCAGCATCTCGTCGAAATCCTGCCGTTCGCCGCGGAAGCTCAGCCGCTCGCCGCCGTCGACGACGATGGAGATGTCGCGGCTGGCATAGATCTTCTCCAGCGTCGACTTCAGGCTGCCGACCGCGACCGACACCGGCGTCCTGGTGCCGATGACCTGGCCCGCCGCCGCCGTGCGGGCGCGCACCAGATAATGGTCGACCAGCCGCCGCATGACGTCGAGCTGGCGCTTGATGGACACGCCCAGGGTGCTCTGGTCGGCCGCGCTCTCGTTCATCAGCACGGACAGCGGCGTCTTCAGCGCATGGGCGAGGTTGCCCACATGGGTGCGCGCGCGGGCCAGCACCTCGGCATTGTGCTCGATGAGCTGGTTGAGCTCGCTGACCACGGGCGCGATCTCGTCGGGATAGCGGCCTTCGAGCTGGTCGGCGCTGCCCGAGCGGACGCGCTCCAGCTCGCGTTGCAGGCCGCGCAGGGGACGCAGGCCATAGCGCACCTGCACGACCACCGCGCCCAGCAGGCCCAGCCCCATCAGGCCGAGCGTGATGGCGATGACCCGCACGAACCGGGTCACCTGCTGCTTGTTCTCGGTGGTGACGGCGGCGACGGCGAAGCGCACGCTGGCCTCGGCGTCGGGGAAGATGATGTCGCGCTCGATGACGCGGATCTCCTGGTCGTCCGGCCCAACCGCGTAATATTGGTGGGGCTGGGGCGCGGGCACCGAGAGGTCCTGCCGCAGCTCCCGGTCCCACAGCGAGCGCGAGATCATCACCGTGCCCTTGCGCGGCGTGATCTGCCAGTACCAGCCCGAATAGGGCTGCTCGAAGCGCGGCTCGGCCAGCGGGCCGCTGAGATAGACGCCCTGCTTCCGGTCGTATTCGGCCGAGACGATCAGGCTTTCCAGCAGCACGTTGAGCCGCGCGTCGAAGCTGCGCTCGACCGTCTGGCGGAACAGGAAGGACAGGGCGAAGCCGACCAGGACCAGCGCGAAGGCTGTCCAGAGGCCGGCGGCGAGGATCAGTCGGAGGGTTAGGGAGTTAGGACGCCTCACCGTCCGGCTCCATGCGGTAGCCCAGGCCCCGCACGGTCTTGATCACATCGACGCCCAGCTTCTTTCGCAGCCGGCCGACGAATACCTCGATCGTGTTCGAATCACGGTCGAAATCCTGATCGTAGATGTGCTCGGTCAGCTCGGTGCGCGACACGATCTTGTTGGTGTGGTGGATCATGTAGGACAGCAGCTTGTATTCGTGGCCGGTCAGCTTGATGCTCTCGCCGTTGACCGTCACGGTCGCGCTGCTGGTGTCCACCTCGACCGGGCCGCAGCGGATGACGGGCGAGGCGTGCCCGGCGGCGCGGCGGATCAGCGCCCGGATGCGCGCCAGCAGCTCCTCCATCTGGAACGGCTTGGTCAGGTAATCGTCGGCGCCGGCGTCGAAGCCGGCCACCTTCTCGCTCCACTGGCCGCGCGCGGTCAGGATCAGCACCGGCATGGTGCGGCCCTTGGCGCGCCAATGCTTGAGCACGGAAACACCGTCGAGCACCGGCAGGCCGAGATCGAGCACCACCACGTCATAGGGCTCCACCTCGCCCAGATACGAGGCCTCCTCGCCATCGGTCGCCTGATCGACGGCATAGCCTTCCGTGCGGAGGGTCTCCGAAAGCTGACGGATGAGGTCGGGATCGTCCTCGACGACGAGCGCCCGCATCTAGCGCCGGCCCTTCACGTCGATCACCCGCGAGGTCTTGGCGTCCACGTCTATGGTCTTGATGCTGCCGTCGGGCGACAGCACGCGGAACTTGTAGATGTAGTCCGCATTGTCGGACTTGAGCTTGGTGCCGATGATCTGCCCGTCGAAGTCGCGCTGCACCGAGCGCCTGATATCCTCGAGCGACATGATCTCGCCGCGCTGATAGGCCTCGCGCGCACTTTCCTGTTCGGTATAGGCGTAGGCCTTGCCGGTGCCCGCAAGCAGCAAGATCGCCAATGTCATCGTCGTCCAACGCATGCGGTGACTTTACCCGTCCCCACCTAAACCGCAAATGAACACCCCGGCGATAATAAGGCAATTCCCCGATTTACCTATGCTTTTTCTCCCTTGGCGGCCGGGCGCGGTCCTTCCGGCGGCGTAGCGACTCGGCTTGGGCCTTGCCTTGCCGCGCGGCTGTGGGTAAGTCGGAGGGGAACCTGGGAGACGCGTCTTGCCCATCGAATCCCCCTGCATCGGCGTGTGCCGCATCGGCGACCGCCACTGCCTCGGATGCTTCCGCACCATCCGCGAGATCGGCGGCTGGTCGAGCTATGACGACGACCAGAAGCGCGCCGTCCTCGCCCTGCTGCCCGAGCGCCGCGCCGCCGCGAAGGCCATGTCATGAAGACGCTGATCGCCCTGTTCTACCTGCTGAACGGCGACGTGGTGAGCTACACCGTCAGCGAATACGGCGCGTTCCAGCGCGAGGCGAAGATCGACGCGGCGCGGCCGTGCGAGGCGGCCATCGGCAACAAGGATTTCATCGAGAGCGTCCGCAAGGGCCTCGCCGAGGGCGAATCCATGCGGGCCGAGTGCTATCGGAGCGAGGATCCCATGAAACTGGGCCCGCCCTACCAGTCGGTCACCATTACGCGCCAGTAGGCCCGCCGAGGCGGCTCAGACGCCGATCGGCGCCGTGGCGGCTTCCAGCCAGGCGCGGGTGGGTTCGTCGAGCCGCGGGCCGATTTCCGCGAACACCCGGCGGTGATAGGCGTTGAGCCAGTCCAGCTCGGCCGGCGTCATCAGCGCGGGATCGATCAGCGTCCGGTCGATGGGCGCCAGGGTCAGCGTCTCCAGTTCGTAGAACGGCGAATCGTCCTCGCCCGGCTCCGAAGGCACCACGGCGACCAGGTTCTCCATGCGGATGCCGTAGGCGCCTTCCTTGTAGTAGCCCGGCTCGTTGGACACGATCATGCCGGGTTCGAGGGCGATGCCGGACGGGCGCGGCGAGATGCTGTGCGGCCCCTCGTGGACGCCCAGATACGAGCCGACGCCGTGGCCGGTGCCGTGCTTGAAGTCCAGCCCGGCCTGCCACAGCGGCATGCGGGCGAGCACGTCGAGCTGGTGTCCCGTGGTGCCCTTGGGAAACCGCGCCATCGCCAGCGCGATGTGCCCGCGCAGCACGCGGGTGAAGCGGTCGCGGTGCTCGGCGGTGGGCGTGCCGACGGCGACGGCGCGCGTCACGTCCGTGGTGCCGTCCAGATATTGCGCGCCCGAATCGACCAGATAGAGCTCGCCCAGGCCCAGCGTCCGGTTGGTCTTCTCGCTGGAACGGTAGTGGACGATGGCGCCGTTGGGGCCGGCGCCCGAGATGGTGTCGAAGCTGAGGTCGCGGAACAGGTCGCCTTCCTGCCGGAACGCCTGCAACCGGGCCACCGCCGATAGCTCGTCGACCGTGCCCTTGGGCGCGTTCTCGGCCAGCCAGCAAAAGAACTTCGCCAGCGCCACGCCGTCGCGCCTGTGGGCGGCGCGGGTGCCGTTCAGCTCGGCGGGATTCTTGAGCGCCTTGGCCTTCTGGATCGGGTCGGTCTTGCGCAGGACGGTGGCGCCGCCCTCCTCCAGCCGGTCGACGATCCAGGCCGGCGCCGAGGCCGGGTCGACCATCACGGATTTGCCCGACAGGCCGGCCAGCGCGCCCGCCAGCGCCGTCTCGGGCTCGATGCGCACCTGGTTGCCCAGATGGGCGCGCAGCGCGGCGTCCACCTTGCGCTCGTCGACGAACAGGTCGACCGACGAATCGCCGTGGAGCAGCGCGTAGCACAGCGCCAGCGGCGTGCGCGCCACGTCGGCGCCGCGGATGTTGAGCAGCCAGGCGATGGAATCGGTGGCCGACAGGGCCAGCGCGTCCGCGCCCGCCTTCTTCACCGCCTCGGCCATGCGCGCCCGCTTGTCGGCCGAGGGCTCGCCCGTATAGCGGATGTCGTGGGGCACGATGCGCGCCAGCGGACGCGGCGGCCGGTTCGTCCAGACCGCATCGACCGGATTCCCGTCGACCACGACCAGCTCGGCGCCGGCCTCCCCGCAGGCGTCGCGCAGCGCCTTGACGGCGGTTTCCGTATGGAGCCACGGGTCGTAGCCCAGCTTCTGCCCGCTCTCGAGGTTCTCGCCGATCCACTTGGCGACGTCGAGATAGGATCTCGGCTCGAACACGTCCACATCGACCTGGTCGCGCACCTGCAAGGTGTACCGACCGTCGACGAAGATGGCGGCCTTGTCCGCGAGGACGATGATGCTGCCGGCCGAGCCGAGGAAGCCGCTGAGCCAGGCGAGGCGCTGGGCATGGCGCGGCACGAACTCGTTCTGGTACTCGTCGGCCATCGGCACCACGAAGCCGTCGAGGCCGCGCCGCGCCAGTTCGGCGCGCAGGAGCGCCGCCCGTTCGGCGCCGTTCTCGGTCTCGATCTCGGCGGCGAAGTCGCCGGCGGCGCGCGTCACGTAGTCCGCCACCTCGCCGGCCGCCGTCCGGTCGCCGGCACCCTCGACGAGCGCCACGTCCACGCCGGTGACCAGGCTGACGGGCGCGGCGGCGACCGCCCTTGCCCGTTCGATCACGTCGGCGGGCAGGCCGCTGGAGAAATACGGCTGTGTGTCGGCTTGAATGTCCATGAGACGCTTTCCAGTCCTGCGGACCTTATATTGGTTCCGGGCCGCGCCGGAAAAGCGTTTTCCGGTCAGCCGCGGCTAGACAGTACGCCGACTATCGCCTCGGTCAACCGGCGAAGGTCCTCCTCGCCGATGACGAAGGGCGGCGTCAGATAGACGATGTCGCCGAACGGGCGCAGCCAGACGCCGGCCTCCAGGAAGCGCGCCTTCAGCGTCTCCCTGTCGCTCGGATCGGCGAGCTGGATGGCGGCGATGGCGCCCATCACCCGCACGTCGAGCACGCCGGGCAGCGCCCGGCACGGCGCCAGCTCGCGGCGCATCTGCGCCTCGATGCGGGCGACGTTCGCGGCCCAGGGCTCGTTCTCGAACAGATCGAGCGCCGCGTTGGCGGCGGCGCAGGCGAGCGGGTTGGCCATGAAGGTCGGCCCGTGCATCAGCGCCGCCTGGGGATCCTCGCTCAGGAACGCCTCGAACACATGATCGCGGGCGATGGCCGCCGACAGCGGCGTGGTGCCGCCGGT
>CAZVVC010000098.1:0-862 GCA_964630425.1 uncultured Bifidobacterium sp. | reverse complement strand
TAGCCGCGAACAGGTGGCCGGTGCGGCCGAAGCCGGTGAAGATCTCGTCGAAGACCAGCAGCGCGCCGGTCCGGTCGCAGGCCTCGCGCAGGCGCTCCAGCACCGGCGCGCCGTGGAACTTCATGCCGCCGGCGCCCTGCACCAGCGGCTCGACGATCACGGCGGCGACGTGATGGGCGTTCTCGTCCATGAACAGGTCGAACGCCGCTGCCTGCTCCGGCGTCTCCGGCAGCGCGGTGACGTAATTGGCCGGCATGGCGTCCTTGAACAGGGTGTGCATCCCGTCCTCGGGATCGCAGACCGACATGGCCGCGAAGGTGTCGCCATGATAGCCGCCATAGAAGCTGACGAACTTGTTCCGCCCCGGCTGGCCCCGGTTGATGAAATATTGCAGCGCCATCTTCATGGCGACCTCGACCGCGACCGAGCCGCCTTCGGCGAAGAACACGCGGTTGAGATCGCCCGGCGTCAGCGCCGCGAGACGCGACGCCAGCCGGAACGCCGGCTCGTGCGCCAGCCCGCCGAACATGACGTGCGGCATCTCGGCCACCTGCCGCTGCATGGCGGCGACGATGTGCGGATGGTTGTAGCCGTGGCACGCCGTCCACCACGAGGCGGTGCCGTCGATCAGCTCGCACCCGTCGGCCAGGGTCAGGCGCACGCCCTCGGTCTTCGTCACCGGCACCGGCGGCGGCGTGGTCGGCATCTGGGTGTAGGGCATCCAGATGTGCTGGTAACCGTCACGGAGCCATTCGGGCGCCGTGTTGGGCAGCCTTGGCGGCGCTGGGGTCATTCCGCCGCGTGGCGCGCCGCCAGGTCTTCCGTCCCCAGCGGCTCGATGCCGAGCCGGTCGAACAGCCGC
>CAZVVC010000097.1:0-11399 GCA_964630425.1 uncultured Bifidobacterium sp. | reverse complement strand
CACTTTGACCACGGCCTATCGCCACGGCGTGCGCGTCGCCGTGCCCGGGACGCGCGAGCGCATGAACCTGCCGCTGGAGATCTGCGTCATCGACAACGGCTCGGGCGTGCCCGATGATCTGCAATCCCATCTGTTCGACCCGTTCGTCACCACCAAGACGGGCGGCACCGGCCTCGGCCTGGCGCTGGTCGCCAAGATCGTCGGCGACCACGGCGGCATCATCGAATGCGATTCCGTGCCCCGCAGGACGGTGTTCCGCGTCCTGTTACCGACGGGGCCGCGGCCAGCGAAGACCAAGAGGCAACGCCCATGAGCGATGGAACCATCCTGGTCGCGGACGACGACCGCGCCATCCGCACGGTGCTGAACCAGGCCCTCGGGCGGCTGGGCTACGACGTCCGCACCACCGGCAACGCGGCCACGCTGTGGAGCTGGATCTCCAACGGCGAGGGCGACCTGGTCATCACCGACGTGATGATGCCCGACGGCAACGGCCTCGACCTGCTGCCGCGCATCCGCAAGGTGCGCAGCGACCTGCCGATCATCGTC
Source organism: uncultured Bifidobacterium sp. (assembly GCA_964630425.1). GTDB lineage: Bacteria > Pseudomonadota > Alphaproteobacteria > SMXS01 > SMXS01 > RI-34. Next base: position 10,850 of record CAZVVC010000097.1, on the reverse strand, counting down.
ATGAGCGCCCACAACACCCTGAGCACGGCGCTCAAGGCCACCGAGCGCGGCGCCTACGACTATCTGGCCAAGCCCTTCGACCTGACCGAGCTGACGAATGTGGTCAAGCGCGCGCTGGCGCGGCCCAAGCGGGCGGAGTCGCCCGAGCAGGCGCCCGACGACGATGGCATGCCGCTGGTCGGCCGCTCGCCCGCCATGCAGGAGATCTACCGGGTGCTGGCGCGGCTGGTGCCCACCGACCTCACGGTGATGATCTTCGGCGAATCCGGCACCGGCAAGGAGCTGATCGCCCGGGCGCTGCACCAGTTCGGCAAGCGCCGCAACGGCCCGTTCGTCGCCATCAACATGGCGGCGATCCCGCGCGAGCTGATCGAGAGCGAGCTGTTCGGCCACGAGAAGGGCGCCTTCACCGGCGCTACCAGCCGCCACAGCGGCCGCTTCGAGCAGGCGCAGGGCGGCACCCTGTTCCTCGACGAGATCGGCGACATGCCGCCCGAGGCGCAGACCCGGCTGCTGCGCGTGCTGCAGGAAGGCGAGTACACCACGGTCGGCGGCCGCACGCCCATCTCCACCGACGTGCGCATCATCGCGGCGACCAACCGGGACCTGCGCCAGCAGATCCACCAGGGCCTGTTCCGCGAGGACCTGTTCTATCGCCTGAACGTGGTGCCGCTGCGCCTGCCGCCGCTGCGCGAGCGCCTCGACGACATCCCCGATCTGGTGCGCCACTTCCTGAATCAGTCCGGCATGGAAGGCCTGCCGCAGAAATCCTTCGACAGCGTCGCCCTCGAGCGGCTGAAGCGCCACATCTGGCCGGGCAATGTGCGCGAGCTGGAGAATCTGGTGAAGCGCATCGTGGCCCTCTATTCGGAGGAGATCGTCGGCGTCGAGGTCGTCGCCGCCGAGCTGGCCGAGACCGAGCGCCGGAGCGTGCCGCCGGCGGGCATCGAGGCCGATAATCTCGCGGGCGCCGTCGAGAACCATCTGGAGCGTTATTTCTCGGCGCATGGCGACGGCCTGCCGCCCAAGGGCCTCTACGAGCGGATCATCAAGGAAGTCGAACGGCCGCTGCTCAACATCGTGCTGGCGGCGACGCGCGGCAACCAGATCCGCGCCGCCGAGCTGCTGGGGCTGAACCGCAACACGCTGCGCAAGAAGATCCGCGAGCTCGACATCCCCGTGAGCCGCGGCCTGAAATAGCCGGCCATCTCCCGTCCTGAAAGCCTGCCGCCGCGTGCGTCCCCGCGCGCGGAGCGGCTGTCCGCGCATGTTGTCCGGTCCATCGAAATTTGGATGACAAATGCCCGGCAGTCATTTTGAATATGTAACGACAGGAGGCCACAACATCATGAAGATCAGGACTTTCGTTGCCCTCGCGGCGATCGGCGCCGCTGTGCTCGTCGCCGGCTGCGCCAGCGAGCCGGTCGTCCAGAGACAGGTCGGCTCGGACGCGACCGTGATCAACCGGACGGGCCGGACGGTGGCGCAGATCGCCTACCAGCCCTGCGGCTCGCAGGCGAGCGCGTGGAGCAGCGTACAGATGCCGTCGATCGCGCCGGGCGGCAGCATCGTGTTCCAGTTGCCCGCGCCGTGCTCGAACCTGCGCGCCTACTACGCCGACGGCGGGGTCGCGGGGATGCATACGGGTGTGAAGTGGGATTTCCCGTTCACCTGGATCGTGCAATAGGCCCTGCGCGGCGAGGCTAAAAACATATCGGGCATGGCAAGGGACCTGCCCGGAAGAGGGAGAAACATGGTGTCATTGACGAGGTTGGGGCTGGGGCTGGCGGCGGCCATGATGCTGACGGCCTGCGATACCGGGCCGTACTACGCCTATTACAAGGTCAGCTCGCGCTACATGGCCAGTCCGCAGGGCCAGCAGTCGCCCGAGATCATTCCGACGCCGGCCTATCAGCAGCTCGCCGGCTCGGCGCGGACCGTGGCGGTGCGCGCGCCCGACCAATGCTCGAACCGCACCACCGATCAGACCACCGGCGACGCGGCCTCGGCCGGCGCCATCCTGCGGACCAATTGCGGCGTCGAGATGGGCGAGATTGAACGGGCGCTGACCCGCGCGGGCTATACCGTGATCTCGTGGAACATCCTCGACCGCGAGATGGCGCGGAACAATTCGCCGGTGGAAGCGGCGAGCGCGCTTGGCGCCCAGGTGCTGTTCCAGGTGAACTCGCTGGAGAATTCGCGCAAGACCCTGGGCCAGGACGCGCTGTGGGAGCGCAGCTATTTCACCAGCGACGCCGCCGGCGCGACCGGGCAGCCGCTGCCGCTGACGCCCGACAACCGCAATCTGGTCGCCCGCAACTATCTCGTGCCGATCGAGGCCCAGAACGCGCCGCGCGCCTTCGCCGTCACGCTCGACGCGGTCGCCATCTGGGTCCAGTCCGGGCAGTCGATCTGGTACTACCGCTGGACCCATGCGCGTCCGCCGGACGAGGTGTCCTCGGGATACAACGTGCTGCTCGCCTGCCTCGACGGCGTGCTCAGCCAGTGCGAGGCGCGGCAGCTCCGGCGGCCGGTCGCCCAGGTGCCGGGCCGGGCGGCCGCGGGCGAGACCGTTGCCGTCAGCGTTTCCGAGCGTCCCGAGGATGTGGAGCGGGCCATCTATGCCGCGCTGTTCAAGGAGGTCGTCAGCGATTTCGTGACGGCATTCGGCAAGGCGCGCGTCTCGGGCGGCGCGCGTCCGGCGGCCCCGCCGCCGGCGACGTACAGCCCCGCGCCCTACAACCCGGCACCCTACAATCCGGCCCCGCGTCCCGCGCCGGCGCCTTCCGGCGTCCAGACCTGGTAGAACCGGCTTCCCGGCTCCGCCGCCGCGTCCGGGCGACCGGCGCGGCGGCGGCGGCGCAAATCCACTGATGCAATTTTGCAACAATATGTTACCCTGCGCCCCGCGCCGCTGAGGGCGCGGGAGCGTTTCCGGATTTGAAGCCGTATTGAATGTCGAGCCTTGGCGGCACGTCTGACAAAGTGAAGCGGGCGCAGTTTCCCGGCTGGATCAAGCAGCTTAGCCGCAACCGCTGGGTGCCGGCGGTCCTGGCGGTGATCGCCGCCGTCTGGGGCATCGCCACCTACATCGTGCTCAGCCGCGGCATCCTCGCCATGGATTCGAGCGGCGCCATCGCGCTGATCTTCGGCAACCTGGCCGTCGTCACCATGCTCGCGGTGCTGATCACCCGGCGCATGGTGCGGCTGTGGGTGCTGCGCCGGACCGGCGCGGCCGGCTCGCGTCTGCATGTGCGGCTGGTCACGCTGCTGACCCTGATGGCGATCATTCCCACCATCATCGTCGCCATGTTCTCGGCGCTGTACTTCAATCTCGGCCTCCAGAACTGGTTCAGCGACCAGGTCCGCGGCGCGGTGCACAATTCGGTACGCATCGCCGAGGACTACATGGAGGAGCATAAGAAGAGCATCTCGCGCGACCTGATCGAGATGGCCTCGGTGCTCAACAGCCGCGCCGACGAATTCCGCTTCGAACCGGACAGGTTCGACGAGGAGATGCAGAACCAGGCGCGCAGCCGCTCGTTCAGCGAGGCTATCATCCTGTCGCGGAACGGCACCATCTATTCCAAGTACAACGGCCTGTTTGGCGACACGCTGGCGCGGACCTCGGGCATACCGCGCCGCGCCATGGCCCAGGCCGAGGCGGGCGGTGTCGCGGCGATGACCAACGCCAACGACGACTATGTGGGCGCGCTGATCCGCCTGACCGGCTACATGGACCGTTATCTCTATGTGGGGCGCAACGTCGAGCAGCGGGTGGTCGAGCAGCTCGACAGGACGCGTCATCACGCCGCCGAATACGAGCAGCTCGAAGCGCGGCGCGGCTCGCTCCAGACCAACATCAACATCACCTTCGTGGTGCTGGCGCTGCTGATGCTGATGGTCGCCGTGTTCGTCGGCATCTGGTTCGCCAGCCGGCTCATCGCGCCCATCACCGATCTGGTGCGTGCCTCCGAGCGCGTCCGCGAGGGCGACCTGTCGGCGCGGGTGCCCGAAGGCGCGGGGGACGACGAGGTCACCGTGCTGTCGCGCACCTTCAACCGCATGACCCACCAGCTCCAGAGCCAGCGCAACGAGCTGATCGACGCCAACACCCAGCTCGACCAGCGGCGCCGCTTCACCGAGGCGGTGCTGGAGGGCGTGCTGGTCGGCGTCATCGGCCTCAACGCGCGCGGCGAGGTGGACCTGTCGAACCGGGCCGCGCTCGCCATGCTGGAGGAGACCGAGGCCTCGCTCGACGGACGCCGCCTCGTCGAGGCGGTGCCCGAGCTGACCGAGCTGCTGTCCGAGGCCGCCGAGAATCCGGACCAGTTCGTCCAGCAGCAGATCAACATCGTCCGTGACGGCCATCCCTGGAATCTGCTGGTGCGCATCTCGTCCGAGCGGGTCGACGGGCGCATCTCGGGCTTCGTCGTCACCTTCGACGACATCACCGAGCTGGTCGCCGCCCAGCGCACCGCCGCCTGGGCCGACGTGGCGCGGCGCATCGCCCACGAGATCAAGAATCCGCTGACGCCGATCCAGCTTTCGGCCGAGCGGCTGAAGCGGAAATACCGCAAGGAGATCGTCACCGATCCGGACGTGTTCAGCCACTGCACCGACACCATCATCCGGCAGGTGGGCGACATAAGGCGCATGGTGGACGAATTCTCGGGCTTCGCGCGGATGCCCGCGCCCGCGTTCCGCGACGAGAACGTGACCGAGATCGCGCGCCAGACGCTGCTGTTCCTCGAAGTGTCCTCGCCCGACATCCGGTTCTCGTTCCATGCGGGCGAGCAGCCGGTGATGCTGACCTGCGACGGCCGCCAGGTGGCGCAGGCGCTCACCAACATCATCAAGAACGCATCCGAGGCCATTCACGGCCGCAAATGCACCGAGGACGAGACGCTGCCCCAGGGCCGGATCGACCTGACGGTGACCGCCGATGCGGCCTCGGTGGTGATCTGCGTCGAGGACAACGGTCTCGGCCTGCCCAAGGAGCATCGGGACCGGCTGACCGAACCCTATGTGACCACCCGCGAGAAAGGCACCGGATTGGGACTGGCGATCGTCAAGAAGATCATGAGTGATCATGGCGGCGAGCTGCTGCTGGAGGACCGCCCGCTGGGCGGCGTGCGCGTGAGGCTGGTGTTCTCGCGCGATCCGGCGGGCGCGCTCGCGGCCGAATCCCGTGCGGCAAAGGTAGGTTAGCATGTCGAGGGACATTCTCATCGTCGACGACGAGGCGGACATCCGCGATCTGGTCGCGGGTCTGCTCGAGGACGAGGGCTATGAGACGCGCAGCGCCGGCGACAGCGACAGCGCGCTGGCGCAGATCGAGCAGCGCCGGCCCAATCTGGTGATCCTGGACATCTGGCTTCAGGGCAGCCGGCTCGACGGGCTGGAACTGCTGGATTTCATCAAGCGCGACCATCCCGACGTGCCGGTCATCATCATCAGCGGCCACGGCAATGTGGAAACGGCCGTGTCGGCGATCAAGCGCGGCGCCTCGAACTTCATCGAAAAGCCCTTCAAGAGCGACCACTTGCTGCATCTGGTTCAGGCGGCGACTGAAGCAGCGCGGCTGCGGCGCGAGAACGAGGAGCTGCGGGCGCGCTACATGCCCACCGACGAGCTGGTCGGCATCTCGCCGGCGATCAACGGCGTGCGCCAGGTCGTCGAGCGGGTGGCCCCGGCCAACAGCCGCGTCCTGATCACCGGGCCGACCGGCTCGGGCAAGGAGGTGATCGCGCGGCAGATCCACAAGCTGTCCAGTCGGGCCAACGGCCCGTTCGTGGTGGTCAACGCCGCCAACATCGCGCCCGAGCGCATGGAGATCGAGCTGTTCGGTATCGAGCGCAAGCAGGTCGGCCAGGTGCAGAGCCGCAAGATCGGCCTGTTCGAGCAGGCGCATGGCGGCACCCTGTTCCTCGACGAGGTCGGCGACATGCCGATGGAGACCCAGAGCAAGATCCTGCGCGTGCTGGTCGAGCAGATGTTCGAGCGCGTCGAGGGCAGCCGCAAGGTGCAGGTCGACGTGCGGGTGATGAGCTCGACCACGAAGGATCTGCGCCAGCTCATCGAGACCGGGCGCTTCCGCGAGGATCTCTATCACCGGCTCAACGTGGTGCCGATCCTGGTGCCGCCGCTCAGCGCGCGCCGCGACGACATCCCGCTGCTGATCGACTATTTCATGGAGCGGCTCACCACCTCGGGCGGCATGGCGCGCCGCGAGATCAGCGCCGACGTGACCGCCGCGCTCCAGGCCTATGAATGGCCGGGCAACGTGCGCCAGCTCCGCAACGTGGTCGAGCGCATGCTGATCATGGCGGCCGAGGACGTGCTGGAGCAGATCGGCGCCGACATGCTGCCCGCCGAGATCAACGCCTCGGGCTCGGCGCTGTTGCGGGCCGGACAGGGCGAGGCCATCATGTCCGTGCCGCTGCGCGAGGCGCGCGAGGCGTTCGAGAAGGAATATCTGCAGGCGCAGATCACCCGCTTCGGCGGCAACATCTCGCGCACCGCCAGTTTCGTCGGCATGGAGCGTTCCGCGCTCCACCGCAAGTTGAAGTCCCTGGGGCTGCAGACCGGCGAACGCAGGGCCGGCGAAGAGGAAGAATGAACATCATCGTCTGCGGGGCGGGGCAGGTGGGCGCCTCGATCGCGCGGCACCTGGCCGACGAGCACCACGACGTCACGGTCATCGACATCTCGCCCGAGCTGATCAACCGGCTCAGCACCTCGCTGGACGTGCGGGGCGTGGTCGGCCATGCCTCCCATCCGGACGTGCTGGACGCGGCGGGCGCGGCGACGGCCGACATGCTGATCGCGGCCACCTATTCGGACGAGGTGAACATGGTCGCCTGCCAGGTGGCGCACACACTGTTCAGCGTGCCGACCAAGGTGGCGCGGCTGCGCAGCCAGTGCTACCTGAACCGCGACTGGAAAAGCCTGTTCGGCAACCAGAACCTGCCCATCGACCTCGTCATCTCGCCCGAGCTCGAGGTGGCGCGCTCGATCCGCCGCCGCGTCGACACGCCCGGCGCCTTCGAGGTGGTCCCGTTCGCCGAGGACCGCGTCTATCTGATGGGCCTCGTCATCGACGAGGACTGCCCGGTCATCGACACGCCGCTGATCCAGCTTACCGAGCTGTTCCCCGACCTGGACGTGCGGGTGGTCGGCCTGATCCGCGGCGACCAGACCGTCGTGCCCAGCGCCCAGGAACAGCTCAAGCCGGGCGACCGGGTCTATGTGGTCACCGAGAAGTCCATGCGGAACCGGGTGCTGGCGGCGTATGGCCACGAGGAACCCGGCGCGCGCCGGATCATCATCGTCGGCGGCGGGCATGTGGGGCTCTATGTGGCGCAGGAGCTGGAGGCCAGCGACGCCGGCTTCAACATCCGGGTGATCGAATATTCCGAGGAACGCGCCCAGCTCGTCGCGGACACGCTGAACGATGCGGTGGTGCTGCACGGCGACGCGCTCGACCCGGACATCCTGCGCGAGGCGCAGGTGCACATGGCCGACGCGGTGATCTCGGTCGCCAATGACGACGAGACCAACATCATGTCGTCGCTGCTGGCCAAGCGGGGCGGCGCCCGGCGGGCCATCACGCTGGTCAACAATCCGGCCTACGGCACCCTGCTGGCGTCGCTGGGGATCGACATCTACATCGATCCGCGCGCGACCACGGTCTCGACCATCCTGCGCCACGTCCGGCGCGGGCGCATCCGGGCGCTGCACTCGCTGGCGTCGGCCCGCGCCGAGCTGATCGAGGCCGAGGCGCTCGAGACCCTGGAGATCCTGGGCACGCCGCTGCGCGAGGCCAAGGTGCCGCCCGGCGTGCGCATCGGCGCCATCGTCCGGGGCGAACAGGTGATCATCCCGCGCGGCGACACCGTGATCCGCGAGGGGGACAGGGTCATCATCTTCGTGCTGGCCGAGCAGATAAAGAAGGTCGAGCAGATGTTCTCGGTGCAATTGGGTTACTTCTGACGCGCTTTTTTTGCGTCACGCGCCGGTCTCGTATCCGCGTTACGATCCGACCTTGTCGTCACGCCCAAAAGGCCCCATTTTGGGGGGGTCCCCCTCCCGGTACCCCCGAATAAAAAGAGAAGAAACAACCCCTCAATGGCTTCCGACCGGTCCCAGAACGTGCAGGACGTCTTCCTCAACCACGTCCGCAAGGAGAAGACCCCGGTTACCGTCTTCCTGATGAATGGCGTCAAGTTGCAGGGCGTCATCACCTGGTTCGACAATTTCTGCATCCTGCTGCGCCGCGACCGGCATTCCCAGTTGGTCTACAAGCACGCCATCTCGACGGTCATGCCGTCGGCGCCGATCCAGCTTTTCGAGCCGGCCGACGACGAGGCCGATGGAGACTGACACTTGACCGAAACCACCCCGGTGCGGGAACGCTCCCGCGCTCAGAATACCGAGACAGCGGCATTCAGCGACCGTCAGGCGGTCACCAGGGGAACCCGGGCGTTGCTGCTTCACCCCTATCTCAAGGGTGAGGCGGCGCGCCGCACGCCCGAGGCGGCGCTCGACGAGCTGATGGGCCTGGCGCAGGCCATCGATCTCGATGTGGTGGGGGCCGAAGCCTCGCCGCTGTCGTCGATCCGCCCGCGCACCTATGTGGGCGAGGGCAAGGTCGAGGAGCTGGCCCAGGCGATCAAGGCCGCCGATGCCGAGCTGCTGGTGGTCGATGCCGCGCTCAGCCCCGGCCAGCAGCAGAAGCTGGAAAAGGCGCTGTCGGCCAAGGTCATCGACCGCACCGGCCTGATCCTGGAAATCTTCGGCGAGCGGGCCCAGACGCGCGAGGGCGTGCTCCAGGTCGAGCTGGCCCATCTCAATTACCAGAAGGGCCGGCTGGTTCGGTCCTGGACCCACCTGGAGCGGCAGCGCGGCGGCGCCGGATTCCTGGGCGGCCCCGGCGAGCGCCAGATCGAGGCGGACAGGCGGGTGCTGCGCGACAAGATCGCCCGGCTGCGGCGCGAGCTGGAAAGCGTGACGCGGACCCGGCTGCTGCACCGCAAGAGCCGCGAGAAGGTGCCGTATCCCATCGTCGCGCTGGTCGGCTATACCAACGCCGGCAAGTCGACCCTGTTCAACCGGCTGACCCGCGACGACGTCCTGGCCGAGGACATGCTGTTCGCGACCCTCGATCCGACCATGCGGGCGGTGACCCTGCCGTCGGGACGGCGGATCATCCTGTCGGACACGGTGGGATTCGTCTCGAACCTGCCGACCCATCTGGTCGCCGCCTTCCGCGCGACGCTGGAGGAGGTGATCGAGGCCGACATCGTCGTCCACGTCCGCGACGTGTCCCATCCGGACACCGAGGCGCAGCGGCAGGACGTCATCGACGTGCTGTCCAGCCTGGGCGTGCCCGACGAGGACGGCCAGACGCTGATCGAGGTCGAGAACAAGATCGATCTGCTCGATGCCGACCAGCGCGCCAAGGTCGAGGCCCGGCTGGAGCGCCACGAGAGCCTGATCCCGGTTTCCGCCGTGACGGGCGAGGGGACGGACCGGCTGCTGGAGCGCCTGGAGACGCTGCTGTCGCGGACCGACCGGACGGTGACCGTGCGGGTGCCCTATTCGGACGGCGCGCTGATGGCATGGCTCTACGACCACGGCGACGTGCTCAGCCGGATCGACGAGGACGAGCGGGCCGAGTTCCAGGTGCGTCTGTCGGACCAGGATCTGGGCAAGCTGCGCAAGCAGGCGCCGGCGGCGCTGGCCGAGGCCGCCGAATAGCGCCTGCGCCGGTTGACTTGGCCGGGGCGGCTTTCTATCGTCGCCACCGAAACCGCGCCGGACCCGGCGAGGCCGGGCAACGCCAACCATCACGGAGAGCACCATGAGCAGCTTCAAACCGCTTCACGACCGCGTCTTGGTCAAGCGCCTGCCGTCCGAGGAGAAGACCGCCGGCGGCATCATCATCCCGGATTCGGTGCAGGAGAAGCCGCAGCAGGGCGAAGTGGTCGCGGCCGGCAGCGGCGCGCGCCGTCCCGACGGCAATATCGACCCGCTGGGCGTCAAGGCCGGCGACAAGATCCTGTTCGGCAAATATGCCGGCACCGAAGTGAAGATGGACGGCGTCGAATACCTGATCATGAAGGAAGCCGACATCCTCGGCGTGCTCGACTAGGGCTACCGCAAACGGATCGCAAGGGCCGCCTCGTGCGGCCCTTTTTCTTGGCGTTCAGTCTTCGTTCAGCGGCGGCCGGGCATGATGGCGGCGATCATGGAGTTCATCATGCGCAACGCACTCTACAGATTCGGTGCTCCCGCCACGTTCCTGATCCTGGGCCTGGCCTTCACCGTGCTGGCGCATCTGGCGCCGTAGCCCCGCCTCGCGGGCCGCTATCCCGCCGTGCCGCCGTTCTCCGATCGTGCCTCCGAGGCCAGCCTGATCAGCTCGTCGCCGGTCAGGCGGTAGATCAGCCATTCGCCGTGTCGCCTGGCGCCCAGGCTTTCATAGAAGCGGATGGACGGCGCGTTCCAGTCCAGCACGGTCCATTCGAAACGGCTGCACTCGTGCTCGACCGCGATGCCGGCGAGATGGGCGAGCAGGGCGCGCCCGATGCCCTTGCCGCGGTGCTCGGGCAGCACGAACAGGTCTTCCAGATAGAGGCTGGGCCGGCCCTTGAAGGTGGAGAACGCATAGAAGAACAACGCGAAGCCGACCGGGATGCCTCCCCGATCCGCGATCAGCGCCTCGGCGTAGGGGCGGGGGCCGAACAGCGCCCGGTCAATGTCGGCTTCCGTGGCGATCATCTCGTGGCGCAGCTTCTCGTAGTCGGCGAGGGCGCTGATGAAGACATGCAGCAGCCCGGCATCGC
>CAZVVC010000096.1:0-11439 GCA_964630425.1 uncultured Bifidobacterium sp. | reverse complement strand
TAAGCTTACCAGATGACAGCCCTGATAACTTACAAGGGCTCTCGGTGTTGGGGGCCCGTATCCCACTCTCGAAGCCAGGGAAAGAGGGGCTGGCGCGCAAACTCCCACACCCGTTACACTCTCGCCACCCAACGGGAGAGACAGATGAACCAGACCGCCTTCAACTACGACAACGTCAGCGGCTATACGCTGGACGACGATGCCGAGCGCCAGCTCATCGAGGCGCAGAACGAGTGCACCTTCATGTGGTCCACCAAGGAAGGCTGGCCGGTGGGCGTGATCATGTCCTACGTGTTCCACGACGGCTGCTTCTGGCTGAGCGTGTCGTCGCTGCGCAAGCGCGTGCAGGCGGTGGAGCGCGACCCGCGCGTGTCCGTCTCCATCACCAGCAAGGGCGCCGACGCGCCGGGCGGGCGGAGCCTGACCTACAAGGGCACCTGCGAGGTGCTGCGCGACCGCGAGACCATCGACTGGTTCCTGCCCGCCCTCGCCAGGCGCCTGCGCTGGGGCGACGAGGCGGCCCAGAAGCTGTTCGTGACGCTGAACGACACCCCGAACCGCCGCGTCCTGAAGGTCACGCCGGTGAAGCGCATCGGCTATGACGGCCAGAAGATGCGCAAGGCGACGGAAGAAGCGGTCGCGGCCGGGCGCGAGATCGGGCCGAGCTGATATCCCAATCGTCATGCCGCCCTGCGGCGGCGTGACGGCTGGTGAAAGGGCTACACCCGCACCATCACCTTGCCCCTGTTCGCGCCGTCGAACAGGCGGTGATAGGCGCTCAGCGTGTTCTCCAGGCCGTCGACCAGTTCCAGATTGTAGGTGAGCCTGCCTTCCCGGTGCCAGGCCATGAGCTGGCGCTCGATGTCCGCGCATTTGTGGAAGAAGTCCGGCGAGAAGAAGCCGGTGACGGTGGCGCGCTTCATCAGGAGCTGGTCGAAATTGCTGGGGCCGGGGCGCTTTTCCGTGTCGGCGTATTGCGACACCAGGCCGCAGACGGCGATGCGGGCATACATGGCCATGTGGCCCATGATCGTGTCCAGCACCTGCCCGCCCACATTGTCGAAATAGACGTCGACGCCGTCCGGGCACAGCACGTTCAGCTCGTGGGCCAGATTCTGCTGCCGGTAGTTGATGGCGTGGTCGAATCCCAGCTCGTCCACCAGCCAGCGGCACTTGTCCTCGCGGCTGGTGAGGCCGATGACCCGGCAGCCGAGGTTGCGGGCGACCTGCCCCGCCAGCGAGCCCGTGGCACCGGCCGCCGCCGAGACCACCACCGTCTCGCCCGGCTGCGCCTTCGCCACGTCGACGATGCCCGCATAGGCGGTCCAGCCGTTGGGGCCGCCCATGGCCAGATAGGCGGGCAGCGGGACGTCCTCGTCGGCCGGCAGCTTCTGGAACAGGCCGGAGCGCTCGTCGGCCACCGAATAGTCGGCCCAGTGGCCGAAGGTGCGGATGCGGTCGCCCACGGCGAAATCGCCGCGGGTGCTGGCGACCACCTCGCCGATCATCATGCCGGCCATGGGCGCGCCCACGGGCACCGGCGGCTGATAGCCGTCCTCGCGCGGGCCCATCCACATGCGCGTGCCCGCGTCCATGGAAAGATAGAGCGCCTTCACCAGCACCTGGTTGTCGACGAGGACCGGAATGGGGCCGTGGTCGCGGAATTCCAGGGCGCTTTCGAAATCGTCGCCGTCCGGGCGGCGCGCGAGAACCCAGTGGCGATTCGTATCGGTCATGCTTTTTCCCGTCCTTCTGGTCGGCTTATAGCACGTTGCGCGGCGCCGGGCGCAGCGATAGCGTCGGGCGATGAGGGGAAAGAAGACGGGTAGCGCGCTTCATGGGATCGTCGCCGTGGCGGCGTGCGCGGCCGTGCTTGCCGCCGCGCCCGCCCGCGCCGACGAGGCGGCCGACATCCATGCCCGCGTGCTGACCCTCGACACCCATATCGACATCCCCGCCGACTACGCGACGCCCACGGCCGATCCCGGCCGGCGCGGCGACATGCAGGTGGACCTGCCCCGCATGGCGCAGGGCAAGCTCGACGCCGGGTTCTTCATCGTCTACGTGGCCCAGGGGCCGGAGACGCCGGAAGGCTATGCCGAGGCCCATGCGCAGGCGGTGCGCAAGTTCGACGCGATCCACCGGCAGGCCGTGCAATATCCCGACAGGATCGAGGTGGCCCTGTCGCCCGCCGACGTGACGCGCATCGTCGCCGCCGGGAAGATCGCCGCCTGCATCGGGGTCGAGAACCTCTATTCCGCCGGGCCGGACCTGTCGGGGATCGCCGAATTCCAGCGGCGCGGCGCCCGCTACATGTCGCTGACCCATTCGGGCGACAACCACCTGGCCGACAGCGCCAACCTGCAAGGGCAGCTCGACCGGCCCTCGGCGGAAACCCACGGCGGCCTGACCGCGGCGGGCCGCGCCGCCATCGCCGAGATGAACCGGCTGGGCGTGATGGTGGACGTGTCGCACAGCTCGGAAGCGACCACCTTGCAGGCCATCGAGGCCTCGACCGCGCCGGTGATCGCCTCGCACTCGGCGCTGCGCGGCGTCCACGACATCCCGCGCAACCTGAGCGACCGGGCGCTGACGGCGCTGGCCGCCAGGGGCGGCGTGGTGCAGGTGGTGGCCTTCGACGGCTATCTGCGCGCTCCCAGGCCCGAGAAGGTCGCCGCGGTGCAGGCGCTGCGCGAGACGCTGGGCCTGACCACGGCCGCCGCCTGGAAGGCGATCACCCCGGAGCAGCGCGCCGCCTACATGGCGCGGCTGAAGGAACTCCACGCGCTGTACGGCCGGGCCACGGTTTCCGACCTGGCCGACCATATCGACCACGCCGTAAAGCTGGCCGGCATCGACCATGTGGGAATCGCGTCCGACTTCGGCGGCGGCGGCGGTGTCGCCGGATGGGAGGACGCATTGGAAACCGGCAACGTCACCGCCGAACTGGCGCGGCGCGGCTATTCAGAAGCGGACATCGCCAAATTGTGGGGCGGCAACCTGCTGCGCGTGTGGCGCGCCGCCGAGGCCGCCGCCGGCCGCTGATCAGTTCGGCGCGGGGCTGGGCGCCGGCAACGGCTTCTGGCCGGCCGGTGCGTCCGCGTCGCCGTCCAGCCGCCGGTCGGTGGTCAGCGTGAGCGCCTGGGTGGGCGAGGCGAACTCCGCGCCCTCCTGCTCGACGATCTCCTTGATCCCGAGGGCCAGCTCCTCCTTGGCGATCTGCCATCTGCCGGCGTCGGGCGTGGCGGTGAAGCACACCACGGTAAGGTCGATGCTCGAGGTCGTCAGGCCGTCGATCCGCACCGTGAGCCCGTCCCTGGCGAACACGTCCTGGCCGCGGATGTAGTCCTCGATGGCCTGGCGCACCGCGCGGACCGAGGCCACGCTGGCGCGGTGATCGAGGCTGATCTTCCAGTTGATCTGGCGCGCGTTGAACCGGCTGAGATTGGCGACGGCGCCGTCCGCCAGCTTGGAGTTGGGCAGGTAGACCGGCGCCTTGTCGCCGCGGCGGATCGAGGTCGAGCGGAAGCCGATGGTCTCGACCGTGCCTTCCAGCCCGTCGACCGAGACCGTCTCGCCCTTCTGGAAGCGCCGTTCGGTCAGGATGGCCATGCCGGCGATCAGGTTCTTGAACAGGTCCTGCGCGCCCAGCGCCACGGCCACGCCGAACAGGCCGAGGCCCGCCAGCAGCGGTCCGACCGCGATGCCCCACATCTCGAGGATGATGGCCGCGCCGATGAAGGCGATGACAAGCTTCACCGCCTTCACCACCCAGTCCACCGTCGCCTCGCCCAGCACGTGCCCGAGCGGCGTCGCCACCCTGCTCAGCGGCTGGATGGCCCGGTAGATCGCCCAGAAGATGGTGAAGGCGACCATCGAGCGGATGACCAGCTCGAGCGTCACCCAGTGCCTGGGCGCCGGGTCGATGTAGCGGAAGGCGATATAGAAGCCGACGATGATGGGCACCAGCTGCAAGGGCGGCGCGATGGCGTCCAGCAACACGTCGTCCACCCGGGTCTGCGTCCGCCGGGCGGCCCGGCCCAGGGCGGAGATGACCACATGCGAGAACAGCCGGCGGACGAAGACCGCGACCACGACGATGAGGATGGCGATCAGGATCTCGCCGACCGTCGTCCCTTTCCAGCCGTGGTTCCACACCTCGACCGTGAGGCGCCAGAAGTCGTGCATGTCGTCCATATCCCGCCATCCGCTGCGATTGTGCGGGACTCAACGCCAGACACGGCGAAAGGTGCCCTGGAATCCCCCCACAGGCGGCCATGCGCGCCGCGGATGCGAGCGCGGTCTTCGCCCTAATCGCGCGCCAGGGCGACCTGCATGACATCGATGGTCCGGGCGCGGAAACCGCCTTCGCAATAGGCGAGATAGTAGCGCCACAGGCGGCGGAAGCGGTCGTCGAGCCCCTCGAAGCGCAGCCGGTCGGCCGCCACCTCGAAACGCTCGCGCCACAGCCGCAGGGTGCGGGCGTAATGATCGGCGTAGAACGCCTCGTTCAGCACCTTCAGTCCCGCCTTGCCCACCTGTTCGCGGAAGACGCCGATGGAGGGCAGCATACCGCCCGGGAAGATGTGGGTCTGGATGAAGTCCGGGTTCCGCCGGTAGGCGTTGAACCCGTCCTCGTTGATGGTGATGACCTGCAACGCGGCGCGGCCGCCGGGGCGCACCGTCTGGGCCACCTTGTCGAAGAAGGCCGGCCAGTACTTCTCGCCCACCGCCTCGAACATCTCGATGGAGACCAGATGGTCGAAACGGCCCTGCACGTCGCGGTAGTCGACCAGCTCCACCGACACCTGGTTGCCCAGGCCGGCGCGCTGGATGCGTTCGCTGGCATAGCGGTGCTGCTCGCGCGAGATGGTGATGGAGGTGACCTCGACGCCGCGCTCGCGGGCGGCGAACTCGGCGAAGCCGCCCCAGCCGCAGCCGATCTCCAGCACCCGCTCGCCGGGCCTGGGGTCGATCATGTCGAGCAGGTTGCGGTACTTCTGGCGCTGGGCGTCCTCGAGCGGCGTGTCCTCGGTGGGGAACACGGCCGAGGAGTAGGTGACGGTATCGTCCAGCCAGGCGGTGTAGAACTCGTTGCCCAGATCGTAGTGGGCGGCGATGTTGCGGCGGCTGCCGCTGCGCGAATTGGGACGCACCGAATGGGCCAGCCGCTGCAGCGCCCGCGACAGCTTGTGGCCCTGGATCTCGCGCCGGGCGCCCAGCCGGTTGCGCGCGGCCAGCTCGATCAGCGCGGCCAGGTCGCTGGTTTCCCAGTGGCCGGCGATGTAGCTTTCGGCGAAACCGACGCTGCCCTCGGCGAACAGCCGGCGCAGCGCGTCCCAGTCGCGGAAATGCACGTCGGCCTCCGGGCCGGGCGCCGCGCCCCGCACCGTCCTGCGTTCGCCGGACGGCCCTTCCACGGTCAGCGTGCCCGCTTCCAGGTTGCGCTCGATGAAACCGAAAAGCTGCGCCTCGCCCGCCCGGCTGAGCAGCCGGCCCAGCCCGCCCAGCGCGATGCGCGGCAACCCCAGCCCGCGGGCGGCGACGCGCCCGATGGGCCTACCGTCTGGCGACATAGAGTGGTTCACTGGCATTCCCCACCATTTCCTTGCCGGAGACGTCCGCATCCGGCGGCGCCGGATGGCGGAAGACCCTGGCCCCCTTGCGCCACAGCTTCAGTGCTTCCCAGTGAATGCCGCCGATGACCTTGAGCGTCATCAAGGGATGCCGAACGAACATCGCCGCAAGTATGCCATCGGTCAAAGGCTTTCGCACGCCCGACTGGGCGGCGAACAGCACGTTGCCCTCGGGCGTTTCCTCGCGGATCGCAACGCCCAGGGTTTCGCCCGGTTCCGTCAGCCGGAAATGATAGCGCGCCTGCATCTCGATGAAGGGTGAGACATAGAGGTTCTTGTCGCAGTGCTGGCGGATGGCGCCGCTGCCGGCCTCGACCGGCAGCAGATAGCTGTGCCGGTCGCCGAAGGTGTTGGTGACCTCGTAGAGGATGGCGCGCAGCGCGTCCGCGCCGTCGCGCACGTAATAGACGCTGAGCGGATTGAACACGTAGCCCAGGATGCGCGGAAAGCACAGCAGGTCGACCCGGCCCACCGGGAAATCGTGGCCCTGCGCCGCCAGCGTGCGCTCGACCCAGGCGCGCGGGCCGGTGCCGTCGCCCGGCCCGAAATCCCGGTCGTGGAAGCCGAACAGGTTGAAGCGGTTGTGCGAGAACAGGCGGAGCCTCTCCGCGAGCGCCGGAATCTCGTCCACGTCGAGCAGGAGCGAGAACACCCTGTAGGTGAAGCGATGACGGAACGGCCGCACCCTGTGGTGCATCACCGTCGATTCGTAGAGCGCCGAGCGCATGATCCCGCTCAGGCGACCGCCGCCTCGGCGGCGGAATCGGCCAGCCAGGGCAGCTCGGCGCCCAGCGCGAGCGCCACGCTGAGCCCGGATGTGAACGCGTCCTCGTGGAAGCCGTAGCCGAAATAGCTGCCGCAGTACCAGATGCGGTCGGCGCCCTGGATCTCGGGCAGCCGCTTCTGCGCCGCCAGCGCCTTGCCGTCGAAGGACGGATGATCGTAGGGGATGCGCGCGATCACCGCGTCGGGCTCGGGCTCGTGCAGCGGGTTGAGCGTGACGAACAGCGGCGCGCGCAGGTCGATGGATTGCAGCCGGTTCATCCAATAGGTGACCGACAGCCGGCCTTCCACGTCCTCGGCCCCGCTCGACAGGTAGTTCCAGCTCGACCACACCTCGCGCCGCCTGGGCATCAGCGTGGAATCCCGGTGCAGGATGACGGCGTTCTTCTCGTAGTCGAAGGCGCCCAGCACCTGATGCTCGGCCGCGCTGGGGCGCGGCAGCATGGCGAAGGCCTGGTCGGCGTGGGAGGCGATCACCACCTGGTCGTAGACGACGCCTTCGTCGGCATCGGTCTTCACCCGCACGCCCGCGGCCTCGCGCGTCACCTCGCGCACCGGATGGCCCGAGCGCACCTGTCCGGCGAAATCGTCGACGATGGCGCGGACATAGGCCTGGCTGCCCCCGGTCACGGTCCGCCAGCGCGGCCGCCCCTTCAGCGTCAGCAGGCCGTGCTGCTGGTAGAAGCGGATGAAGGTGGCCGCCGGGAACTCCTCGATCCGGTGCACCGGCATGGACCAGATCGCCGCCGCCATGGGATAGAGGTGGTTGAAGCGGAAATATTTCGAATAGCCCTGCCGGTCGAGCAGCTGGCCGAGGGTGATGTTCTCCAGGTCCTCCCTCTGCAACAGCACCGGCATCTCGCGGTAGAAGCGCAGCAGGTCCCAGACCATGCGCCAGTAGAGCGGCCGCGCCATGTTGCGGCGCTGGGCGAACAGGCCGGCCATGCCGGTTCCCGAATATTCGAGCTGCCCGTCGCGGATCGAGACGGCGAAGGACATGTTGCTCTGGGAGGTGGCGACGCCGAGATGCTCGAACATGGAGACGAGGTTGGGATAGTTGACCTCGTTGTAGACGATGAAGCCCGTATCGACCGGCACGTCGCCGATCGCGGTCGGCACGGTCATGGTGTGGCTGTGCCCGCCGAGGCGCCCGTCGGCCTCGTAGAGGGTGACCCGGTGCCGGCGCGACAGCGCCCAGGCCGCGCCCAGGCCGGCCGCGCCCGAGCCGATCACCGCGACGCGCTGCGCCGGAAAGGGCGACGGCTGGCGGAGAGGGATGATGTTGAGTAGCTGGCCCGTGCTCGTCATATGATTCGATTCAAACAGCGATAGTGTCGTGCGGTCGACGGACCGCGGCAAAGGCCTGGCGCCGCGTCGTCATGGTCAACGATCCGATCCGGATGAGACTGCCCAAGCCCCAATCTCCATCCGGCCGGCGCGCGGTGTCGTCCGAAGTTCCGCCAGGTACGCCTCCGGCAGCAGCCCAGCGCCGGACCCCGGCGGCGGAAGTAAAACTGTCCGGGATCGAACGTCCGCGCCTGCAACACCGGGTTGAAAACCCGAAAATATGAAGCCGCATCAGTACCACAACCGGCCCCCCATTGCCAGCCGCACGAACGGACGGCCGGATGCCATGAGACAAGCGCCGGGGCCGGCCGGCATTGATCCGGCGCAACGGCCGCCCCGATCGCCGCGCCCTTGCCGGGCGCCGCTCGTTCCGGCGCCGACAGGCTTTTCAGGTAAGAGGCCGTCATTGCATGTCGCGCGCGCGGCGCGGTCCTCCTCAGCCCTTTCGGAGGTGGGATGGCGGGATGGCTCCACTGTTCCGTGAAGAACCTTTTCTGCCTTAGCTGATCCGTCTGAACTCGACGCGCGAGCCGTCGGCGACGGCGATGAATTCCATCTTCACCAGTTCGCCGTTGCTGGCGTACCAAAGGTCGAGGTCGACGGGCTTGCCGGTTTCGGCCACGACGCCGGTCACCTTGTAGCGGTGGGCGTTGAGCATGTCGCCGGCCGCCTGGATCTGTTCGGTGCCGCGCGGCTCGACCTTCACGTCGATGGTCGAGCCGAACTGGGTGTTGAACCAGCGCGAGGTTTCCATCATCTCGGGCCGCCAGTAGCTGGTCGGCAGGAGCGAGGCCGGCAGCACGCGGTGCTCGTCATTGGCGTGGACCACCAGCCCGTCGCCGTCCGCAACATGGGCGTCGACCTGCCATTCCTTGCCGTTCTGCCTGGTGGCACTCTGGAATTCCACCATCCGGTCGCCGGACCACAGCTCGGTCGACTGGTGCTGGTAGCGATAGACGGTGACGAACAGCATCTGGACCTTGAGATTGGCGTCCACATGCACCTGGAGCTGCTCGCCCCTGGGCTCGAAGGTCAGCTTGTGGGTGCCGATCTGCTCGCCCTTGCGGAACACGGCGAACTCGATGGTGCCGTCCCGCGGCACACCAATCTCGGCGGACGCCGGCGGCAGCAGCGCCGTGACCGGGGTCGCCGGCAGCGCCAGGGCGAGCCCGGCGGCCATGACGGTCAGAACGATCGGCCTTTTCAACCCCATCCGGTGGTCCTCCCGCGGGAAAGCACGCATCCTGTCTCGGGCGGGTGTACGGCCGGCGCACGCCCCCCGAAGGTGCCGCGCGCCCTCCCCGCCGGCGCACAGACTACCATGCCGCCCAGGCGCGAAAAAGCCGGCAATGACGTCAGCGGGTGGCCGCGAGCTGGCCCGTGGTCCAGGACACGGTCTGGCTGAGGGCGTCGTGCACGGCCTGGTCGAACGCGGCGACGACCGCGCCGATGCTGGCCGACGTGGCCGCCGCCCTGGCCTCGACCACCTTCTGGCCGACCACGGCCACCGGCCCCAGCTTCACCAGGGTCACGGCGAGGCGCACCTTCACCTGCGGCGTGGTCGCGCCCTGGAAATACTCGGCCTGGAAGTCGCGGAGCTGCACCTGCAACTCGTAGCGGGCGGGCGCCACGGCGCCGCCGCGCGCCTGGGTCACCGTCTGGCCGGCCCGTTCGAAGGATTCGACCAGCGCGTTCTGGAGCATGACCGTCGGCCGCCCGGCCCAGCGCGCGTCGGCGAAGAACTGCAATTCGTTGGGCGAGGACCGACGCGCTATCAGCGTGGTGTCGAGGCCGCCCACCGACGTGGGGTCCTCGACCAGCAGCAGCATGTCGGTGCCCTGCCCTTCCACCGTCTCCGGCGCGGTCAGGTTGTAGAGGCTCGGCGCCGGCCCCGAATTCGGCAGCTTGACGAGGCCGCCGCACGCCGCGAGCAGCGCGGACAGCCACAGGGCGAGGGCGAGGCGGCGCATGGAGCGTGTCGGCATCATTGTCTGGGTGCCTCGATCTGGGGCGTCTTGGGCGGGAAGATGAACTCGGCCGGACCGGCCTCGATGCGCTCGAGCACGCGGTTGAGCGAGGCGGCGGCGCGGCGCGCCTCGGTGGCGAACTGGCCGATCTCGGGCAGCGCGGTCGAGGCGAAGTTGGAGACGGCCGGGCGGTTCTCGGCGACCATCTCGTCCAGGTTCCGGCTGAGCTGCTGGAAGTTGTTCGCCGTCTGGCGGAAGTCGGCGAGCGTGGCCGGCAGGTCCTGGGCGGACATGGTCTCGAGGTTTCCGGCGATGCGGTTCAGCCGCTCCATCGCCTCGCGCGCCTGGGCGATGGTCTGCTTGATGTCGCCGTCGCTCTCGGCGACCGTGCCGCTGACCGCCTGGAGGTTGGCGAGGATCGCGGAGACCTTGCCGATGTTCTCGTCGCTGAGCAGCTTGGAGGCCTGATCCAGCGCGCGGATCGCCGAGGCGAGCACTTCCGGCGCGGTGCGGAACACGCCTTGCAGGCCGGTGATGCGCGACGGGATGACGGGATATTCCTCGCCTTCCGGCGTCGTCAGCGGCTGGCCGGGCTTGTTGTCCTTGTCCTCGTTGATGAGCTGGACGAACGAGACGCCGGTGAAGCCCATCACCTCCAGCGTCGCGATGGTGTCGGTGGTCACCGGCGTGTTGGCGAGGACGCGGACGGTCACCTTGATGCGGCTGGGCCGGACGGGATCGACCAGGATGTTGCGCACCTCGCCCACCAGCAGGCCGTTGAAGCGCACCTCGCCGGCCTTGGCGAGGCCGGTCACCGGCGTGTCGAAATAGATGTTGTAGTGATTGTAGTCCTTGTTGAAGTCGGCCTTCGCCGCCCAGAAGAAGAAGGCGACCAGAGCGACGGACAGGAACAGGACGACGGCGCCGATCAGGACGTGGTGTGCGCGGGTTTCCATTCGTTGGCCTATCTCTTTCCGACGCCTGCGGCCCGGGAGCGCGGGCCATGAAAATACTCGCGGATCCAGGGATGATCGCTTTGCAGCATATCGTCCAGCGTGCCCACGAGCTTAACACGTTTGTCGGCCAGCACCGCGATGCGGTCGCAGATGGTGACCAGGGAGTCGAGGTCGTGGGTGATCATCACCACGGTCAGGCCGAGCGTCTTGCTGAGCCGGGCGATCAGCTCGTCGAACGCGGCCGCGCCGATGGGATCGAGGCCGGCGGTCGGCTCGTCGAGGAACAGGATCTCGGGATCGAGCGCGATGGCGCGGGCGATGCCGGCGCGCTTCCTCATGCCGCCCGACAGCTCGGACGGGAATTTGGGCGCGGCGTCCGGCGGCAGGCCGACCATGGACAGCTTCATGGAGGCGATCTCGTCCATCAGGTCCTGCGGCATGCCGCGCACATGCTCGCGCATGGGCACCTGCACGTTCTGGGCCACGGTGAGCGCGCTGAACAGGGCGCCCTGCTGGAACAGCACGCCCCAACGCTTCTCGATGCGCCGCTGCTCGAAGAACGACAGGGTGAGGAAATCCTCGCCGAACGCCCAGACCGAGCCGGCCTGCGCCTTGTTGAGGCCGATGATGGTGCGCATCAGCACCGACTTGCCGGTGCCCGAGCCGCCGACCACGCCCAGCACCTCGCCGCGATAGATGTCGAGGTCGAGGCCGTCGATGATCGCCGGGCCGCCGAAGCCCAACCCCAGG
>CAZVVC010000095.1:0-11538 GCA_964630425.1 uncultured Bifidobacterium sp. | reverse complement strand
CGCGACAGCAGTAACCGTTCCGCTTTATTCGATTGCGGAGGGGCTAGCACTCGATTGGTGGCGTTTGTTTGGCGGACGCTACGATGAACTCAGCCTTACTCGTTACACCTGTGGCTATGCCCTACCTGACATTCGAATGAGTTTTGACGGCTCGGCGTTTGAAGTCAGATCGGAGCAGAAGGAATACACGAACCCCGATGCAAGATTTTGGGCGGGGCAGAGCGAAGTCCTTAGCCGAGAGAGCGCTGAAACCGTTCTCGGAGATTTTATCGGCTTGGTGATTGATCGCCTCACGTCAGAGCAGGTCGAGGACACGACCCTCGCCCTTCGATGGGCGCGCGTTCAAGCGTCACGAGTAGACGCTGCTGAGCAGGAGTTTTGCGAAGCTGCTGCTGCCCTAGGCCATGACCCCTATAATATTGCAGACGACGCTGTAGCTGACCTCAATAAGGCATCTTCAATATTTGACGACGAACCTCTCGCAGAGTTTCTTGCTGGCGCACGAGGAAAGGATATCCGCCGGTTATTCGATTGGATCGATCAAGTCCGTGGATGGCCTGGGTATGTGGCTCGGTTACCCGATCTGGAGGATCTCGCGATCCAAGTCGGAAAAACGGTGCCAAATCGTACCGGGGAAGAATCTTGGGCGCGCGGGTATCGCCGCGCTCGCGCACTTCGAAAAGCTCTAAACCTATCGCAGCGCGATCGAATTTCGACACGTACTAAACTCGCGGGAATGCTTGGCAATCCGAATTTTCGTCCTGCGCCTTCGGTCGACGGCATTCGGTTGCTGCGGGACCACGATGATCGCGGCGTGAAGCTTCACTTGCGACAAAGAGGAGGCTTAGGGGCTCGCTCTGAACAGTTATTCAGCTTAGCTCGCGGCGTGGGAGACGTAATGTGCTTCCCTAGCGCCGACGTCGCACCCATCAACGATGTCCAACAGGCCTATCGCCAAAAGTGCGGTAGGGCCTTTGCAGCTGAGTTCCTCGCGCCTATCCACGAAGTAAGATCGATGCATGAGGATGGGCGTGACCATTCTAGCATCGCCGATGAGTTGGGCGTGAGCGAACTGGTGATCGAACATCAACTCGAAAATGAAAGCCGCATAGAGCAAGCCTGCGCTGCATAGCCGTCATGTGTGGGAAGAGATGTGGGTACATGCTCACGCTCAAATGACTTTTCTTATATAATACAATAGCTTCTACAGAATATGTGGCGGACATCCCCTCCGCCATCCATGCTCCGCTTATGCGAACGCGGCTTCTTCATTCTCTGATCAACGGGTCCTAGGTTTGAGTTCTAGAAGGTGCGCCCATCACTTTTCAATGATTAGAGGTGATATTGAGCCCGCCCACGCGCGGGGCCTCATTGGGGTATCAGAGCGGATTTTCCCATAGCCAATCTAAATCAGACGACCTTTTCTCGCTTCAACGACGGTTGCTCGCTAGAATCCTTCTTCACCGACGGCCAGACCGAGGAGATCACCGGGACCGGGCGCGTCGAGGGCGTGCAGCTGGCCGATGGGCAGGGGTATTTGCAGATGATGCGCGAGAGCCAGGATGTGAGCGCGCTATGCGAGCGGCTGATCTTCGGCCGCGCCGCCCGACAGGCCTCGACGCGCCCCCTCGGACGTCGAGGCGTCGGTCGTCACCTCCGGTCCGCCCTACCTCCCTTGCGACCGCGTCGACATGTAGCTGATGAGGAACACGCTCGCCAGGGCGCCGAGCGGCGCGAGCGCCAGCCATACCGCCATGCCGACGGCCCATCCCCTGGCCGCGACGGCGAGTATCGCGGCGGCGGCCAGGAGGATACATCCCGCGACGCGCGCGGCAGCGCTCCGGCGCGGCGGCAGGGTGCGGCCGAACAGATCGCGCTGGTGACGCGCCATGCCTGATGCGAGACACAGGGCCGCCGCCGATCCGAGCAGGAAGATGAGCGCGGCCGCGATCAAGGGCGCCCCCTTGCAAGCCGGAACGCGAGGGCCGCCAATGAGAGGCCGACGGCCATGACGGTCACCTCGACCCCGAAGACCTCCCAGTTGCCGCGCGCCGCCTGACGCCAGAACCAGTCGCCCGTGGTCGCCGCGTTGAGGACCGGCAAGGCCAGGCACATGGCCGCGGCGAGGCCGAACTGTTCCGCCCAGGCGCGTTTCGGCCGCGTCAGGCCGTGCAGCAGCGTCAGCCCCCAGACGATGAAGAAGGCGGTCACCTCGGCCGCCACGCGCGCCGGCAGGTCGACCGGCAACAGGCGGTTGGCCCAGAAATAGGCGATCGACGCCAGCGCGACGCCCGAGACCGCCGCGACGTTGAGCCCGTCGACGGCCCTGAACACGGCAGGGGACGCGGCGCCGAACTCGTCGATCCCGCGAACCCGCCGCTTGACGGTGAACAGCACGAGGCCCGTGGCGATCATCACGCAGCCGGCGATGCCGGACAGGAACCACAGCCATTTGACCGTCCAGCCGCCGAAGCGCGCTTCGTGGAGCGCGCCCATCACGTCGAGGCTGGTTTCGCCGACGCCCTTTTCCGCGCCCTGCTGCTGGACGAGCCGGGCCGGCGAGCCGGTGACCTGGTAGGTCACCGCCGGGGGACGCGGAAGCGGCTCGCTGCCCCGGTTGGACATGCCGATCCTCACCCGCACGACGCCGGTGCGGCGATCGGCCTGGCGCGACAGCCACTCCACGGGCCGGCCGGAACGCTGCTCCGCCTCGCGCACCAGGGCCGGCATCGCCGAAAGCGGCACGTCGGCGGCGGCCGGCGGCGCAGGAGGGGTCGAGCCGTCGCGCCGCGCCTCGAAATAGGGGCCGACATGATCGAACTGGCCCTGCAGGCCGCCCGGCATCCCGTAGTGATGGGCGATCGCGCCGGGCATGTACGCGTAGTGGAAAAGCGCAAGGCCCGTATAGGCGATCATGAGCTGGAACGGCAGCGTCAGGACGGATGCGACGTTGTGCCCGTCCAGCCAGCTCCGCTGCCCCTTGAACAGGCGCAGGGTGAAGATGTCCTTGAAGATCCGGCGATGGATGATCACCCCGGTCACCAGCGCCGCCAGCATCACCATGGTGACGAAGCCGACCAGCATGATGCCGGGCAGATCGGAATGGAGCTTGTAGTGCAAGGCGACGAAGTGATAGCCGCCATGAGACTCACGGGCCGTCCCGGCGCGCCTCGGGCCGCCGTTCACCGGATCGAAATGGCCCTCCCGGCGCTCTCCCGAACCGTCCTGCCAGCTTACCGACTGATCGGGCAGATAGATGTTCCAGCGGCCCGGAGACGGCTGCTGCTGCTCGATATAGCGGGCCGCGTGCTCGACCGCCTGCACACGCTGCTCGGTGGTCGAGAGCGCCGGCATGGCGCGCATCCACTGGCTGATCGAGCTGTTGAACACACAGATCGTGCCGGCGACGAAGATCACCGACAGGAACCAGCCGAACACCAGGCCGCCCCATGTGTGCAGCCACGTCATCGACTGACGGAAGCCGCCCGTCATGGCCAGACGGCCCCTGCCAGCAGCGCCGCGCCCGCGGCCGCCGCGGTGCCGGCCGCCAGTCCGGCCCAGGCGCGCAGGGACGTCCGCGCCGCGAAGGTCCAGATCACCGCCCCGGTCCAGAACGCGAAACCCATCAGGCTTGCGCCGATCACGGCCTGCACGCGGGCGCCCGGCAGCAGATAGGACAGGGCGACGATCACCGCCGAGGCGAAGACGAACCCGCCGACGGCGGCGGCGATCACGCGCGACAGCATGCTCACCGCGCCATCGGTCTCGAGCCGGGTCATCGGCGCCCCCGCATGCCGGAGGGACAGGGTCCGCGCCCCCGGCCCCGCACCGGCCGGACAGACACGGCCGATGACGGGGTCACGCGGCGCCGGCCGGCATTCAGCACGTCGACTTCCGCCATCTTCAGAACCGGTACTTGGCGGTGAACCGGAAGCTGCGCGGCGCGCCATAGACGGTGTTGCCGCCCCATTCGACGGGCTGTGCGTTGATCGCGCTGAAATAGGCCTTGTGGAACAGGTTGTTGACGTTGAACTGGAGGTCGACGTTGTCGCTCAGCTCATAGCCGATCATCGCGTCCATGATGACGTAGCCGCGCTGTTCGCTGCGGTACGGGATGACCGGCGCGGGCGTCGTGCCGTTGTAGTAGATCTTGCTCTGCCAGCGCAGATTGCCGCCGATGCGCCACCGGTCGAAGCGATAGGTGGACGAGATCTTGAACAGGTTGGCCGGAAGGTGGGTGTTGAGCCTCAGCCCGACCCTCGCCGGCACGGCGTCCTTGACGACCTTGGTGGTGACGCGGGTATAGCCGGCCGAGACCTGCCACCCGGGCAGGATCATGCCCTGGAGTTCCAGATCGAAGCCCTTGCTCCGCGCGTGGCCGGTAGGGGCATAGCAGGTCTGGAGCGGATTGAACGGGCAGGCGCCGACCGACATGGCGAGGTTGGCCTGATCGATCCGGTACACCGCCGCGCTGGCGTTCAGCCGTCCCTCGAACCACGCGGCCTTGAGGCCGGCCTCGTAATTCTCGCCGATGACGGGCGGCAGGAAGTCGTTGTTGACGTCGCGCTGGCTCTGCGTCCTGAAGATGTCCGAGTAGCTGGCATACACCGAATACTGGTCGGTCAGATCATAGACGAGGCCGATATATTTGGTCAGATGCCCGTTGTAATTGTGCCCGCTTTGGGTGGTGGGGTTGAAGGCCACGGCGCCGGGATTGCGGACCGACTGGAAGTTCACCGTCTTGAACCAGTCGACCCTGCCGCCCAGGATCACCTTCAGCGAATCCAGGACGTTCAGGCGCGCCGTGCCGAAGAACCCGCCCTGTTTCTCCTCGCTGTTCTGGTAGTAGTCGTCCGCCCAGATCGTCGGTTCGGGGAAATCGTGGTTCCAGTTGAAGATGTCCATGTGGGTCGCGCCGCGGATCGAATAGTAGCCGGCGGTCGCCTGGTTCTCGTTCGCGGTGCGCCCGCTCGCGCCGAGGATGAGTTCGTGCTTGCGCCCGAACAGCTCGGGCGTCCCCTGCACGCTCACCTCGTAACTGCCGCGGCGGCTGTTGAGCTTCGCCCTGCCGAGAGACTGATTGTATCCGAGATCGGCCGTCCAGGAAGGGCCGCTCCTGAGCTGGTACTGGTCGCCCCAGATATGATTGAACGCGAATTTCGCCTTCCAGTCGTCGCTGAAGCGGTATTCGATGTCGCCGAAGAACGACGTGGTCGTGTCGTTCCAGCGGTTCCACCTGTTGCCCAGATAGGTCGAGCGCGGCAGCCCGAGCGGGCTGCCGTCGCGGGCGGTCGGCAGGCCGCCATAGCCCGTCGAGTTGCCGTTCACCTGGTGAGAAACGCCCAGGGTCAGGGTCAGGTCGGGCGAAAGGTCGGCCTCGCCGATGAGGTAGTAGAGCTGCCTGCTTTCGCCGACGACGTCCATGAAGCTGTCGGCATCGCTCCAGCGCGCCACGCCGCGGGCGCGCAGCGTCCCGCTCTTGTTGAGCGGCCCGCCCACATCGGCCTGCAGGCCGAAGCTGTTCCAGCGTCCGGCCTCGCCCTGCGCCTCGGCCTGGAATTCCCGCGTCGGGCGCTTGCGCACGAAATTGATCGCCGCCGACGGCGTGCCCGCGCCCTGCAGCAGGCCGGTGGAACCACGGACGATCTCGACGCGGTCGAACATCGCCATGTCGTTCAGGAATGCTCCGCGGCGCGAGGAATTGCTGGAGATGGTCAGGCCGTCGAAGGTGTAGTTCTCGATCGCGAAGCCGCGCGAGAAATAGGTTTCGCGGTAAGGCGCCGTGGCCGTGCTCGTGATGCCCGGCATGTTCAGCAGCAGATCGCGCGGGCTGACGATGGCCAGATCGTCCATGCGCTGGCGCGTGGCCACCGTGACCGATTGGGGCGTCTCGCGCAGCGACAGCGGCAGCCTGGTGGACGTCGCGGTCACGGAGGTGGTGTAGGACCCCGTGCCTTCGGTCTGGGCGGCATCGCTCGGAACGGTGCTTCCGACCCGCACCGGCCCAAGCTGCATCGCGCCGGAATCGCCCGCGGGCGGCATCCTCTGCAAGGTGATCGTGCCGCCGGCGGTGCTATAGGTGAGGCCGGTTCCCGCGAGAAGGCGCAGCAACGCCTGTTCCCCCGACATCCGGCCCTGCACGCCGGCGGTGCGCATGTCGCGGATCATCGCGCCGTCGGCGGTGATCTGGAGGCCCGATTGCTGGCCGAACTGCGTCAGCGCCGTCGTGAGCGACTGGGGCTGAATGTTGAAGACGCGCTCGGCGGCCGCGGCAGCGTGCACTCCGCCCGACACGGGCTGGGCCAGCGCCGGAAGCGCCATCACCGCCGACAGCACGGTCGTCATCAACAAAACGCCGGTCCATCCGCTCCGGCGTCCGCACGCTTGATCCTTGATCCCGAAATTCACCGTTGATCCTCCATTCTTTTTTGTTGGCGAGGCGGATGGACCACGCACCTTCACAGCCGTTCCGGCATGCAAACGCGTCGTAATCGCGTTCCCCTTCACACAGGCAACGACGGCGGATGCGGCTTTTCTAAAAGAATCCGAAAGTCGGGTGTTTTTTGCTCATCACGCATCAGCGTGGCTGTCGTGGCTCACGGCCGAGAGGACTGAGTAGGCCCGCAGGACCGTCGCGAAGCCCGGGCCGGGTGACGTGCGGCAGCCACGCCAATCCGTGATGAACCGTTGCCGCGCCGTGCCCCTGCGGCGCGACCGGCTAGTCGCCGGAAACCACCAGCACCCAGGGCGTGATGCGGCGAACGGTGGCCCCGTGGGTACGGGCGATGCCCCTGATGGCCTCGACGGGATCGGCCAGATTGTAGACCCCGGTCACGGGACGTCCGGCGAATGACCCCTTCGTCAGAATGATCCTGCCGGCAAAATAGGGACGCAGCCGGTCCACCACCTCACGCACGGGCTCGTCCTGGGCGATGAGCTGGTTCTGGCGCCATGCGCCGACTTGCGAGGGCGGCACCTCGCCCCGGGCGACGCCTCCTTGCCGGCCCACGCGTACCGACTGGCCGGCGTCGAGCGTCTCCGATATGGAGGGCGACGCCTTTGCATAATCGACGCGCACGCGCCCGTGCTCGACCGCCACCGCCACCTCGTCCTTGCCGCGCCGCACGGTGAATCCGGTGCCGAGGTCGACGGTTTCCACACCGTCCGCGGTGGCGCGGAAAGGCCAGTCCGCGTTGTGCGTCACGTCGAAGAAGGCTTCACCCGCGAGCAGTTCCACATGCCGTTCCGCCGCGCTGTAGTGCACGGCGATGGCGCTGTCCGGGGCGAGAACGACCGCGCTGCCGTCGTCCAGCGAGACTGTCCGCATCTGCGCCGTTCCGGTGGTGTGATCGGCCGCGAGATTCAGCATCACGGACGGCAGCGCGAAAACCGCGACGGCGGCGGCGATCATGGCGCCGAGGCCCAGGCCGAGCCGGCGTGTCCGGTCGCGCCGCGCCGGATGCCCGAAGCGCGTTTCGGCCGCGGGCGCCCAGGCATCGCCGGTTCGCGATGCCGCGACGAACGGCTCCCACTGGCCGGCATAGGCGGGCGGCACTTTCCCGATGATCCCGGAGGTGTGCCGTGTCGCCTCCCATGCCGCCGCATGCATGGGGCTTTCCGCCAGCCAGGCATCGAACCGGCGCAGGAGATCAGGATCGTCGGGATCGTTCTGCAGCAGAATCAGCCAATCCGTGGCTTCCCTGGAGGCACGCTTCGCGGCGCTATCGGATCTTGCAGCCATGCCTCTTCCCTGACCCGCAGTGTCGGACAGTGATCGCATCCGCCGTCGCCGGCCGATAGCGCCGCCCTATTCATGTAACGCCCACGGCGCCGTTTTTCTAAAAATAAGGAGAACCTGGTCCTTATGGCCAGCCCAGCCGGCGTTTGCAATGCTGCACCCCTTCCGCCACCAGGATATGCGCGAGAGGCACGGAAATGCCGAGGAAAGCGGCGATCTCCTTGAGCTTGCAGCCGCCGAAGCGGTGCATTTCGAGAGCGATGCGGGTGCGCTCCGGCAGCTCGGCGATCGCCTGCATGACGAGGGTGTATTCGTCCCTGTAGAGCGCCACCGTCTCCGGCGTCGGCTGATCGTCGGACAGGTCCTCGACGGCCGTGTCGAAGTCGCCGGCCACCACGACCGCGCTTTCGCGCTTGAGCTTGCGGCGACCATCGAGAGCCAGGTTGCGGACGATGCGGTAGAGATAGCCCAGAGGCTCCTCGAGGAACCGGCGCTCGGCGGCGGCGTCGAAACGGACCCACGCTTCCTGCACGATATCCTCGGCGTGCGCGCGATTGCCGACGATACCGTTCGCGTAATCGACGAGCGCGCCGCGATGAGTCACGAAAAGACTGAGGATCGGGTTCCGGCGCAAGGCGGGGCTTTCATCTGCAAGCGCCCCCTGCGACTGCCCTTGCGGCAATGCCCGAGCGCCAACCTGCTAATCATTCTTAATATACTTGTAACGGCTCCACCGCCCGCTCGCAATATGTCCCCTACGCAAGGCAAGCCCCCGATCCGTCTGGACGCCGCCGGCACGGCCGGGGACAATGGTGGCGGAGCCATGTCGTCGGATGACCGGATAGCGGGCCGGCGCCGTCCGGATGCGAGAGGTGCCCGAACGATGCGTTTTGCCTTTCCCTACAGCCATGCCTTCCCGCGCGGCCGGGTCACGGTCGGCGACGACGGTGAGGCAAGGCCCGAATGTCTGGTGGAATTCAGCGACGGGGTGACCGTCATGAGCTCGTGGCGACGCGAGGGCGCGGGGATTCGCCTTTCCGTCCCCGCCTATCGGCAGGGTCAGCCCTGCGGCGGCGTCCAGTCGGCCGGCGGGATGACGTTGATCATCCACGGGACGCCAAACCTGTCGGTCAGCGAGCCGAAGCCGGGCGACCAGAAGGTTTCGCCGAACGGCATGGCCGTCCTGCCGCCTTCGGCGAGCTGGTCGAACCAGCGCCGGCCCTCGTCCATGTCCCCGGTGTGCAGGGTGACGTCGAAGCCGTTCTTGGGCTTGTCGATATCGTGCGCCCACTCGACGTCCATGTCCGCGCCCATCAGCGCCTGGTCGCCGACATCCAGCCAGCAATGCATCAGCCAGTCCCTGTATTTTTCCCCGGCGACCGGCATGCCCGGCGGCGCGTCGCCATAGGGAATGGCGGCGGTGATCTTGCCGCCCAGGACCCCGGCATAGAACTCGAACGCCTCGCGGCACTGGCCCTGGAAGCTGAGGCTGGTCACGATCTTCATGGTCATCTCCTTTTTCGATCGGATTGCGAGCCTCGCCAGGCCGAAGCGGTCATCGACGCCGATTGACGCGCCTCATATACGTTGATATCAACTTATAAACCCCGTGGATGTCAACCCTCCGAATGAACACCCGTTCCGACGTCGCTTTCGAAACCACGCTTCTGGTGCGCGACACCTGCCTGTGCCTGCATGCGCAGCGGGCGGCGCGCGCCCTCGCCCGCCGCTTCGACGTGGCGCTGAAACCCGCCGGCATCACCAGCGGGCAGTTCTCGCTGCTGATGGCGCTGAACCGGCCGGCGCCGCCGAGCCTGGGCAGCGTCGCGGCGCTGCTGGCGATGGACAGGACGACCCTGACCGCCAATCTCAAGCCGCTCCAGCGCCGCGGCCTGGTCGAGACGGCGGCCGACCCGGCGGACAGGCGCACCCGCCTGCTGCGGCTGACGCCGGCCGGCCGGGACGTCCTGGCGAAAGCGGTGCCGATCTGGACGGATACCCACGCGGTGATCGAGGCGTCGCTGTCGGACGCGGGTCGTCTGCGCGCCGAACTGAACCGCCTGTCGACGGCCGAACACCAGGACGGCGCCGCCGCGAGCGGGCGCGGACGATCCCGGTAGCCCGGATCGAGGACTCTCCCGATCCGGTCGGGCATATGAGAATTAGTTGCATATTGGCCGGCTTGCCGTGTATTCGGTGCGGGCGCTTCCGTCATCGGGAGGCGTGGGGGCGGACGGACGCGATCGAACGGCAGGGACCATTTCGCGGCCTGCATCGCCCTCCAGTGTTTTTTTGACGCCGAGGGGTATGAAAAACCTCCCCCTCAAACGTCTTAAGGTTAGGCTCTGCGAATAAAACGCAAAAGCAGCCTGCGACACCAACCCTGATGACCATGTCGGAAGCCCGATGAACCAAGGCGGCAGATCGCGATGAGCGCGGCACACGATTTTCCAGGACGCGCGGCGCGGCGCCCGGAGGCTGCCGGCATGAAGGAAATCCCATGAAGGAAACCTTCAGGCAGTCCATGGCGTGGCTGCACACCTGGGCCGGCCTGCTGGTCGGCTGGGTGCTGTTCTTCGTCTTCCTGACCGGCACCTTCGGCTATGTGAACAGCGAGATCGACCGCTGGATGAAGCCGGAGCTGCCGCTGGTGTCGGCGCCCCGGCCCGCGACCGAGCTGATGCCGCTGGCCGAGCGCCGCCTGAGCGCGCAGGCGGCGGACGCGCAGCGCTGGTTCGTCAATTTCCCGGGCGGCCGCGGCGACGGGCAATTGTCGGTCGGCTGGAGCGCCCGTCCCGTGGGCGACCAGAAGTTCGGCAAGTTCACCCGCGAGAAGCTCGACAACCGGACCGGCCTCCCGACCGAGGGCGCCGTCCGCGAGACCGGCGGCGGCAACACCCTCTACGCCATGCACTACGAGCTGCACTACATGCCGTATGAGTGGGCGATCCGCATCGTCGGCATCTGCACCATGATGATGTTCGTGGCCATCCTCAGCGGCATCGTCACCCACAAGAAGATCTTCAAGGACTTCTTCACCTTCCGCCCCGCCAAGGGCCAGCGGAGCTGGCTGGACGGCCACAACCTGCTGAGCGTCACCGCGCTGCCGTTCCACCTGATGATCACCTGGTCCGGCCTGCTGTTCTTCATCTTCACCTACATGCCGCTGCCCGCCTCGACCCTCTATCCGGACGAGGCCGCCCGCGACCGGGCGATGGCCCAGGCCTATGGCTATGAGGAGCGGACACCCAGGGACGTCGCCCCGGAGGCGCCCATGACCGCGCTGCTGCCGCTGCTGCACCAGGCCGAGGGCCAGCAGGGCTTCGGCCGCGTCGCCCGCGTGGTGGTCGAGAACCCCGGCCGCGAGAACGCGCGCGTCGACATCTATCCGCAGCGGGGCTCGGGCATCTCCCGCAGCGAGGAGCCCCTGCGGTTCGACGGCGTCACGGGCCTGCCGGTCGCCGACCACGGGGTCGAGCGGACCGCGACCGGCGCCTTCACCTCGGTGATGTTCGCGCTGCACGAGGGCCGTTTCGCCGGGCCGGTCCTGCGGCTGCTCTACATCGCCACCGGCCTCGCCGGCACGGCCATGATCGGCACCGGCGTGCTGCTGTGGTCCACCAAGCGCAAGGCCAAGCTGGCGCAGCCCGGCAAGCCGCCCTTCGGGATCGCCCTGGTGGACCGGCTGAACCTGGGCACGGTCATCGGCCTGCCCCTCGGCATCGCCGCCTATTTCTGGGCCAACCGGCTGCTGCCCGTCGGCATGGAGGGACGCGCCGACTGGGAAGTGCACGCGCTGT
>CAZVVC010000094.1:0-11646 GCA_964630425.1 uncultured Bifidobacterium sp. | reverse complement strand
TGCGGCTGCCGGCGACGATGGGCGCGTAATAGCCGGTGAACAGCCCCACGGGATCGGCGCCCTTCAGCACCGCCGCCGGCTGGAACCACTGTTCGAAGAAGGCCCGCGCGGCGGCCGCGTCGCCGGCCGGGACCGATCCCGCGGCCGCGCAGGCGGGCTGCCAGTCCCCGACCGTTCCGGCGTAGTCCTCGCCGTCCATCTTCTTCTCGGCGGGTTGCCTGAGCAGGCTGGCGCAGGAGCGCAGGAAGGACGCGAGCGCGCCGGACTGGTCGTCCCGGTCCCAGCCCTTCAGGTCGCCGAACGACACCACGGACAGGGCGAGCACCGGCTCGGCTTCCGGCGGCGGCGTCACGGCGGCGGGTTGCGGCCGAACGAGCAGCCAGGTGCCGCAGGCGGTCACCAGCGCCAGGAACAGCAGGACGAGGATGAAGGGGGATTTGTTCCGCACCGCCGGCGACGCCCTCGCCGCCCGGTCAGTCGTTGGCTTCGGTGGCCACGAGCAGCCAGTTGGGATCGCGCGACTTGACCTGACGCGCGAAGCTCCAGACCTCGGTGACCGTCACCGTATCCGAGGGATTGCCCTGGATGATGCGGCCTTCGCTGTCGCGGACCACGCTGGTCAGCTCGGCCTTGAAGGTCACGGTGATCTCGGCGGTGCCGTCCTCCAGCCGGGCGTCGGTGATGTCGCTGCGCATGATGTCGACGATGGTCGTCTGCATGGTCTGCTGCTGCGCCTCGCGCGCGGCGATATCCGCCTCGAAATCGCGCATCACCTCGGGACTCAGCAGCGGACGCAGCATCTCGCGGTCGCCCTCGGCGAAGGCTTCCGAGATCATCTGGTAGGCGCCGCGCGCGCCTTCGAGGAAGCCGTCCGGGTCGAAGCCGTGATCGGCCATCATGATCCGCGACAGGGTCTTGCCCAGCGGCGTTTCCCGGTCGAAGGACGAGACGGCGGACGGCTGGGCGGTCACCGGGCCGCGGTC
Organism: uncultured Bifidobacterium sp.; assembly: GCA_964630425.1. Taxonomy (GTDB): domain Bacteria; phylum Pseudomonadota; class Alphaproteobacteria; order SMXS01; family SMXS01; genus RI-34. Next base: position 10,663 of record CAZVVC010000094.1, on the reverse strand, counting down.
GCGGCCGGGCAGCTCGACGGGCTTGGTCTCGCCGGCCGGGGCGCGTTCGACGCCGAGCGGATTCTCGGGACGGCGCTCGTTGCCGGTACGGCGGCCGAGCACGGCCACCAGCCGCAGGATGATGAATCCCGCGAGCAGAGCCAAAAGGATGAGATCGATTCCGCCGCCCATTGTGTTACGCAGAGCCTTTCGCTGAGCCAATCGCCGATTGAAGGAAACTCGTCCCAACCCCAGGTAACAAGGTGTAGGACGGGCCGCCCGCAGGCACAGGCCGTATCGACCATAGATAATTCGGGGTTGGTGAAAGAACAAGCATGCTGATCGTTGCGCTCTTCACATTCCTGCTGCTTGCGGGGGCGGAAATTTACCTGTTCATCGTCGTTGGGGGATTCATCGGCGCGCTGCCCACCGTGGCGCTGGTGTTCCTGGCGGCGCTGGCGGGCGCGGCGATCATCCGCACCCAGGCCCCTCGCGCCATCGGCCGGGTGCAGGACACGTTCCGCAGCGGCGTGGCGCTGGTGGCCGAGATGCTCGACGGGATGGCGCTGTTCGCGGCGGGCGCGCTGCTGATCCTCCCCGGTTTCCTGTCCGACGCCATCGGCATCCTGCTGCTGATCCCGTGGGTGCGCCGTTCGGCGGGATTCGGCCTGCTGGCGCTGGTGCTCACGGTTCACGCGCCGGATCGCCCTTCCGGCGGCGTCATCGACGGCGAGTTCGAGGTGAAGCCCGGCGGTCCCGAAGCGCCGTCCGAGACCCCTTCCCGACGCATACCTCCCGCGCCAGAAGCCGGTTGAAGCCCCGGGCCGCCGCCGCTACAGTCCGCGCTCCATTCCAACGAGGTTCCCATGAGCGACGACAATCAGCAGGCAGCGGAAAACCAGGGAGGCCAGGTCGTCCTGCTGACCCAGTATGTGAAGGACCTTTCGTTCGAGAGCCCGAACACGCCGGCCATCTTCCAGACCAACGAGGAACAGAAGCCGCGCATCGACGTGAACGTGGCGGTGAAGGTCAACCAGGTCGGCGCCGAGGGTTTCGAGACGGTGATGTCGCTGAGCGTCAAGGCGCAGAGCGGCGATACCGTGGCGTTCCTGGTGGAGCTGGAATACGGCGCGCTGTGGGGCATCCGCGGCATCCCGGAAGAGCACCTGCCGCCGCTGCTGCTGGTGGAGTGCCCGCGCCTGGTCTTCCCCTTCGCGCGCCGCATCCTGGCCGACTGCATCCGCGACGGCGGCTTCCCGCCGGTGATGCTGGAGCCGGTGGACTTCGGCGCGCTCTATCGCGCCCAGCACCTGGCCAATTCGGAAACGGGCGACAAGCCGAACTGACGCGGCCGCGCCGGACGGCGCGGCGACCGATCTATTCCTGCAGCCAGAGCGCGTTGGACAGCCCGGCGACGAAGGCGGCGTGCGCCGCCAGTTCCTCGTCGCTCGGCGCGTGCGGGCGCGGCTCGCGCTTGATGCGCTGGATGACGATGCTGGTGACCTCGGTGGTCTCCAGCGACAGCACGAGGCCGGGCTGGCGGCCGCCGATCAGCTCCAGATAGACCTCGGCCAGCAGCTCGGAGTCGAGCAGCGCGCCGTGCAGCGTGCGACTGGAATTGTCCACGCCGAAGCGCCGGCACAGCGCGTCGAGGCTGTTGTTGGCGCCGGGAAACTTGCGCCGCGCCAGCGCCAGCGTATCGACCACCCGCTCGCCCGGAATGACCGGCCGGCCGGTGCGTTGCAGCTCGGCATTGAGGAACGCCACGTCGAACGAGGCGTTGTGCGCGATCAGCGTCGCCTCGCCGATGAAATCGACGAAGTCCCCGACGATCTCGGGAAAGCGCGGCTTGTCCGACAGGAACTCCTCGGAGAGGCCGTGCACCTGGAAGGCGCCGAGCGGCATGTCCCGGTCGGGGTTGAGATAGACGTGGAAGGTGCGGCCGGTCGGCATGTGGTTGACCAGCTCGAGGCAGCCGATTTCCACGACCCGGTGGCCCTGGAGCGGATCGAGTCCGGTGGTTTCCGTATCGAGGACGATTTCCCGCATCACCTGACCGTACGACGTTTGAGGATGCGGTCGGGCCACACCCGGCCCCTGCCGCCTTTCACCTGCCCGAGGATACGCGCGACGGCGCGGCGCGCATAGGCCTTGCCGAGGCCGGAATGCACGATGAAGTCGGCCTTGCGCCGCTTGACGGCGTCGGGCGTCTGCTGCGCCAGGACGTGGTTCAGCCGCTCCTCGGTCATGCCGGGGCGGGCGAGGACCCGGGCGCGCTGCACCGCCGCCGGCGCGGACACCACCACCGAATAGTCCACGTAGCGGTCACCGCCGGTCTCGAACAGCAGCGGGATATCGAGCACCACCACGGGCTCGCCCCGGCTCTGGGCGCGCTGGAGGAACCGGCGCTGGGCCAGCCCGACCAGCGGATGGATGATGCGCTCGAGCCTGCGCAGCTCCTCGGGCTTGCCGAAGACGCGCCTGCCCAGCTCGGGCCGGTCGATGGCGCCATCCTTCACCACGCCGGGAAAGGCGGCCTCGACCGGGGCGACCGCCGCGCCGCCCGGCCGCATCAGCGCATGGACCGCCGCGTCGGCGTCGTAGACGGGCACGCCCGCCCTGCGGAACATCTTCGCGGTTTCGGACTTGCCCATGCCGATGGAGCCCGTCAGGCCGATCAGGATCATTTGCCCCCCAGATCTCGAACGATGATCTCGCGCAGCGCCGGCGTCACCCGCGGGCGCGTGCCGAACCAGGCCTCGAAGCCCGGCACCGCCTGGTGCAGCAGCATTCCCAGCCCGTCGACCGCCAGGTTCCCCCGCGCGCGCGCCGCCGCCAGCAGGCCGGTTTCCAGCGGCACGTAGACGATGTCGTTGACCAGCGCGCCGCGCGGCAGGTCGTCGAGCCGCAGCGCCAGCTCCTCCTGGCCTTGCATGCCCATGCTGGTGGTGTTGACCAGGAGCGCGGCCCCGGCCAGTGCCGCCTCGCGCTCGTGCCAGGACACCGCCTCCACCCTGCCGCCGCCCAGCTCGGCGGCCAGTTCCTCGGCGCGGGCATGGGTGCGGTTGGCGAGGCGGATGCGCGGCACGCCCGCGTCCAGCAGCGCGACCAGCACCGCCCGCGCCGCGCCACCCGCGCCCAGCACCACGGCGGGACCGGCATCGAAGCGGAATCCGGCGTCCGGCGCGGCGCGGGCGCGCAGCAGATCGGCGGCGCTTTCCCTGATGTTCTGGAGGAAGCCTTCCGCATCCGTATTGGTCGCGTGGATCGCCCCGCCGCGCACCACGATGGTGTTGGCGGCGCCGATCCGGCGGGCGAGGCCGTCGACCACGTCCGCCGCCTCGATGGCCGCGTGCTTGTGGGGCACGGTGCAGTTGCAGCCGGCGAAGCCCAGCCGCGGCAGGTCGCGGATCGCCGTCACCGCGTCCTCGGGCCGGACCGGCAGCTTCTCGTAGGAGCCGTCGATGCCGTGCTCCCTGAGCCAGTAGCCGTGGATCAGCGGTGAACGGGAATGGGCGACGGGCCAGCCCATGACGCCTGCCCGGATGTGCGGAACGGTGGACAATCAGCTCTCGATCAGTTGGAGGCGCCTCAGGAAACCCAACAGCGGCAGCAAAGGCAAGCCCAGGATGGAAAAGAAATCGCCTTCCACCCGTTCGAAGAGCTGCGCGCCGCGCCCTTCGAGCTGGTAGGCGCCGACGCTGAGCAGCGCGTCATCACCGATCGCCGCCAGATAGCGCCCGATGAAGGCGTCGGTGAAGCCGCGCATGACGAGTTCGGGTTTCTCCGTATGCCGCCACAGCACCTCGCCGCCGCGCATCACCACGGCGGCCGTGCACAGATGGTGGGTGCGCCCGCGCAGCCGCCGCAGATGGCTGCGCGCCTCGTCCATGTCGGCGGGCTTGTCGAACAGGTCGGCGCCGCAGACCAGCATCTGGTCGGCGCCGATCACGGCGGCGTCGGGATGGTGGGCCGCGATCGCCCTCGCCTTGATCTCGGCGAGGGCGCCGGCGATCTCCAGGGGATCGGCGCCGGCCATGGCGCGCTTGGTGGCGGCCTCGTCGGCATGGGCCGGGACGATCTCGAACGCCAGCCCGGCCTGGCGCAGCATGGTGGCCCGCACCCGGCTGGCCGAGGCCAGGATCAGCCGGGTCATGTTCCTTCCACCTCCTCCTGGCGGCGCTGATAGAGGCTGTAGATGGCCGCCGCCGTCTCCTCGATGGAGCGGCGGGTGACGTCAATGATCGGCCAGCCGCGCTTCAGATAGATGCGGCGCGCATTGGTGATCTCCTCGGAGACCGCCTCGGGATCGGCATAGGCGGTGTCCTCCAGGTCGGACAGCGCGCGCATCCGGGTGCGCCGGATGTGCACCAGCCTGTCCGGCGAGGCGGTCAGGCCCACGATCAGCGGCCGTTTCAGCCCGTCCAGTTCGGCCGGCAGCTTCACGCCCGGCACCACGGGGATGTTCGCCACCTTGAGGCCCCGGTTGGCGAGATAGATGGCGGTCGGCGTCTTCGACGTGCGCGAGACGCCCAGCAGGATGATGTCGGCCTGGTGCAGGTCGTCGGTCCGCAGCCCGTCGTCATGGGACATGGTGAAGCCCATGGCCTCGATGCGGCCGAAATACTCGGCGTTCATCTCGTGCTGCTGGCCCGGCCGGCCGCGGCTTTCGGCACCCAGGAAGCGGCCGAAGACATCCATCACCGGATCGAGCACGGCGATCGACAGGAACCCGAGCGCGCGGCAGCCTTCCTCGAGCTGGTGCCGCAACTCGCGGTCGACCAGGGTGAACAGGACGAGGCCCGGCGTGCGCTGGATGGCACTCAGCACCAGCTCCATCTGCTTCGGGCTGCGGATCAGCGCGTGCATGTGTTCCATGGCGTCGAAGCCCTCGAACTGGACGAGGGCGGCTTTCGCCACCGAACTGAGGGTTTCCCCCGTGGCGTCGGAGACCAGGTGAAGATGAAAGCGCTGCATGGGTTCCGTTCCGCTGGCTGTGCGGATCAACTGTGCATAACCCCGTCGGATTGGCAACACGCGGCGCGGCGGCCAGGGTATCGGGGATAAGCCGGCGGAGTCATGAATCCGTTGAGCAACCCGCCAAGCGGACCTGTGAGTCAGGTGAATCCGGCGTTCCCGGCATGGACTTATCCCCGTGATTCAGGCTTCCATAAGCCGCCTGTTTCCTTGCTGACGAACGGCTTGTCCACCGGACGGGAACAGGCCGGCCCAAGAGGCTGGCCAGCACGGGGATAAGCCTGTATGACAGCCCGATCCCCGTTATCCACAGGGATTCACTACCTCTACAACCTTCCTCTCTGAAAGATTCAAGGTATTGGGCGACGTGAACGCATCTTCGTCCGGCAAACGGTTCATCGACGCGCTGACCGGCCACCGTGTCGACCGGCCGCCCTTCTGGTTCATGCGCCAGGCCGGCCGCTACCTGCCGGAATACCGCGAGATTCGTGCCCGGATGGGCGACTTCCTCGAGCTCTGCTACAGTCCGGCCGCCGCCGCCGAGGTCACTCTCCAGCCGATCCGCCGCTACGGCATGGACGCCGCCATCCTGTTCGCCGACATCCTGCTGATCCCCGACGCGCTGGGCCAGAAGCTGGAGTACCGGGAAGGCGAAGGCCCGGTGCTCGATCCGATCCGCGACGTCAACGGCATCGCCGGGCTGCGTCCCGCCGGCATCCACGAACGGCTGGCGCCGGTCTACGAGACCGTCGACCGGGTCGCCGCGGCCCTGCCCCCGGACACCGCGCTGATCGGGTTCGCCGGTTCGCCCTGGACGGTCGCCAGCTACATGGTGGAAGGCCACGGCTCGAAGGAATTCCAGGAAACCCGGCTCTGGGCGCTGCGCGATCCGCAAGGCTTCGGCGCGCTGATCGACGTGCTGACCGAGGCGACCACCGAGTATCTCGGCCGCCAGATCGAGGCGGGCGCTCATGCCGTACAGCTTTTCGAGAGCTGGGCCGGCGTGCTGTCCGAGGATCAGTTCAACCGCTGGTGCACCGCGCCCACCCGCGCCATCGTCGGCCGGCTGAAGCGCCGCTATCCGGGCGTGCCGGTGATCGGCTTCCCGCGCGGCGCCGGCGCCAAGACGACCGACTACGCCGCCGGAACGGGGATCGACGGCGTCGGCATCGACACCACCGTGCCGCCGTCGTGGGCCGCCCGGTCGTTGCAGCAGACCGTCGCGGTGCAGGGGAACCTGGACCCGCTCGCGGTCGTCGCCGGCGGGCAGGCCATGCTCGAGCAGGCGAGCGGCATCCTTTCGGCGCTGGCCGATGGGCCTTTCATCTTCAACCTGGGGCATGGCATCGTGCCGCAGACGCCGCCCGGGAACGTGGCGGCGCTTTCCGACCTGATCAGGGACTGGAAACCATAGGCGGGAGAGCGACATGAACGGATTTCTGGGCAGCTTCCATCCCTGGGTCCTGGGCCTTCACGTCATCGCGGTGATCTCGTGGATGGCCGGGATGCTCTATCTTCCCCGGCTGTTCGTCTATCACGCCGGCACCATGCCCGGTTCGGAAAGCTCCGAGATCTTCAAGGTCATGGAGCGCCGCCTGCTGAAGGCGATCATCAATCCCGCCATGATCGCCGCCTGGGTGCTGGGCATCCTGCTGATCCTCGACAACACCTATTACCTCCAGCAGGGCTGGCTGCACGCCAAGCTGGCCGCCGTGCTGGCGATGAGCGCGGTCCACGGCCTGCTGGCCGGTCACGTGCGGCGCTTCCGCGAGGACCAGCGCGCCAGGACGGCCAGATACTACCGGATCGTCAACGAGATCCCGACGGTGCTGATGATCGCCATCGTCCTGCTCGTCGTGGTGGGCACCCGCAGCTAGATTCGGGGCGACGCGGCCAGGTTGGAAGCCCTTTTCCGGGCCTTCCATTTTTGCTGGACAAGGCTTGAACCATTGGCCATTGTGGCCATATCCCAATTGGCAGTATCACACGCTGTCGCGCCCCTCCCCGGGGTCGCTCAGAAAAAGCACATCACAAGAACCATTACGACCGACCGGTGGGACACAGTGAGTGGACTGATCCACGCATTCCCGGGTTGATCGCATCCTTCCAAAGGCAATCGGTAATTCCGATGAATCTACAAGAACTCAAGGGCAAGTCGCCGCCTGACTTGCTGGCGTTCGCCGAAGAACTCGAAATCGAGAACGCCTCGAACATGCGCAAACAGGACATGATGTTTGCGATCCTCAAGCAGCTCGCGTTCCAGGGCGAGGAAATCACCGGCAGCGGCGTGCTCGAGGTGCTGCAGGACGGATTCGGCTTCCTGCGCTCGCCCGAATCCAACTACCTGCCCGGCCCCGACGACATCTATGTCAGCCCCAGCCAGATCCGCCGGTTCGGCATGCGCACGGGCGATACCATCGAAGGGCCGATCCGCGCCCCGAAGGACAGCGAGCGCTATTTCGCGCTGCTCAAGGTCAACACCATCAATTTCGAGGACACGGAGAAGGCCCGCCACAAGGTCAACTTCGACAACCTCACGCCGCTCTATCCGGACGAGCGCCTGGTGCTCGACCGCAGCGCCGCGCGCGGTGATTCCAAGAACGAGGATTTGAGTTCGCGGATCATCGACATCGTCTCGCCGCTGGGCAAGGGCCAGCGCGCGCTGGTCGTGGCGCCGCCGCGCACCGGCAAGACCGTGCTGCTGCAGAACATCGCCCATTCCATCACCGCCAATCATCCCGAGGTCTACCTGATCGTGCTGCTCATCGACGAGCGGCCCGAGGAAGTGACCGACATGGCCCGGTCGGTAAAGGGCGAGGTCATCAGCTCGACCTTCGACGAGCCGGCCACCCGGCACGTGGCGGTGACCGAGATGGTCATCGAAAAGGCCAAGCGCCTCGTCGAGCACAAGCGCGATGTGGTCATCCTGCTGGATTCCATCACCCGCCTGGCGCGCGCCTACAACACCGTCGTGCCCTCGTCGGGCAAGGTGCTGACCGGCGGCGTGGACGCCAACGCCCTGCAACGCCCGAAGCGGTTCTTCGGCGCGGCCCGCAACATCGAGGAAGGCGGCTCGCTGACCATCATAGCCACCGCGCTGATCGACACAGGCAGCCGCATGGACGAGGTGATCTTCGAGGAGTTCAAGGGCACCGGCAATTCGGAGATCGTGCTGGACCGCAAGGTGGCGGACAAGCGCGTGTTCCCGGCCATCGATATCCTCAAATCCGGCACCCGCAAGGAAGAGCTGCTGGTGGACCGCGGCACCCTGTCGAAGATGTGGGTCCTGCGCCGCATCCTCAATCCGATGGGCACGGTCGACGCCGTCGAGTTCCTGGTCGGCAAGGTCAAGGACAGCAAGAACAACGCCGACTTCTTCGAGTCGATGAACACCTGACAGGCCTTTTCCTTAGGGAAAGGCCTGTGCCTACATCTCAGCCGGCATCCCGCCGAAGGAAGGGCGGGATGACGGCTGAAGAGATGGGCAGGTACCGCGTCATTGCTTCACTTCGTTCGCAATGACGAGCTAAGGGGACCAATCTTTCCGGCTGCCGGTCTAAGCCCCTCTGAGTGACACCGATTCCATCAGGTGGTTGCTTCCCTTGCGCAGGATCAGGTCGGCGCGGGCGCGGGTCGGCAGGATGTTGCGGCGCAGGTTCACCAGGTTGATGGATTCCCAGATGCCGGTCGCGGTTTCCCGGGCCTCGCCTTCGGTGAGCACGGCATAGCGGTGGAAATAGGACGCCGGATCGCGGAACGCGGTCTCGCGCAGGCGCAGGAAGCGTTCCACATACCACTGATGCAGGTCTGCCTCGCTGGCGTCGATATAGATCGAGAAGTCGAAGAAATCCGACACATAGGGCATGGGCTCGGTGCTGGCCGGGCTGGTCTGCAGCACGTTGAGGCCTTCGACGATCAGGATGTCCGGCCGGTTGACCACCAGCCGCTTGTCGGGCTGCACGTCATAGACCAGATGCGAATAGGTGGGCGCCGACACTTCCGGCCTGCCGGCCTTCACCGCCGCCATGAACGACAGCATGGCCTGGAGGTCGTAGCTCTCCGGAAAGCCCTTGCGGTTCATGATGCCGCGCCGTTCCATCTCGGCGTTGGACAGCAGGAAGCCGTCGGTGGGCACCAGGTCCACCTTGGGATGGTCGGCCCAGCGGCTGAGCAGGGTGCGCAGGATGCGCGCGGTGGTGCTCTTGCCCACCGAGACGCTGCCGGCCATGCCGATGATGTAGGGGACCTTGCGCTTCTGCAGGCCGAGGAATTCGTTGGTCGCCCTGAAAAGCTGCTGCGACGCCGTGTAGTGCAGGTTGATCAGGCGCGACATGGGCAGGTAGATCTCGATCACCTCGTCCATGGAGGTCGGCTCGTTGAGGCCCTTGAGGCGATCGAGTTCCTCGTCCGAGAGGGTGAGCGGCGTGTCCTCGCGCAGGCGTGACCATTCGGCGCGCGCGAACTGGCGATAGGGCGAGATGATGGGCGGCGGCTTGCGGTTCATTGGCCTGCTGGCCTGAGAAGGGATCGGGCGACGTCAGGCCGGCTCGTCAAGGCAGGATGACGGTTGATCCCGTATGTTTGCGACCTTCCGCGTCGCGATGCAACCGAACGATGTCGTCGAGGCGATAAGTCTGGTTGATTTCGACGCGTACGGCGCCGCCGCGGATGACGTCGAACAGGGCCGCCACCGCCGCCGTGCGCTCGGCCGGATCGGCGATATAGGCGTTGATGCCGGGGCGCGTGACGTAGAGCGATCCCTTGGCGGCGAGGATGCCCAGGTTGACCCCGGTCACCGCGCCCGAGGCGTTGCCGAAGCTCACCATCAGGCCGCGCGGCCGCAGGCAGTCCAGCGAAGCCTCCCACGTGTCCTTGCCGATGGAATCATAGACCACGGGAACGCCCTTGCCGCCGGTCAGCGCGCGGACCCGGGCCGGGATGTCGTCGCGCCCGAGCACCAGGACGTGCTCGCAGCCATGCTCGCGGGCGACCGGGACCTTGGATTCGCTGCCCACCGAGCCGATCACCACCGCACCCAGATGCCGCGCCCACTGGCAGGCGATCAGCCCCACCCCGCCGGCGGCGGCGTGGAACAGGATGGTGTCGCCCGGCTTCACCTCGTAGGTGCGCCGGATCAGGTATTCGGCGGTCAGTCCCTTCAGCAGCGAGGCGGCGGCCACCTGGTCGGGAATGTCGTCGGGCAGTTTCACCAGCGCCTCGGCCGGCACCAGCCATTTCTCCGAATAGGCGCCGAGGCCGCCGGTGATGGTGGCGACCCGGTCGCCCGCGCGCAGACCTGTGACGCCGGGGCCGATCGCCTCGACGACGCCCGCGGCCTCGCTGCCCATGCCGCTCGGCACCGTCAGCGGGTAAAGCCCGCCGCGCTGATAGGTGTCGAGGAAGTTGAAGCCGATGGCCGTGTTGCGCATGACCACCCGGCCCGGCCCGGGCGCGGCGAGCGCCACGTCCCGGATTTCCATGACCTCGGGCGGACCCTGACGGTCGATGACGACGGCCTTGACCATGGTTCAGCCCAGATTGGAGGCGAAGAAGTCCAGCGTCCGCTTGTTGGCGAGGTCCGCGTCGCCCTCGTGGTAGTGCTCGCCGCCGGTGCGGGCGAAGGCGTGGTCGCGGCCCGGATAGTCGTGCAGCGTGACCTTGCCGTTGGCATCGAGGCCGGCATGCATGGCCGCCTGCGCTTCCTTGG
>CAZVVC010000093.1:0-11667 GCA_964630425.1 uncultured Bifidobacterium sp. | reverse complement strand
CACCGCTGGAACCCCAAGATGGGCCCGTACATTTTCGGCGCCCGCAACAAGATTCACATCATCGACCTGTCCGAGACGGTTCCGCTGATGAACCGCGCCCTGGTCGCGATCCGCGACATCACCGCGGGCGGCGGGCGCGTGCTGTTCGTCGGCACCAAACGCCAGGCCGCCGACGTGGTCGCGGGCGCGGCCCGCAAGTGCGGCCAGCACTATGTGAACCATCGCTGGCTGGGCGGCATGCTCACCAACTGGAACACCATCTCGCAGTCGATCCGCCGCCTGAAGCAGCTCGAGGAAGAGATGAACGCGGGCGAGAGCAGCCTGCTGACCAAGAAGGAGCGTCTCACCCTCCAGCGCGAGCACGAGAAGCTCGAGCGTTCGCTGGGCGGCATCAAGGACATGGGCGGCCTGCCCGACCTGCTGTTCGTGATCGACACCAACAAGGAGGCGATCGCCATCCAGGAAGCCAACAAGCTGGGCATCCCGGTGGCCGCCGTCGTCGACACCAACTGCGACCCCGACGGCATCGACTTCCCGATCCCGGGCAATGACGACGCCAGCCGCGCCATTCACCTGTACTGCGACACGGTGGCCGGCGCCGTTCTGGAAGGCATCCAGCGCGAGCTGGTGCAGGGCGGTGTCGACATCGGCGCGTCCGAGGCGCCGGTGGTCGAGGATCTGCCGGAAGCGCCAGAGGCGCAGGGCGAGGCTGGGACCGAAGCCGCCGCCGAAGCCGCCAACGGCTGAGCCCAGCGTCATCGAATCGCAACGGGGGCCGCTTAAAACGGCCCCCCTTCGTCATAGACATCCGTTCGCAGGAAGGAACAACCATGGCTGAGATCACCGCCGCCCTTGTGAAAGAGCTCCGCGAGAAGACCGGCGCTGGCATGATGGATTGCAAGAAGGCGCTGAACGAGAACGGGGGCGACCTCGAAGCGTCCGTGGACTGGCTGCGCCAGAAGGGCCTTGCCGCCGCCGCCAAGAAGTCCGGCCGCGTCGCGGCCGAGGGCCTCGTGGGCGTCAGCGTCGGCGGCAATGCCGGCGCGGTGGTCGAGGTCAACTCCGAGACCGACTTCGTCGCCCGCAACGACACCTTCCAGGCCTTCGTCAAGACCGTCGCCGACCTGGCGCTGGCCAATGAGGGCAACCAGGACGTGCTGCTGGCGAGCGGCTTCCCGAACGAGGCCCGCACCGTCGCCGAGCAGCTCACCCACATGATCGCGACGATCGGCGAGAACATGGCGATCCGCCGCGTGGCCGCGCTGAAGGTCGGCGAGGGCGTGGTGGCCAGCTACATCCACAATCCGGCGGCGCCGGGCGTCGGCAAGATCGGCGTCATCGTGGCGCTGGAATCGGCCGGCGACGCCGCCCGGCTCGAGGCGTTCGGCAAACAGCTCGCCATGCACATCGCCGCCGCCGCGCCGCAGTCGGTCAGCACCGACGAACTGGACCAGACCCTGGTGGAGCGCGAGCGTCAGGTGCTGGTGCAGCAGGCCCGCGAATCCGGCCGTGCCGAGGAGATCATCCAGAAGATGGTCGATGGCCGCCTGCGCAAGTTCTATGAAGAGGTCGTGCTGCTGTCGCAGACCTGGGTCATCGACGGCGAAAGCAAGATCGAGAAGGTCGTCGCCGACCTGGCCAAGGAGCTGGGCACCGGCGTGAAGGTCGCCGGCTTCGTGCGCTTCGTGCTGGGCGAGGGCGTCGAGAAGAACGAAGGCGACTTCGCCGCCGAAGTCGCCAAGATGGCTGGCTGAGATCGCCGCGCCTCGCGGTCCATCGGACCGCGAGGCCGCCGCGATCCCTGCAAATGGATCGGTCTTCCCTCTCCGCGCGGCACCGCCCCGGAGAGGGAATGATCCGGCCGGCGCCATTTTGGACATCACGCTGTAATACGGGCTACTGTCGCCCACGGTAGTTGTTGTAAGGTGCCGCCGCCGGTTCGGGCGGCACGGCTTGCCGCGCCTTGACGCAAAGGGGAATGCATTGGTCACGCCAGGTCTCTATCGCCGTGTCCTCCTGAAGGTGTCGGGTGAGGCGCTGATGGGCGCGGGCTCCTACGGGATCGATCTGGCCACCGTCGACCGCATCGCCGACGACGTGAAGACGGTGGTCGAGGCGGGCGTGCAGGTCTGCCTCGTGATCGGCGGCGGCAACATCTTCCGCGGCCTGTCCGGCGCGGCCCAGGGCATGGACCGGGCGAGCGCCGACCAGATCGGTATGCTGGCGACGGTGATGAACGCGCTGGCTATGCAGAACGTCATGGAGAACAAGGGCGTGGCGACGCGGGTGCAGTCGGCCATTCCCATGTCCAGCGTCTGCGAGCCCTATATCCGGCGCCGCGCCATCCGCCACATGGAAAAGGGCAGGGTGGTCATCTTCGCGGCCGGCACCGGCAATCCGTTCTTCACCACCGACACGGCCGCCGCCCTGCGCGCTGCCGAGATGCGCTGCGACGCGCTGCTGAAGGGCACTCAGGTGGACGGCGTCTATTCGGCGGATCCGAAGAAGGATCCGAACGCCGTGTATCACACGCACCTCAATTATCTCGAGGTGTTGTCGAACGATCTTAAAGTGATGGATGCGTCCGCCGTGTCGCTGGCCCGCGAAAACGACATCCCGATTCTGGTCTTTTCGATCCAGGAGCCGGGCGGTCTCGCGCGTGTCCTGCAGGGCCAGGGCACATTCACCACGATTGGCAGATAGGGTCTGAAAATGGCTGATGAAGATATCGATCTGGACAGCATCGAACGCCGGATGAAAGGCGCCGTCGACGTGCTGCAAACCGAATTCGCCGGGCTGCGCACGGGCCGCGCCTCGGCATCGCTGCTCGATCCGATCGTCGTGGACGTCTATGGCGCCGCCATGCCGATCAACCAGATCGGCACCATCAGCGTCCCCGAATCCCGGATGATCAGCGTGCAGGTGTGGGACCGGGCGAACGTGTCGGCCGTGGATAAGGCGATCCGCAATTCCGGGCTGGGGCTGAACCCGTCGCCCGACGGGACCCTGATCCGCATCCCGATCCCCGAGCTCAACCAGGAGCGCCGCGCCGAGCTGACCAAGGTGGCCGGCCGCTATGCCGAGCAGGCCAAGGTCGCCGTGCGGAACGTGCGGCGCGACGGCATGGACCTCCTCAAGCGGCTCGAAAAGGCCAGCCAGATCAGTCAGGATGACCACAAGCTCTATGCCGACGAGATCCAGGAGATGACCGACAGGATGGTCGGGAAGATCGACGAGCTGCTGGCCACCAAGGAAAAGGAGATCATGCAGGTATAGCGCATGCTGGACCTTTCCCCGCAACAGCTTCCCGCGATCATTCCCCGGCACATCGCCATCATCATGGATGGCAATGGGCGCTGGGCGCAGGCTCGCGGGCTGCCGCGCATCGCCGGCCACCGCCAGGGGGCCGAGGCGGTGCGACGGTCGGTGGAAGGGTGCCGCGAGATGGGCGTGTCGTACCTGACCCTTTTCGCCTTCTCGTCCGAGAACTGGAAGCGGCCGGCCTCGGAAGTCGACGACCTCATGGGGCTGCTCAGGCTCTATCTGCGCCGCGAGATCGCCGAGCTGACCCGGAACGACGTCCGCCTCAAGATCATCGGCGACCGGAGCAAGCTGTCCGAGGATATCCGCGCGCTGATCCTCGAGGGCGAGACGCGCACCTGCAACAACACCGGACTGACGCTGACCATCGCCATCAGCTATGGCGCGCAGGCCGAGATCGTCAACGCCGCGCGCAGGATCGCCGACGCCCACAAGCGGGGCGAGGTGGCGCTGGAGGAGATCGACGAGCGGATGTTCGCGCGCTTCCTCTATACCGACAGCCTGCCGGACCCGGACCTGGTGATCCGCACCAGCGGCGAGCAGCGGCTGAGCAATTTCATGCTGTGGCAGTCGGCCTATGCCGAGCTGCTGTTCATGGATGTCTTCTGGCCCGATTTCGACAAGCAGTGCCTGGCCAGGGCGATCGATTCGTTTAACGCCCGCGACCGGCGCTACGGCGCTACGCCCGGTCCTTGAGCATTTCGGGAAGCAATCCGATTGGCCAGCCGTCTTCTCGTTCGCACCGCGTCGGCCCTGGTGATGGCGCCGGTGGCGCTGGGCGCCGCCTGGGCGGGCGGCTGGTGGTTCGCCGCGCTGATCTTCCTGGTCGGCTTCTATGCGACGCTGGAATGGAACCGCATGACGCGCTCCGCCCACGCGGCGTACACGGTGATCAACGCCGCGAGCCTGGCGCTCGCGGCCCTCGCACTGCAGGACGTGGGCGGCGCGGTGGCGCTGGCCTTCGTCGTCGCCGGGGCGCTGCTGGTCGCGGTCGCGGCGCTGGCGCGGCGCGCGCCGCCGGGCTGGCCGGCCGGGGGGCTGCTCTATCTGGGCCTGGCCGTGGTCGCGCTGCTCTGGCTGCGGGCCGAGGGCGGTTTCCTGCTGGTGCTGTGGCTGCTACTGCTGATCTGGGCCACGGACACGGGCGCCTATCTCGTCGGATCGCGGGTCGGCGGGCCGAAGATGGCGCCGCGCATCAGCCCCAACAAGACGTGGTCGGGGCTGATCGGCGGATGCGTCACCGCCGGCGTCGTCTCGGCGATCTACGCCCGGTTCGCGGGCGGCGAGGCCGCCGCTTTCGGCTATCCTTTCGCGCAGTTCTTGGTAGGCTTTGTCCTCGCCGGGCTTTCCCAGGTCGGCGACGTGGCGGAGTCCAGCATCAAACGCCGGTTCAACGTGAAGGATAGCGGAAACCTCATCCCCGGGCATGGCGGGGTCCTCGACCGCATCGACAGCCTGGTCTTCACCGCGCCGATCGTGGCGCTTGCCATTGTCCTCATTCGCGAATCCGGTGTCACGCTGCATGGCTGAAGCTCTCAACAGGCCCGCTGTCCATCCCAAGACCGTCACCCTGCTGGGCTCGACGGGCTCCATCGGGCTCAGCACCCTCGACCTCGTCGCCCGCAATCCCGAGGCCTACCAGGTCGTCGCGCTGACGGCGCGCGGCAATGTGGAGTTGCTGGCGCAGCAGGCGCGCCAGTTCCGGCCGCGGGTGGTGGCCATCGCCGACGAGACCGGATACCACGCGCTGAAGGATGCGCTGGCGGGCACCGGCGTCTCCGTCCTCGCCGGCCCGCAGGGCCTGATCGAGGCGGCCAGCGTCCATTCGGACTGGGTGATGGCCGGCATCGTCGGCTCCGCCGGGCTGTGGCCCACGCTCGCCGCGGTGCGGCGCGGCGCCACCGTCGCGCTGGCCAACAAGGAATGCCTCGTCTGCGCCGGCGAGCTGTTCACCCGCGACGTCGCCAAATCGGGCGCGACCCTGCTGCCCGTCGATTCCGAGCATAACGCCATCTTCCAGGTGTTCGATTTCGACCATGCCGAAAGGGTCGAGAAGATCGTCCTGACCGCGTCGGGCGGCCCGTTCCGCACCTTCAGCCGCGACGAGATGGCCAGGGTTACGCCGGCCCAGGCCGTCAAACACCCCAACTGGTCCATGGGCGCCAAGATCTCGGTCGATTCGGCCACCCTGATGAACAAGGGGCTGGAGGCGATCGAGGCCTATCACCTGTTCCCGGTCAGCGTCGCGCAGATCGAGGTGCTCGTGCATCCGCAATCGGTGATCCACAGCATGGTGCAGTATGTGGACGGTTCCGTGCTGGCCCAGCTCGGCTCGCCGGACATGCGCACCCCGATCGCCCACGCGCTCGCCTGGCCCGATCGCATGTCGACGCCGGTCAACCGGCTGGACCTGGGGCAGGTGGGCCGGCTGGACTTCGAGGCCCCCGACCTGGGCCGCTTCCCGGCGCTCAGGCTGGCGCGGGAGGCCTTGCAAAGCGGGGGGGCGGCTCCTACTATCCTCAACGCAGCCAATGAAGTCGCCGTGGAGGGGTTCTTGCAGGAGCGCGCCGCTTTCCTGGAAATCCCGCAGATCGTGCAGGACGTGCTGGACCGGATGGGCTCGATGCCTCTCCGGGGTTGGGAGGATCTCGAAGAGATCGACCGCCAGGCCAGATCACATGCGAATGCCTTGCTAGGCTGAAGTCCCAACCGCAAAGAGTTCGATGGATATTCCGTTCCTAGGCACCTCGGTCGTTGCGTTCATCGCGGTCTTCTCGGCCCTGGTGTTTTTCCACGAGCTCGGACATTTCTGGGTGGCGCGCCGCTTCGGCATCAGGATCGACGCGTTCTCGATCGGCTTCGGCCCGGTGCTGTGGAGCCGCAGGGATCGCCACGGCACCCAGTGGCGGATTTCGGCGCTGCCCCTCGGCGGCTATGTGAAGTTCGCGGGCGACGCGTCGGTGGCGAGCAACGCCTCGGCGGATATCGACAGCATGAGCGACGAGGACAAGCGGGACTGCTTCCACTTCCGCCCGGTCCATCAGCGCGCGCTCGTGACCCTGGCCGGTCCGGTCGCCAATTTCCTGCTCGCCTTCGTGATCTTCACCGTGATGTTCATGGTGGTGGGCCAGCGCTTCACCGCGCCGGTCGTCGACGCGGTGGTCGCGGACACGGCGGCCGCGGCCGCCGGTTTCCAGAAGGAGGACCGGATCCTCGAGGTGGACGGCACGCGCATCCGCAGCTTCGAGGAGATGCGCGACCTGGTCGCCATGAACGCCGGCAAGGAGATGACGTTCGCGGTGCAGCGCGGCGAGTCCCTGCTGCACATCGCCGCGACGCCCCGGCTGCAGGCCCAGGGCTCGTCCAAGCTGGGCGTGCTCGGCATCCGCAGCCAGCGCATGGAGATCGTCAAGCGCGGGCCGCTCGACGCCATGTGGCATGCGGGCATCGAGATCCGCGACAAGTCGATCATGATGCTGCGCGTCGTCGGCGAAATCATCGGCGGCGACCGTTCGGTCAAGGACCTGGGCGGGCCGATCAAGATCGCCGAGGTATCGGGCGAGGTGGCGCAGGTGAGCCTGCTCAGCCTGGTGATGCTGACGGCGTTCCTGTCGATCAATCTTGGCCTTATCAATCTGTTTCCGATTCCCATGCTGGACGGCGGGCATCTTCTCTATTATGCCTTTGAAGCCGTTCGCGGCCGTCCCCTGGACGAGAAGGTCCAGGAGTACGGCTTTCGCGTGGGAATGGTGCTCGTGCTGCTGATGATGGTCGTCGTCACCTGGAACGACCTGGTCGGCATGGTGTCCAGAATTCAATCATAAGAGCCTAGCAGGATGGTCGAGTAACGAGATGCGGCAGTACTGTGGGAAGTCGTGGCTGGTCGCCGCAGCTCTGGTATTCATCTTCGCCCTGGCGCAGCCGTCGTTCGCGCAGACCGGCGGCATCGTCTCGGCCATTCGCGTCGAGGGCAACCAGCGTATCGAGCCGGACACGGTCCGCTCGTACCTGCTGATCGCGCCCGGCGACCGCTATCAGCCCGACGTGGTCGACCAGTCGCTGAAGCGGCTGTTCGGCACCGGCCTGTTCGCCGACGTGAAGATCACCTTGCAAGGCAGCACGCTGCTGGTGTCGGTGGTCGAGAACCCGATCGTCAACCGTATCGCGTTCGAGGGGAACAAGAAACTCGAGGACGACAAGCTGCGGCAGGAGTTGCAGATCAAGCCGCGCACGGTGTTCACCCGCGCCAAGGTGCAGGCCGACCTGCAGCGCCTGATCGAGCTGTACCGCCGCTCGGGCCGGTTCGCCGCCACCGTCGAGCCCAAGATCATCGAGCTGCCGCAGAACCGCGTGAACCTGGTCTACGAGATCAGCGAGGGCGAGAAGACCACCGTCCGCCGCATCAACATCATCGGCAACCAGAAGTTCTCGGACGGCGACCTGCGCAGCGAGATCGCCACCAAGGAAGCCCGCTGGTGGCGCTTCCTCACCTCGAACGACACCTACGATCCCGATCGCCTGCTCTATGACCGCGAGCTGCTGCGCCAGTACTATCTGCAGCGCGGCTTCGCGGATTTCCGCACCATCTCGGCCGTGGCCGAGCTGGGCCGCGACCGCGAGGACTTCTACATCACCGTCACCCTGGAAGAGGGGCCGATCTACAAGATCGGCAAGGTGGTGGTCGAATCCGAGATCGAGGATCTGGACCCGTCCAAGCTGACGCCGCTGGTGCTGACCGAGGAGGGCGAGACCTACAACGCCCAGGAGATCGAGAAGACCGTCGAGGCGATCACCGAGGCGGCCGGCAAGATCGGCTACGCCTTCGTCAACGTCCGGCCGCGCATCAGCCGCGACAAGGAAAACAAGATCATCAGCATCACCTACCGGCTGCTCGACGCGCCGAGGGTGTATGTGGAGCGGATCGACATCGTCGGCAACACCCGCACCCTGGACAAGGTGATTCGCCGCGAGTTCCGGCTGGTCGAGGGCGACGCCTTCAACACCGCCAAGCTGCGCCGCACCCGGACCCGCGTGAAGGGCCTCGGCTATTTCGAGGAGAAGGGCGTCGAGATCGACCAGGCGCAGGGCAGCTCGCCCGACCGCGTGGTGCTGACCGCGACCGTGCAGGAGCAGTCCACCGGCGAGCTCAGCATCGGCGCCGGCGTGTCCTCGAGCGAAAGCCTGATCGGCGAGATATCGGTCCGCGAGCGCAACCTGCTCGGCAGGGGCCAGGACCTGCGCGTGTCGCTGGCCGCCTCGGGCCGCCGGCAGCAGATCGACCTGGGCTTCACCGAGCCCTATTTCCTCGACCGCCCGCTCGCGGCCGGCTTCGATCTGTTCCACCGGAAGGTCGACTACAAGGAAAGCTCGTTCTCGCAGGGTTCGAGCGGCGTCAACCTGCGCGCGGTGTTCCCGATCACGGAATACCTGTCCATGGGCGTGCGCTACCAGTTCCGCTATGACTCGGTGACCGACCGCAGCGGTATCTTCGGCGATTCGATCTACATCGACGAAGGCGACTTCTTTACCTCGTCCATCGGCTACACGCTGGCCTACGACGTGCGTGACGACCGCATCAAGCCGACCCGCGGCTTCAACATCGTGTTCTCGCAGGACGTGGCGGGCCTGGGCGGCAACACCCGGTACCTCCGCAGCCGACTGAACTACGACTGGTACTATCCGCTGCTGTTCATCGGCGAGGACTGGGTGGTCAACCTGTCGCTGGAGGCGGGTCACATCTTCGGCCTGGGCCAGGACATCCGCATCAACGAGCGCTACTTCCTGGGCGGCAGCCGCCTGCGCGGCTTCGAGCAGGCCGGCGTCGGCGCGCGGCTGCGCGACACCGAGGACGCGCTGGGCGGCAACACCTACTTCGCCGGCTCGGTGGAAGTGTTTATTCCCTTGGGCGCGGTCGAAGAGTTTGGTATTACAGCCTCCGCTTTCGTCGACTTCGGTACGCTCTATGGCGTCGATGGCGTGGTGAACGGTCAGCTCTGCAACGACAAAGGCGAATGCGAGGTCGTGCTGGGTTCAGACAGCATCAGGATGTCCGCCGGTATCGGCTTCTCGTGGAAATCGCCGTTCGGCCCCATCCGCTTCGACTTCGCCAAGGCGATCCGGAAAGAAAGCTTCGACCAAACGCAGTTCTTCCAATTCAACGTCGGGACCAGATTCTAATGAAAAACGGGAATATCGCGCGCACGGTGCTTGCGCTCCTCGCCGCAACGTTCGTGTTTGGCGCCGGCTCCTACGCCTCCGCTCAGGAAGCCGCCAGCGCGAAGATCATCATCGTCGACCTCCGCGAGGTGCAGAAGTCGTCGGCCGCGGGCAAGGATTTCGCCCGTCAGGTCGAGACGCTCCGCGCTGATCTGGAAGCCGACAAGGCCAAGCTCGAGAAGCAGGCCGCCGATGCCGAGCAGGAACTGAGCCGCCAGAAGGCCATCCTGAGCGATGCCGCCTTCGAGGAGAAGCGCAAGGCCGCCGCCCAGCAGTTCGCCGACAGCCGCAACAACCTGCAGGACAAGGCCAACCGCGTCCAGGTCGCCCTCGGCAACGCCGACCGTGATCTCCAGGCCGCGCTGAACCCGATCTATCAGTCGCTGCTGACCAAGCACGGCGCCAACATGATCCTGGATCGCAGCGTCATCGTGATGACCGGCCAGGTCACCGACGTGACCCGCGAGGTCATCTCCCAGCTCGACCAGAAGATGCCGAGCATCAAGCTCAACATGCCGGCCGCCGGTTCGACGCCGCGCCAGTAAGCCGCAACGGCGTTCGACGTTTTGGAAGTCCCCCGCGAGCGGCCCTCGCGGGGGACTTTCTCTTTGTGCCACTTCTGGTATTAAAGGCTCCCAACGGAAGAACCTGGAGAGGGCCATGAACGCGCTGAGCGGGGAGAACATCGTCGAAACGTTCGATCTGGAGCGGATCAAGCGCCTGATCCCGCATCGCTATCCCATGCTGCTCGTCGACCGGGTCCACATCCTGGAGAAGGGCGATCGGGCGATCGGCATCAAGAACGTCACGGCGAACGAGCCGTTCTTCCAGGGGCATTTCCCGGACAAGCCGGTCATGCCCGGCGTGCTCATCATCGAGGCGCTGGCCCAGACCGCCGCGGTCCTCGCCATGGACGTGCTGCTCTCCGACGAGGAGGACGCGCTGGTCTATCTCACCTCGGTCGAGAACGCCAAGTTCCGCCAGCAGGTGCTGCCGGGTGACACGCTGCACCTGCACGTACAGAAGGAAAAGGCGCGCTCATTCCTGTGGCGACTGGCCGTCCAGGCCAAGGTGGACGGCAAGGTCGTCACCGAGGCCACGCTGTCGGCGGTCATCGAGAAGCGCCCGCGGCAATAGCGGCGTCGGCTCCGGAAAGCGAGCAGGCGGCTGGGCATTGGGTAAGCCTGCCCCGTGTAAACACACCCAATCCCGCTCATGTCGAGTGATCTGGCGCAGCCAGATCGTATCGAGACACGGGCTGGCGATGGTGCGCGTCTCGATACACCCGGCCTGCGGCCCGGCACTCGACGTGAGCGGGGTAGGGAACGTGCCATGAAGGTTTCTGCTGCGAGATCCATCCGCTGAACCGATGGCAGAAGGGTTGCCCTTCGTCCTTTGGGAGGGGAATGCGCCAGCCTGAACGGCTTCTCCTCTAAAGCGATGGCCGGCCGGTGCCCGATCCGCGATGAATCAAAAAAGGCGGCTCCCTTGGGAGCCGCCTTTCCTGAAGGTCTGCGGCGTGCGCTTACGGGCGCTTGTCCAGCGGCATGTAGGAGCGCTGCGCCGGGCCGGTGTAGAGCTGGCGGGGGCGGCCGATCTTCTGCATCGGGTCGCCGATCATCTCGTTCCACTGGGCGATCCAGCCGACGGTGCGGGCGACGGCGAACAGCACGGTGAACATGCTGGTCGGGAAGCCCATGGCGCGCAGGATGATGCCCGAATAGAAGTCCACGTTCGGGTACAGCTTCTTTTCGATGAAATACTCGTCCGACAGGGCGATGCGCTCCAGCTCCACGGCCAGCTCCAGCAGCGGATCGTCCTTCTTGCCCAGGGCGCCCAGCACCTCGTGGCAGGTCTCCTGCATGATCTTGGCGCGCGGATCGTAGTTCTTGTAGACCCGGTGGCCGAAGCCCATGAGGCGGAAATTGTCGTCCTTGTTCTTGGCTTTCTTCACATATTCGGCGACGCGGTCCTTCGAGCCGATCTCCTGCAGCATGGTGAGCACCGCCTCGTTGGCGCCGCCATGCGCCGGGCCCCACAGGCAGGCGATGCCCGCCGCGATGCAGGCGAAGGGATTGGCGCCCGACGAGCCGGCGAGGCGCACGGTCGAGGTCGAGGCGTTCTGCTCGT
>CAZVVC010000092.1:0-11687 GCA_964630425.1 uncultured Bifidobacterium sp. | reverse complement strand
GCTTCGGCGACGGCTTCAGGGGCTGGCCCGAGGTGGCGCCGTTCGACCGCATCATCGCCACCGCCGCCGCCCGCGACGTGCCGACCTCGCTGGTCCGCCAGCTCACCGACGGCGGCGTCATGATCATTCCCATCGGGCCGTCCGGGAACCAGACGATCACCAAAATCGTCCGCCAGGGCGACAGTTTCGACGCCTCGCCGCTGATGCCGGTACGCTTCGTTCCCATGTTGAGCGGCACCGAGGGATAGGGAGAATCGGCATGGGGTCATTGAAGCCGTGTGCCATTCTTCCTAAGATCAATCCCATGCGCTTGAATTACAGAAACTTTTGGGGAATCGCCGTCGCCTCGGCCGTGATCGGGCTCGCCGGCTGCGAAAGCAACGAGATCGAATACCGCTACGTGCCGCCGGAAGTGCAGGCGAGGGGGCCGAACGCGCCGTTCCCGGTCCCTGAACCCGCGGACAAGCCGGCCGCCTCCTATCCCATCGACGTCGACGCGCCGGGCAAGGGCCCGGTGGAAAGCGCGCGGCTGGACGACGTGCCCGGCGGCGGCACCATGGCGCCGCCGCCCAAGCGGCCGTCCTATGCCGGCAAGTCCGGCGCGCCCAGGCCGCCCGCCAGACCGTCGACGCCAGGTGCCGTCCTCGTTGGCCAGACCGTGACCGTCGCCCAGGGCGACACGGTGTTCGCGATCGCCCGCCGCTACGGCGTGAACGCGCGCGAGATCATCGAGCTCAACGGCCTGACGCCGCCCTATGCGCTGAAGATCGGCCAGAAGCTGAAAATTCCCGGCGGCGGGCACCATTCGGTCGTGCCCGGAGACACGCTCTACAACATCTCGCGCCGCTATTCGGTCGACATCCCCAAGCTGATGGCGGCCAACGGCATCGACGAATCCCACGGCATCGTCATCGGCCAGATCCTCGTCATTCCCTCCCGCTCGGGCGGCGCGCTGGCGCCCGCGACCTCGGTCGCCGACGTGATGCCGGCGGTGACCAGCGCCCCCGCCGCGTCGACGCGCAAGGCCCTGGCCGGCGGCTTCATCTGGCCGGCGAAGGGCGAGGTGATCTCGGGATTCGGCGCCAAGGAAGGCGGCAGCCGCAACGACGGCATCAACATCCGGGTGCCGCGCGGCACGCAGGTGGTCGCCGCCGCCGCCGGCACGGTGGCCTATGCGGGCAACGAACTGAAGGGCTTCGGCAACCTGATCCTGCTGCGCCACGACCAGGGCTGGGTGTCGGCCTATGCCCACAACGACGACATCCTCGTCAGCCGCGGCCAGGCGGTGAACAAGGGCGCGGTGATCGCCCGCGCCGGCGCCAGCGGGCAGGTGGCGGAACCCCAGCTCCACTTCGAGCTGCGCCAGGGCTCCAAGGCCGTCAATCCCGGCGATTATCTGCCGCCGGTCTGACGCGGCTGTTTCCGCGCCTCCCTCGCAAGATTCCGTAGCCGGTTACCAGGGCTTCTCGCTAGAGTGTCGCCAATCGCCGGGCAACGGCGCCGTGACACAGGGGAGGCCGATGGAGCCCGCAGCCGCTTATCCACCACGCGCCGCGCGGCCGCCGCGCCTCTTCGCGGCCTTGCTGATGCTGGTCGGCCTGCCCTTGCTGGCGGGCGGCGTCTGGCTCGCCGCGCTGGGCGGCTCGCTCTACTACGTCGTCGCCGGCGTGGCCCTGGCGTCGTCCGCCATCCTGCTCTGGCGCGGCCGCGCCGCCGGCGCGTGGATCTATGCGCTGCTGCTCGCCGGCACCGTGGCCTGGGCACTGTGGGAAGTGGGCCTCGACTACTGGCAATTGCTGCCCCGGATCGGCCTGTTCGCGGTGCTGGGCCTGTGGCTGGCGACGCCCTGGGCGCGCCGCGGCCTGGCGTGAGGAGACCGGCATGATGCGTACGCTGTTCTGCGCTCTCGCGCTTTCCCTGTCCGCCGCGTCGGCCCAGGCCGCCGACGGCGAATGGCATCACTACGGCAACGATCTGGGCGGCGCCCGCTATTCGCCGCTCGACCAGATCACGCCGGAGAACGTGAAGGACCTGAAGGTCGCCTGGGTCTATCAGACCCACAAGGGCATGAAGCCGATCAGCAACCTCCAGGTCACGCCGCTGATGGTGGGCGACAGCCTCTATATCTGTACCCCGACCAACGAGGTCATGGCGCTCGACGCCGAGACCGGCAAGGAACGCTGGCGCTTCGAGCCGCCGCCGCCCAACGACCGGCGCCGCACCTGCCGGGGCGTAACCTATTACAAGGTGCCGGACGCGGCGGGCGAGTGCGCCGAACGCATCTACACCAGCACGGCCGACGCCAGCCTGGTGGCGCTCGACGCGCGCACCGGCAAGCGGTGTCCCGGCTTCGGCAATGCCGGCGTCGTCGATCTCAAGACCGGCATGGGCAAGGTCAGGCCCAATTACTACTACGTGACCTCGGCGCCCGTGATCGTGCAGGGCAAGCTCGTCATGGGCGGCTGGGTGGCGGACAACCAGCATGTGGACGAGCCGCCCGGTGTGATCCGCGCCTATGACGCGGTGACCGGCGCGTTCGCCTGGGCCTTCGATCCCGGCCAGCCGGAGAACCACGCCGAACCGCCGCCGGGAGAGACCTACACGCTCGGCACGCCCAATTCCTGGGCGCCCATGAGCGCCGACGAGGATCTGGGACTGGTCTATGTGCCCATGGGCAACGCCACGCCCGATTACTGGGGCGCGCACCGCTCGGCCGAATCCGAGAAGTTCACCAGCGCCGTGGTGGCGCTGGAGGCCCAGACCGGCGCGCTGCGCTGGCTGTTCCGCACCGCCCATCACGACGTCTGGGACTATGATCTGGCGTCGCAGCCGACCCTGGTCGACCTGCAGGTGGACGGCCAGCCGGTGCCGGCGCTGGTCCAGCCCACCAAGCGCGGACAGGTGTTCGTGCTCGACCGCCGGACGGGCAGGACGCTGAAACCCGTCGAGGAGCGGCCGGTGCCGCAAGGCCCCGCGCCGGGCGACTGGCTCTCGCCCACGCAGCCGTTCTCGACCGGAATGCCGGACTTCACCGGCCCTGATCTGACCGAAGCCAACATGTGGGGCGTGACACCGCTCGACCAGCTCTGGTGCCGCATCAAGTTCCGCGAGGCGCGCTACGACGGGCCGATGACGCCGCCCGGCGTCAAGCCGTCGATCACCTTTCCCGGCTATCTGGGCGGCATCGACTGGGGCGGGGTATCGGTCGATCCCGCGCGCCAGATCATGATCGTGAACTGGAGCCGCATGCCCAACCACACGACCCTGATCCCGCGCGAGGCGGCCGACAAGATGGGGCTCAAGGCAGGCCCGAAAGGCTATATGCCCGGCAAGCCGCAGGCCCAGGAGGGAACCCCGTTCGCGGTCGACACCTCGGCGTTCCTGTCGCCGCTGGAGATTCCCTGCATCGCGCCGCCCTATGCGCTGCTGACCGCCGTGGATCTGCGCAGCGGCAAGGTGATCTGGTCCGAGCCGTTCGGCACCGCGCGGGACAACGGGCCGTTCGGCATTCCCATGCATCTCGACCTGACGATGGGCGTGCCGGCCATCGGCGGCTCGGTCAGCACCAGGAGCGGGCTGGTGTTCATCGGCGCGAGCATGGAGAAGACCTTCCGCGCCATCGACCAGGCCACCGGCAAGGTGCTGTGGCAGGCACGGCTTCCGGCGGCCGGCCACGCCACGCCCATGACCTATGTCTCGCCCGCCAGCGGACGGCAGTTCGTCGTCATCGCCGCGGGCGGCCATATCTCGCTGGGCAGCCCGTTCGGCGACTACATCATCGCCTACGCCCTGCCGAAGAAGTGAGGATCAGGCCAGGCTGCGCCCCATGCGGCCGGCCAGGTCCTGGATGAACTGCCAGGCGACGCGGCCCGAGCGGGCCCCGCGCGTGACCGACCATTCCAGCGCCTCGGCCTTGATCCGCTCCGGGTCGCCGTCGAGGCCGAAGCGCTCGCAATAGCCGGCGATCATGGCCAGGTAATCCTCCTGGCTGCAGGTGTGGAACCCCAGCCACAGGCCGAAGCGGTCGGACAGCGAAATCTTCTCCTCGACCGCTTCGGCGGGATTGATGGCCGTCGAGCGCTCGTTCTCGATCATGTCGCGCGGCATCAAGTGGCGGCGGTTGGAGGTGGCGTAGAAGATCACGTTCTCCGGCCGGCCTTCCAGGCCGCCTTCCAGCACCGCCTTCAGCGATTTGTAGGAGGTGTCGTCATGGTCGAAGGAGAGGTCGTCGCAGAACAGGATGGCGCGGCGCGGCTGGGCGCGCAGGCCGTGCAGCAGGCGGGGCAGGGTGGGGATGTCCTCGCGGTTGATCTCGACCAGCGCCAGCGTGCCCGGCGTCTCCTTGTTGATCTGCGCGTGCGCGCCCTTGACCAGCGAGCTCTTGCCCATGCCGCGCGCGCCCCAGAGCAGCGCGTTGTTGGCCGGATATCCGGCGGCGAAGCGCCGGGTGTTGTCCAGCAGGATGTCGCGCACCCGGTCGATGCCGCGCAGCAGCTCGAAATCCACCCGGTTGACCACCGGCACCGGCGTCAGCCTGTCCGGGTCGGGGTGCCAGATGAACGCGTCGGCGCCCTCGAGCGACAGCGCCTCGACGGGCGGCGGCGACTGCCTTTCCAGCGCGTCGGCGATGCGCTTCAGGGCGGCGAGAATTTCGCTGGCGGTGGTTGCGTCGGTCACGGTCGGTCCCCACATGGGCTTGGAAGGCCCGGGACGTTAGCACGCGGCCCGGCCAGGGCCAACGCCGCCACCGGAATGCAACCCCAGACACATTTGCAATTGCAGGGCCGGCTTGTATAGTCCGCGGCGCATTCCAAAAGGAGACGATGATGGGCAGTGAAGGCGCGCTTGGACAGATTCTGCTGCTGGTGGCCATGTTCGTGGTGTTCTACCTGCTGCTGATCCGTCCGCAGCAGAAGCGCATGAAGGAACATCGCACCCGCATCGCCGCCATCCGGCGGGGCGACACTGTGGTGACCGGCGGCGGTATCGTCGGCAAGGTGGTGAAGTTCGACGGCGGCGACGAAGTGGTCGTCGAGGTGGCCGAGAACGTCCGCCTGCGCGTCATCGCCTCGACCATCGCCGATGTACGCTCCAAGGGCGAGCCGGTGAAGGACGCCGTTCCCGCCAAGACGCCGGCCAACGACGCGGACTAGGCCGTGCGCCTGGAGGAACAGGCCCAGGCCGGCCAGTATCTGATCCAGGGATATGGCGACGGCGGTTTCCGAATCGCCGGCAAGCGTCACCAAGGATCGATCGTGCTCGGCCCCGCCGGGGTCGAGGCATGGGCCGTCGTCGCGCCCGGCGATATCGACTACGACCGGCTGAAGCCGGCGCTCGACGCCGCGCGGGACGTGGACGTCCTGCTGGTGGGCTGCGGCCCTGCCATGACGCCCGTCGACCGCGGCCTGATCGGGCAGGCCAGGGACAGCCACGGCATCGCCGTCGACTTCATGGACACCGGCGCCGCCTGCCGCACCTACAACGTCCTCCTGATGGACGGCCGCCGGGTCGCCGCGGCGCTGATCGCCGTCGGCTGATCCGTTCTTCATCGGACGGCTTCGTCCCGCCCGTGACCGGACTGGTCTCCTCATCCTTCGCGAAACCACACCCAAACCCGCTCCTGTCGAGTGATTTGACACCGTGCGCCAAATCGTATCGAGACACGGTCAGACGGTGGCGCGCGTCTCGATACACCCGGCCTGCGGCCGGGCACTCGACGTGAGCGGGAAATGGGGTACGCCATCAAGGTTTCCGCCGCCGATCCGCGATGAGCCAAAAAAAGGGCGCCCGAAGGCGCCCTTGCAAGCCGGTTGGCGGTCTGGCTCAGAAGGCGAAGCCACCGTGCATCTGGCCCACCATGGAGTACAGCATGGGGATCGAGAGCAGGGTGTTGATGCGCGAGAACATCTTGGCCTGCGCGGCGGCCTTCGGCTTGCGCTCGGCGGGCGCGTCGACCAGGCCCAGCGCCACCTTCTGGTTCGGCCAGATCACGAACCACACGTTGAACCACATGATGATGGCGAACCACATGCCGTAGCCGATGCCGTGCTTCAGCAGCAGGGCGTCGATCAGATAGCCGTTGAACAGCGCCAGCAGCAGGCCGGTGATCAGCGTGGCCATGGCGCCCCAGCGGAACCAGAACAGCGCCTCGGGGGCGATGTGCTTGCTGACGCCGGGCTTCAGCTCGTCCGGAATCTTCGGCATGACCGGGATCTGCACGAAGTTGAAGTACCACAGCAGGCCGATCCACATGATGCCGCTGATCACGTGCAACCAGCGGTCGAGGAACGAGATATATTCCGGTACCGCGAGCAGCGGACCGATGTCATAGGAATTGGTAATGGTGATCTGTCCGAGGAACGCGATGATGATCGTAAGTATCACGCCGACGACGACGGTCGCCGACAACGAGTCGGTTATTTTAGACATATTGTCTCTCCCCTTCCTGGCTCTAGATTAGATACCCGAGCGATCGTTATCTCAATGTGGCGGAATGATAACACAAGATGATGGGGGAACAAGGCGGATGACCCCCAATGAAGCCCTGTGCGGGCGGCCGATTTCGGATTAGAAAGCGCGCATGCAGGCGGTCGCCAACCACACCTATCAATGCGCGTCACTCGTTCGCAAGAACGACCATGACCGGTATCTGACGGTGCTCCATGCCCGTCCGGACGACCGTCCCGGACTGTTCGCCCTCTATGCGTTCAATGTCGAGATCGCCAAGACCCGCGAGGTGGTCAGCGAACCGGCGCTGGGCGAGATCCGGCTGCAATGGTGGCGCGAGACCGTGGAGGAGCTCTATCGCGGGGAGTGCCGCGAGCACGAGGTGGTCAAGGCGCTGGCCGACCTGCTGCACCGGCGGCCGTTGCCCGAGAAGGCGCTCGTGGACCTGATCGACGCCCGCGAGGCCGACCTTTACGACGAACAGCCCCAGACCCTGCAACAACTCGAGACCTATGCCGAGCGCACCGGCGGCGGTGTCCAGGCGCTGGCGGCGCTCAGCGTCGGGGCCACCAACGGCGCGCTCGAGGCCGCGCGCCATGTGGGCATCGCCTGGGCACTGACCGGCCTGGTGCGGGCGCTGCCCTGGCATCTCAACCACGGCCGGGTCTACGTGCCGGCGGACCTGATGCGCGAGGAGGGGCTGGTCGATCCGCTGCGGCCGGACGCCGAGCAGACCCAGGCGCTGGCGCGCATCCTGCGCCGCATCGGCGACCGGGCGCGTGCCCATCTGATCTGCGCCAGGCAGAAGGCCCGCTCGGTGAAGCCCGAGGTGAAGCCGGTCCTGCGCCTGTCGTGCCTCGCCGACGGCTATCTGGCCTGCCTGGAGCGGAGCGGCTACGTGCCCGACCACGTCAACTACGAACGCGGCGCCCTCGGCCGCCAGCTCCGGCTGACCTGGGCGGGCCTGACCCGGAAGTTCTGATGCCCCCTTCGCCGTCATCGCCGGCGCGGCGCGGCGATGACGAACGAGAAACCTATTCCGCCGCCACCTGGTCCGTGCCGCTCAGCCAGACATCCAGATCGCGCAGCGCACGCTGCGCCACCGAGCGCTTGCGCTCGTTCTTGCGCACCTTGCCGTCCGGCGGCGGCAGCAGGCCGAAATTGATGTTCATGGGCTGGAAGCTGTCCGGCACGTCGCGGCCCGTGGTGTGGCCGCCGGTGATGTGGTTGAGCAGGGCGCCCAGCGCGGTCGTCTCGGGCGGCGGCGCGGCTTCCGCGCCCAGCGCCTGCGCGGCGGCGAAACGGCCGGCCAGCAGGCCGATGGCGGCGCTCTCCACATAGCCCTCGACGCCGGTCACCTGTCCGGCGAAACGGATGTGCGGCCGCGCCTTCAGCCGGAGCTGCCGGTCCAGCAATCGGGGACTGTTCAGGAACGTGTTGCGGTGGATGCCGCCGAGCCGCGCGAACTGCGCGTTCTCCAGGCCGGGGATGGTGCGGAACACCTCGGTCTGGGCCGCATGCTTCATCTTGGTCTGGAAGCCGACCATGTTGTAGAGGCTGCCCAGCTTGTTGTCCTGACGAAGCTGGACCACGGCGAAGGGGCGCTTCGGATCGTTCGGATTGGTCAGGCCGACCGGCTTGAGCGGGCCATAGGCGAGGGTGAGCGGGCCGCGCTCGGCCATCACCTCGACCGGCAGGCACGCCTCGAAATAGGGCGTGTCCTTCTCCCACTCCTTGAACTCGGTCTTGGGCGCGTCGAGCAGGGCGGCGATGAAGGCGTGATACTGCTCCTCGTCGAGCGCACAGTTGATGTAGTCGGCGCCGTCGCCCTTGTCGTAGCGCGACTGGAACCACGCCTTGGAGAAGTCGATGCTGTCCTTGTAGACGATGGGCGCGATGGCGTCGAAGAAGGCGAGGGACTCGGTGCCGGTCTCGGCGCGGATGGCCTCGGCCAGCGGCGCGGCGGTGAGCGGCCCGGTGGCGATGACCACGCTGCCCCAGTCCTCGGGCGGCAGGCTCTCGATCACGCCGCGCTCGATGCCGATCAGCGGTTCATCGCGGATCACCCGGCCGACCGCGTCGCTGAACGCCTCGCGGTCCACGGCCAGCGCGCCGCCCGCCGGCACCCGGTTGGCGTCGCCGGCGGACAGGATCAGCGAGCCGCAGCGGCGCATCTCCTCGTGCAGCAGGCCGACGGCGTTGCTCTCCATGTCGTCCGAGCGGAACGAATTGGAGCACACCAGCTCGGCCAGGCCGTCGGTCTGGTGCGCGTCGGTCATGCGCACGGGGCGCATCTCGTGCAGGATGACGGGCACACCGGCCCGCGCGATCTGCCATGCGGCTTCGCTGCCGGCCAGTCCGCCGCCGATGACATGGATGGGTTTGGTCATGCGGGTGATTTAGACCATCGGCTTGGTATTGTCATCTCGCTGCACGGCTCCATTTACGTGATACATGAAAGATGACCATCATGGTCATCGTGACTATCTGGAGGCTGATATGGACGAGAGCTGGACGGTGGCGGAAGCCAAGGCGAAGCTGAGCGAGGTGATCGACCGCGCGCAATCCGAGGGTCCTCAACTCATCACGCGCAAGGGCAAGAAGGCTGTCGTAGTCGTGGACGCGGACGAGTGGGATCGCAAAACCAGGCGCAAAGGAAACCTGGCCAAGTTTCTGTCGTCATCACCGCTGGGCGACCTTGAACTCGACATCGAGCGCAGCAAGGAACTGCCGCGCGAGATCGATCTTTGAACTATCTGCTGGACACCAACATCGTCTCCGAGGGAATGCGACGTCAGCCGGAGCCGCGCGTGAGCGCATGGCTCGCCGGCATTGACGAAGATCGGATATACATCAGCAGCATCGTATTGGCGGAACTTCGCCTTGGTGTCGAAAGGATGCCGGCCGGTCAGCGTCGCACGCGGCTTGAGGATTGGATACTCCACGATCTGTTGGCACGCTTTGCAACGCGAATTCTAACCATCGACAATAGCGCGGCGGACACCTGGGGACGGATTTCCGCATATCGTTTCAACATTGGCAGGCCGATTGGGATCATCGATGCATTTCACGCAGCCATTGCGCGTTCGCACCAGATGACGCTTGTAACCCGCAACATGAAAGACTTTGCCGAACTCGGCCTGACGTTGGTCAATCCCTGGGAAAACCACATCCCGCAACGTCCGAGTGCGTAGTCGAAGGGATGACGATGTCCGCGACCACCATCTTGTCCAGCAGATTCAAGATTTCCATTCCGAAGGCAGTACGCGAGGAACAGAGCTGGGAAGTCGGCCAGGAACTCGCTCTCGTTCCAAGGGGCAAGGGCTTGCTGTTGATACCCGTGTCCGAAATGGATGATGGATACCAAGACCGCGCCGCCGTGACGTCGCCAGCCAAACCCTAAGCCCGCTTCCGGCGGTCCTTCACCTTCAGCAGCGGCGCGAGGTACCGGCCGGTGTGGCTGGCGGGGCAGGCGGCCACGTCCTCGGGCGTGCCCTCGACGACGATCTGGCCGCCGCCGTCGCCGCCTTCGGGACCCATGTCGATGATCCAGTCGGCGGTCTTGATGACGTCGAGATTGTGCTCGATCACCAGCACCGTGTTCCCGGTTTCCACAAGAGTATGAAGTACTTCCAGCAGCTTCTTCACGTCGTGGAAGTGCAAGCCGGTGGTCGGCTCGTCGAGGATGTAAAGGGTGCGGCCGGTGGCGCGGCGGGATAGTTCCTTGGCCAGCTTCACACGCTGGGCCTCGCCGCCCGACAGGGTCGTCGCCTGCTGGCCGACCTTGATGTAGCCGAGGCCGACCCGCTGGAGCATCACCAGCTTGTCGCGGATCGCCGGCACCGCCTTGAAGAACTCGGCGCCGTCGTCGACGGTCATGTCGAGCACGTCGGCGATGCTCCTGTCGCGGTAATGCACCTCCAGCGTCTCGCGGTTGTAGCGCTTGCCGTGGCAAACGTCGCATTCCACGTAGACGTCGGGCAGGAAGTGCATCTCGATCTTGATGACGCCGTCGCCCTGGCACGCCTCGCAGCGGCCGCCCTTGACGTTGAACGAGAAACGGCCCGGCTTGTAGCCGCGCGCCTGCGCTTCCGGCAGGGCCGCAAACCAGTCGCGGATCGGCGAGAACGCGCCGGTATAGGTCGCGGGGTTCGATCGCGGCGTGCGCCCGATGGGCGACTGGTCGATGTCGACGATCTTGTCGATGTGCTCGACGCCGTCAATGCGGTCGTGCTCGCCCGGATGGGTGCGGGCCTTGTTGAGGATGCGCGCCAGCGCCTCGTAGAGCGTGTTGATCACCAGCGTCGACTTGCCGCCACCCGAGACGCCGGTGATGCAGGTGAAGGTGCCCAGCGGGAAATGGGCGGTGACGTTCTTGAGGTTGTTGGCGCGCGCGCCGTGCAGCACGATCTGGCGGGCCTTCCCGATCGGCCGCCGCTCGGCCGGCACCTCGATCTGCTCCAGCCCCACCAGATACCTGCCGGTCAGGCTGTCGGGATTAGCCATGATGTCCTCGGGCTTGCCCTCGGCGACGATGGTGCCGCCGTGCACGCCCGCGCCCGGTCCCATGTCCACCACATGGTCGGCGGTGCGGATGGCGTCCTCGTCATGCTCGACGACGATCACCGTGTTGCCCATGTCGCGCAGGTTCCGCAGCGTCTCCAGCAGCCGGCTGTTGTCGCGCTGGTGGAGGCCGATCGACGGCTCGTCGAGCACGTAGAGCACGCCGGTCAGGCCCGAGCCGATCTGCGAGGCGAGGCGGATGCGCTGGGATTCGCCGCCGGACAGGGTGCCGGACTGACGCGACAGGGTCAGGTAGTCGAGGCCCACATTGTTGAGGAAGCCCAGCCGCTCGACAATCTCGCGCAGGATACGCGCGGCGATCTCCCGGTCCTTGGGCCGCAGCTTCTCGTTCAGACCGCTGAACCAGGCATGGGCCTGATGGATCGACATCTCGGACACCTGGCCGATATGCAGGCCGTCGATCTTCACCGCCAGCGCCTCCGGCTTCAGCCGGAAGCCGCCGCACGCCTCGCAGGGCGTGGCGTTCTGGAACCGGCTCAGTTCCTCGCGGATCCAGGCGCTGTCGGTCTCGCGCCAGCGGCGCTCCAGATTGGGGATGACGCCCTCGAACGCCCGCGAGGTCTCGTAGCGGCGCTTGCCGTCCTCGTAGATCATGGGAATGGCCTTGCCGCCGGAGCCGTAGAGGATGACGCCGCGCGCTTCCTCCGGCAGGTCCA
>CAZVVC010000091.1:0-11824 GCA_964630425.1 uncultured Bifidobacterium sp. | reverse complement strand
CAGAACTACATCATCAACGCCGGATATGGCGCCAACCTAAATGGCTAACGCTCTAAGACCTCAGGCGGCCGAGGCCCGCCGGTCCTTCCGCAGCACCGCGCTGGCGAACAGGAACACCAGGAACAGGCCGCCGAGCGCATAGGCATAGCCCTGCGGGTCGATCAGATCCATCGCCTGTCCCAGCATGGGCGGGCCGCCCATCGCGCCCAGATTGTAGGCGAAGATCAGCGCCGCGTTGGCCGAGGCGAGCGCGAGGCCGGCATAGCGCTGGCCCAGCAGGGTCAGCGCCATGGTGTACATGCCGGTGATCGTGCCGCCCCACAGGAACAGCACCGGCCACAGCACCGCCGATCCCTGCAACGCCGGCAGCAGGAAGCCGCCGAAGACGCCGACGACGGCGCAGAACAGCAGCACATGGAGGGGCCGCGTCCGGTCGGCCAGCCAGCCCAGCGGATATTGCAGCAGGATGTTGCCGGCCGCGATCACGGTGAGCTGGGTCGCGGCCGTGGCCTCGGCCAGGCCCGAGCGCACGCCGTAGACCGGCAGCAGGCCGAAGATGCCGGTCTCGACCGCGCCGTACATCAGCCCGGCCAGGATGGCGATGGGGCTGGCCTTGGCATAGGGCCAGGGCGAGCTATGGCCGTGGGTGTCCAGATAGGGGCGGTCGTTGCGGGCGAGGCTGATGATCGCCATCGCCACCACGACCAGCCCGGCGGCGGCGATGAAGGGCGCCCAGCCGTCGATGCCGGTCACGCGCATCAGCAGCGGCCCCGAGCCGAAGCCGGTCGAGATCGACGCGCCGTAAAGGCCCAGCAGACGCCCGCGATTCTCCACGGTGGCGATCTGGTTGATCCAGATCTCGCTGATCAGGAAGGGCACGACGACGGCGATGCCCAGCAGGAAGCGCAGCGCGAACCAGACGCGATAGTCGTCGAACAGCTTGAAGCACAGCAGGAGCAGCGCGGTCGCGGCCAGGGTGGCGAACAGCAGGCGGAACGGGCCGATCCGGACCGCGATGTTCGGGATGAACGGGGTGAAGATCAGCGCGCCCAGCGCCGTCATGGCGCCGTTCAGGCCGATCATCCGGCCGCTCAGCCCCTCGCGTTCGAGCAGGAGGTTGAGCAGCGGCCCGGTCAGGCCGAAGATCAGCCCGACCACGCTGACCATGCCCATGACGGCCGCCAGGCTGCCGATGCGCGAACGGCCGGGCATGGATCAGAGGTCGGCGGAAGTCCTCGGCTCGTCGCCGAAGCCGTGCATGCGCTGCGCCCACTGATAGGCGACCAGTGCGCCCTTGACGCGCGGCAGCAGCCACAGGCACATGGCGCCCGTGCCGAAGATCGCGATCAGCATCTGGTGCCACATGGGCGGCATGGCGAGGCGGTCATAGACGATCATCAGCGGCACGACGATGTGGCCGACGATCAGGATCGTGAAATAGGGCGGCGCGTCGTCGGCGCGGTGATGGGCCATTTCGAGGCCGCAGTTCTCGCAGTGATCCTGGACCTTCAGGAAGGCGC
Organism: uncultured Bifidobacterium sp.; assembly: GCA_964630425.1. Classification (GTDB taxonomy): domain Bacteria; phylum Pseudomonadota; class Alphaproteobacteria; order SMXS01; family SMXS01; genus RI-34. The sequence goes on along the minus strand of CAZVVC010000091.1, from coordinate 10,304 downwards.
GGAAGATATGTCCCTTGCCGCAATTGGGGCACTTGCCGCTCCAGCCGCGCTTCAGGCTTTCCCAGGTGGACCGTGCCCCCTGGACGCCGAAATGCATGGTGTGCTCGGAAGTCGATGTCATCTGATCCTTCACCGTCTGCGCCGTGGCGGACCGCCCGCTTTCCGGGCCGGTTTCCCGCGGGGCCGGCGTGGCCCGGCATCATAGAGGAGTTCGAACCGAAGGCCACCCGTTATCGGCGTCGCCTCGGCCAGGCGGACCGTCACGGGATCGCCCAGCCGGAACATGGTGCCGGTCTCGCGGCCGACAAGGGCGTGCCGTTTTTCGTCGTGGGTGAAGAATTCCCAGCCCAGCGAGCTGATCGGCGCCAGCCCCTCGGCCCCGGTTTCCTCGAGCGCGATGAACAATCCGAACCGGGAAACCCCCGAAATCCGCCCTTTGAACTGGCTTCCCACCCTGTCCGACATGAACTGGGCCATGTAGCGGTCGTTGGCGTCGCGCTCGGCCACCATCGCCCGCCGCTCGGTCACCGAGATGTGCTCGCCGATTTCGTGGAAATCCGCTGCGGCGTCCTCGCGCAGGCCGTCCTGACCTGCACGCAAGGCCCGGATCAGGCCACGATGCACCAGCAGGTCCGAATAACGCCGGATCGGCGAGGTGAAATGGGCGTAGCGTTGCAGCGCCAGCCCGAAATGGCCCTGATTCTCCGGGCTGTAATAGGCCTGGCTCTGGCTGCGCAGCACCACGGTGCTGACGATGTGCGACTGGGCCGTTTCGTGGGCGCGTTGCAGCACCTTGTTGAAATGGTGCGGCGCCGGGCGCTGGCCCTTGGGCAGCTTCAGGTCCAGCGTGTCGAGGAATTCGCGCAGCGAGGCCAGCTTCTCGTCGGCGGGCGGCTCGTGCACCCGGTACATGCACGGCGTCCGGTGCTTCTCCAGCTCCTCGGCGGCGGCCACGTTGGCCGCGATCATGAACTCCTCGATCAGCCGGTGCGCGTCGTGGCGCTCGCGCAGCGCGATGCGCCTGACGTTCCCCAGCTCGTCCAGCTCGACCTTGCGCTCGGGCAGGTCGAGGTCCAGCGGCCCGCGCTTCTCGCGCTCCCTGACCCGCGCGTAATAGGCCGCGTAGAGCGGCTTGATGACCGGCTCGAGCAGCGGGCCGGTCACCTCGTCGGGACGGCCGTCATAGGCGGCCTGTACCTGCTCGTAGCTGATGTTGGCGGCCGAGCGCATCAGGCCGCGCACGAATTTGTGGGCCAGCTTGTTGCCGTCCGCGTCGAACCACATGGAGACGGCCAGGCACGCCCGGTCGACACCGGGCAGCAGCGAGCACAGGTCCGACGACAGCTCGTGCGGCAGCATGGGCACCACCCGGTCGGGAAAGTACACCGAATTGCCGCGCCGATAGGCCTCGCGGTCCAGCGCGCTGCCCTGGGTCACGTAATGGGCCACGTCAGCGATGGCGACGATGACGTGCCAGCCGCCGGGATTCTTCGGATCGGGATCGGGTTCGGCCCAGACCGCGTCGTCGTGGTCGCGGGCGTCGGCCGGGTCGATGGTCACCAGCGGCACGGCGCGCAGGTCGATCCGTCCCTCCGGTCCGACCGGCTTGGCGGCGTTCGCCTCGTCGACGGCGTCGCGTGGGAAATCGGTCGGAATGCCGTGGGCGTGGATGGCGATCAGGCTGGTGCTGCGGGGCGCGTTGAGGTCGCCCAGGCGCTCGATCACGCGGGCGCGCTTCAGGCCCAGCCGGTTGTTGGCCGAGCCGCGGATCTCGACCAGGACCAACTCGCCGTCCTGGGCACCACCATTGTCCTCGGTCTCGACGATCAGTTCGTGGCGCTCGCGCTTGTCGGTGGGCACCACGCGCGCCTCCCTGTGGCGATAGACGCCCAGCATACGGTCGTGCGTCGCTTCCAGCTTCTTGAGGATCCTGGCCTCGTAGCCGTCGCGCTGGCGCTCCAGGCGCACGAGCAGCCGGTCGCCGCTGCCCAGATTGCCCGTGGCCTGCTTGCCCGGCGCGATCAGGATGCGCGGCGGGTCGTTCTCCTTGTCGGTCCATTTGACCGGCTTGGCCAGCAATTCGCCGTCGACGTCCTGGCCGGTGACCTCGACCACGGTGACGCCGGGCAGCTTGGCCGTGGATTTCAGCGAGCGGCGGTGGCCCTTCTCCAGCAGGCCTTCCTCGGCCATCTCGCGCAGCAGGTCCTTCAGCATCGCCCTGCTGTCGCCGCGCACATGGAAGGCGCGCGCGATCTCCCGCTTGCCGGCCAGGCCCGGGTTCTCCTCGATGAAGCGGATGATCTCGGCCTTGGTCGGGAAGGGGACGTGCCGTGACTGGTCCTGCTTCGCCACCGCGACCTACTTCTCTCCGGCCGGCGCGGCGGCCTTCTTCGCGGGGGATTTCTTCGCCGCCGTCTTCTTCGCCGCCGTCTTTTTCGCCACGGGCTTCTTCTCCGCCGCCTTTCCGGTCGCCTTCCTGGCCGTGGCCGCCTTCTTCGGCGCGGCGCGCTTGCCCTTCTTCGGCTGTCCGGCCTTCGCTTCCAGCAAGGGCAACGCCTCTTCCAGCGTGAAGGTTTCCGGGTCGGCGCCGCGCGGCAGCGTCGCGTTCACCTTGTTGTGGGTCACATAGGGACCGAAGCGGCCCTTCATCACGTTGACCGGCTTGCCGTCGGCGGGATGCTCGCCCAGCTCCTTGATGACGCTGGAGCTGGCCTGCCGGCCGGGACGCTCGGCGGCCAGCATGTCAACCGCCCGGTTGATGCCGATGGTGAATACCTCGTCGCTGGACGGCAGGTTCACGTACTTCTTGTCGTGGTTGATGTAGGGCCCGTACCGGCCGATGCCGGCCAGGATCGGCTTGCCCGATTCAGGGTGCACGCCCACCTCGCGCGGCAGCGACAGCAGCGCGACGGCCTTCTCCAGGTCGATGCTGTCGGGCGGAATGTCCTTGGGGATCGAGACGCGCGGCGGCTTCACGCCGTCCCTGGCCTCGCCCCGCTGGAGATACTGGCCGAACCGGCCGCCGCGCAGGCTGATCTCGTCGCCGTCCACCTCGCCCAGCACCTTGGGCCCGTTGGCGTCGCCACCGGCCGCGCCGTCGCCATTGGCGCCGAGCTGGCGGGTGAACTTGCACTCGGGATAGTTGGAGCAGCCGATGAAGGCGCCGAACTTGCCCAGCTTCAGGCTCAGCCTGCCGTTGCCGCAGGAGGGACAGGCGCGCGGGTCGCCGCCGTCCGCCGGGACCGGGAAGATGTGCGGGCCCAGTATCTCGTTGATGGCGTCGAGGACCTGCGCCACCCGCAGCTCGGCGGTGCCGTCGACGGCGTTGCTGAAGTCGCCCCAGAACTCGCGCAGCACCTGCTTCCAGTCGATCTTGCCGGCCGAGATCTCGTCCAGCTTCTCTTCCATCTGCGCGGTGAAGTCGTATTCCACGTAGCGGCTGAAGAAACTCTCCAGGAACGCGGTGACCAGCCGGCCCTTGTCCTCGGGCACGAAGCGGTTGCGGTCCATGCGCACGTAGCTGCGGTCGCGCAGCACGTCGAGGATCGAGGCATAGGTGGACGGCCGGCCGATGCCCAGTTCCTCCATCTTGCGCACCAGGCTGGCTTCCGTATAGCGCGGCGGCGGCTCGGTGAAGTGCTGCTCGGGCGTCACGTCCCCGCGGCGGACGGCGTCGCCGGCCGCCAGCGCGGGCAGGCGGCGGTCCGCGTCCGGGTCGTCGCTGTCGTCGAGGCCCTCCTGATAGAGCGCGAGGAAGCCCGGGAAGGTCAGCACCGAGCCGCGGGCGCGCAGCACCACCTGCCCGTCGGGCGCGGCGATGTCGGCCACCGTGCGCTCGAACTGCGCGCTTTCCATCTGGCTGGCCACCGTCCGCTTCCAGATCAGCTCGTAGAGCCTGAGCTGCTCGTCGGTCAGCGCGCGGGCCACCTGCGCCGGGCGGCGGTGCAGGTCGGTCGGCCGGATCGCCTCGTGGGCCTCCTGGGCGTTCTTGGCCTTGGTCTTGTAGATGCGCGGCTGTGGCGGCAGATAGCGGTCGCCATAGTCGCCGGCGATCAGCGAGCGCGCCCCCGCGATGGCCTCGCCGGCAAGCTGCACGCCGTCGGTACGCATATAGGTGATCAGGCCGACGGTCTCGCCGCCGATGTCCATGCCCTCATAGAGCTTCTGCGCGATGCGCATGGTCCGCGAGGCCGAGAAGCCCAGCTTGCGGGCCGCTTCCTGCTGGAGGGTCGAGGTGGTGAAGGGCGGCGCTGGATTGCGTCTGGCCGGCTTGCTCTCGATGGTCGAGACCTTGTAGTCCCGCGCCTCGATGGCGGCGACGGCCGCCTTGGCCGCGGCCTCGTCGGCCAGGTCGAACTTGTCGAGCTTCCGGCCGTTCAGCTCGGTCAGCGAGGCGGTGAAGGGCTCGCCGGCCGGCGTCGTCAGGCCGACGTCGATGGTCCAGTATTCGCGCGGCCTGAAGCCCTCGATCTCCAGCTCGCGCTGGCAGATCAGCCTGAGCGCCACCGACTGCACGCGGCCCGCCGAGCGCGCGCCCGGCAGCTTGCGCCACAGCACGGGCGACAGGGTGAAGCCCACCAGATAGTCCAGCGCCCGCCGCGCCAGATAGGCGTCGACCAGCTCCTGGTCCACGTCGCGCGGATGGGCGATGGCGTCCAGCACCGCCGACTTGGTGATCTCGTTGAACACCACGCGCTTCACCGGCACGGACGCCAGGCCCTTGGTGCTTTTCAGGATTTCCTGGACGTGCCAGGAAATGGCCTCGCCCTCGCGATCCGGATCGGTCGCCAGATAGAGCATGTCGGCGCCCTTGGCGGCGTCGGCGATCTCCTTCATCCGCTTCCTGGAGTCGTTGTCGACTTCCCAGTCCATCGCGAAATCCTCGGCCGGCCGCACCGATCCGTCCTTCGAGGGCAGGTCGCGCACATGGCCGAAGCTGGCCAGCACCTTGAAGCTGCTGCCCAGATATTTGTTGATGGTTTTGGCCTTCGCCGGAGATTCGACGATAACGAGATTCATGACATCCGTTCTGCGGGCTGGTGTCTTTTCGGCCGGGAATTCAGGCCAGCGAAACCTTGTTTCCTGAATGCCGGTCGAGGCGACCGGCCAATTCGAGTTCCAGCAAAATGGTCAAAACGCCATCGGCTGTCAAACCGGTTTGCCGGATGAGCTCGTCCACCTCCACCGGCGTCGGCCCCAGTTTCTCCATCAGCGACCGCCGCGCGGCGTCGTCCGCCTCGGCCGGCGCGGGCTCGAACGTCAGGCTCGGCTGGGCGGGCGCGGCGGGCCTTTTGCGCCACTCGGGCAGATTGTTCAGCACGTCCTCGATTCCCTCGGTCAGCATGGCGCCCTGACGGATCAGATTGTTGGTGCCGCGGCATCGCGGATCGAGGGGCGAGCCGGGAACGGCGAACACCTCGCGGCCCTGCTCCAGCGCATAGTTGGCGGTGATGAGCGAGCCGGACTTCATGGCCGCCTCGACCACCACCAGCCCCAGCGACAGGCCCGAGATCAGCCGGTTGCGGCGCGGGAAGTGCCGGGCCTGCGGCCGGGTGCCCAGCTTCATCTCGCAGACGATGGCGCCGGTCGCCGCGATGCTCTCGTAGAGCGCCTGGTTCTCGGGCGGATAGACCACGTCGATCCCGCCGGCCATGACGGCGACGGTGCCGGTGGGCAGCGCCGCCGAATGGGCGGCGGTGTCGATGCCGCGCGCCATGCCCGAGACGACGGAGAAACCGCTCGCGCCCAGGTCGGCGGCAAGCTGGCGCGTGAACCTGAGGCCCGACGCCGAGGCGTTGCGGGCGCCGACCACGCCCACGGCGGGCCGGCCCAGCAGGTCCGCGTCGCCCAGCACGGTGAGCACCGGCGGCGCGGCGGCGACGTCCGCCAGCAGCGGCGGATAGTCCGGTTCGTCGAAATGCAGCAGCCGGGCGCCCAGCGTCTCCACCCCGGCGATCTCGTCCTCGGCCTCGCCGGCCGAGCAGATCGCCGCGCCCTGGCCGTAGCCGCCTTTGCGGATCAGGCCGGGCAAGGCCTCGAGCGCCCGGCCCGCCGTGCCGTAGCGGGCCAGCAACTGGCGGAAGACGCTGGGGCCGACATTGGTGCTGCGAATCAGCCGTACCCGGTCGCGCGTCTCGCTGGGCGTGAGCGCGGCGCGCGTCATGGGCTATTTCTGCCCGATCCTGGGTTCCTCGCCGCGCAGCAGCCGGCGGATGTTCGACGAATGGCGCAGGAAGATCATCAGCGCCAGCAGCAGGAACAGCACGCCCACCATGTATTTGCCCACCGCCATGGCGTAGATGGGCGAGATGGCCGCCGCCGCCAGCGCCGCGACCGACGAATAGCGGAACATCACTCCGACCAGCAGCCAGACGGCGCAGCAGATGATGCCCAGCAGCGGATCGATGGCCAGGGCGATGCCCAGGAACACGGCCACGCCCTTGCCGCCGCGGAAGTTGAGCCACATGGGGTGGAGATGGCCGAAGAACGCGGCGGCGGCGGCGATCAGCACCGCGTCCGGCGCGATGGCGCGGGCCATGTAGACGGCCAGCGCGCCCTTGCCCGCGTCGAGGATCAGCGTTGCCAGCGCCAGCCATTTGTTGCCCGTGCGCAGCACGTTGGTGGCGCCGATATTGCCCGAGCCCATGCCGCGGATGTCGCCCAGGCCGGCGGCCTTGGTGAGCAGCAGCCCGAACGGGATCGAGCCGAGCAGGTAGCCGAGGACGCCTGCGATGATGACCCCGAGTATGCCGTCCATCCCCTTACCCCGCCTGATACACGGTGCGCCCGCTCAGAACCGTGCGGACTATCCTACCCTGTACCGGGCGGCCTTCGAAGGGACTGTTCTTCGCCTTGCTGTGGAATTTTTCCGGCTCGACGCGCCACGGCGTGTCGGGATCGAACAGCACCAGGTCGGCGGGGCCGCCCTTGCTCAGGCGGCCGCCGGGAATGCCCAGGATCTCCGCGGGCCGCGCGGTCAGCGCCGCCAGCAGCCGCATCAGCGGCACGTGCCCGCCGTGGAGCAGCTCCAGCGCGATCGGCAGGATGGTCTCCAGCCCGATCACACCCGAGGCGGCGAGGTCGAAGGGCAGGCGCTTGCTCTCCACGTCGTGCGGGTCGTGCGAGCTGACGATGACGTCGATGGTGCCGTCGGCGATGCCCGCGACCACGGCGCGGCGGTCCTCCTCGGTGCGCAGCGGCGGCGAGGTGTGTGCGAAGGTGCGGTATTCGGCGACCGCCAGCTCGTTGAGCGCGAAATAGTGCGGCGCCGTGCCGCAGGTCACCGGCAGCCCGGCGGCCTTGGCCCGGCGGACGGCCTCGACGGCGGCGGCCGTGGTGACGAGGCCGACGTGATAGCGGCAGCCGGTCAGCGCGACCAGCCGCAGGTCGCGCTCGATCAGGATCACTTCGGCCACGCCCGGAATCCCCGGCAGGCCCAGGCGCGTCGCCATCTCGCCCTCGTTCATCACCCCGCCGCGCGCCAGCGAGGGATCCTCGGCGTGCTGGATCACCAGCGCGTCGTGGGCCTGGGCATAGGTCAGGATGCGGCGCATCACCTGGGAATCGGCGATGGCCTGGCGGCCGTCCGTGAAGGCGAGGGCGCCGGCCTCGCGCAGCAGGCCGATCTCGGTCATCTCCTCGCCGCCCAGGCCCTTGGTGGCGGCGGCGACGGGATGGATGCGTACGCTGACTTCATGGGCCAGCCGTTCCACGTAATCGACCAGCGAGGCCCGGTCGATCACCGGGTTCATGTTCGGCATGGCGGCGATGGCGGTCACGCCGCCCGCCGACGCGGCCTTCGCCGTGGACTCGACGGATTCGCCCAGGAACACCTGCATGTCGATGAAGCCGGGCGCCAGGCACATGCCCTTGCAGTCGACCACCTGGCTGCCGTCGGTGATGCCGTCGGCGAACAGTTCGGCGCCCAGGTCCCAGATCTTGCCGCCGACGGTCAGCAGCGCGCCGCGCTCGTCGCGGCCGCTGGCCGGATCGAGCAGGCGGGCATTCATGTAGACGACGCGGCGGTCGGCGGCCATCAATCGTCCTCCTCGGCCTCGAGGTCGCGGCACAGGGTGTCGAGGCAGGCCATGCGGATGGCGACGCCGGTTTCCACCTGCTCGCGGATGGCGCTGCGGTGGATGTCGTCGGCCACCTCGGTGTCGATCTCGACGCCCCGGTTCATGGGACCGGGATGCATGATCATGGCGTCGGGCCTGGCCAGCGCCAGCTTCTCCTCGTCGAGGCCGTAGAAGTGGAAATATTCGCGCGGGCTGGGCACGAACGCCCCGTTCATCCGCTCGTTCTGCAGCCGCAGCATCATGACGATGTCGGCCTCCTCGAGGCCGCTGCGCATGTCGTGGAACACGTCGACGCCCAGCCGGTCGATGGCCGCCGGCAGCAGGGTCGGCGGCGCCACCACGCGCACCCGCGCGCCCATGGCGTTCAGCAGGTGGATGTTCGAGCGCGCCACGCGGCTGTGCATGATGTCGCCGCAGATGGCGACGGTCAGTCCGGCGATCCGCCCCTTGCGGCGGCGGATGGTGAGCGCGTCGAGCAGCGCCTGGGTCGGGTGCTCGTGCCGGCCGTCGCCGGCGTTGATCACCGCGCAGTTCACCTTCTGCGACAGGAGCGCCGCCGCGCCCGACGAGGAATGCCGGATCACCAGCACGCTCGGGCGCATGGCGTTCAGCGTCATGGCGGTGTCGATCAGCGTCTCGCCCTTCTTGATGGACGAGGTCGAGGTGACCATGTTGATGACGTTCGCGCCCAGCCGCTTGCCGGCCAGCTCGAACGAGGTCGAGGTGCGGGTGGATTCCTCGAAGAACAGGTTGATCTGGGTCCGGTTCTTCAGGACCTTCTTGATCTTCTTGCCGGCACGGTAGCGCTCCAGATAGGAATCGCCGAGATCCAGGAGCGCGTCGATCTCCTGCGGTTTCATCCCCTCGATGCCGAGGAGATGCCTGATGCCGTCCGTTCTTGTCATCGAAGCCGGGTGTATAGGCGCAAGCGGGGCCTGCGGCAAGCGTCAGTTGCGGCGCAAAAAGTCCAGCGCGCCCTGAAGGATATACCCCGCCGCCATCTGGTCAACGACCTTGGCTCGTTTCGCCCGCGTAAGGTCGGCGTCGATCATCGCGCGCTGCACGGCGGCGGTGGAAAGCCGCTCGTCCCAGAAGGCGATGGGCAGGTCGCGGATCGCCAGCAGGTTGCGCGCGAACTGGCGGGTCGACTGGCAGCGCGGCCCCTCGCTGCCGTCCATGTTCACCGGCAGCCCCAGCACCAGCCCGGCCACCTGCCGGCCGTCAACTACCGCGAGCAGTTTCTGGGCGTCGGCGGTGAACTTGGTGCGCTGGATGGTCTCGATGGGGCTGGCCACCATCAGCGCGCCGTCGCTGATCGCGAGGCCGATGGTCTTGGTCCCCAGGTCCAGCCCCAGCAGCCGGCCGCTGCGCGGCAGCGCGGCCTTCAGTTCGAGGATGGAGAGTTCGGGCATCGGGCCGCCTTCGCGCTTGAACGACCCTTTGTCGTTCCCATCGTTCCGGTGCGGCGTCACGGAGCATCGGGGCGGCGGGAAAGGCCTGGGTCCCGGCTTTCGCCGGGTTGACGATAATGGAGGGAGGACACGCGCCACGCAACCTTGCCGCGCCACGTCATCCGGGCTACTTTCCGCGCCTTCGGAACAGGGGGCGGTTGCCGCTCCGGAACATGTTGGGACATTCATGTCGGTCGATACCAGAACGGTTGCGCGCATCGCCCATCTCGCGCGGCTCAAACTGCCGGAAGAAAAGCTCGAGCCCATGGCGGGCGAGCTGAACCAGCTTCTTTCGTGGGTCGAGCAGTTGTCCGAGGTGAAGACGGACGACGTGCCGCCGCTGACCAGCGTCGTGCACGCGAAGCTGCGTCAGCGCGACGACGTCGTCAACGACGGCGACCGGCAGGGCGACGTGCTCGCCAACGCGCCCGAGGCCCAGAACGGTTTCTTCGCGGTTCCCAAGGTGATCGAATAATGACCAGCCTCACCGATCTGACCATCGCCGAGGCCCTTGCCGGCCTGGAAAAGGGCGACTTCACCTCGCGCGAGCTGACCCAGGCCTATATCGCCGAGGTCGAGAAGGCCCGCGCGCTCAACGCCTACACCACCGAGACGCCCGAGCAGGCGCTGGTCATGGCCGACGCCGCCGACGCGGCGCGCCGGTCGGGCGATGCCGGTCCGCTGAACGGCATCCCGCTCGCCATCAAGGACCTGTTCTGCACCAAGGGCGTGCTGACCACGGCGTCGAGCCACATCCTCGACGGCTTCAGGCCGC
>CAZVVC010000090.1:0-11826 GCA_964630425.1 uncultured Bifidobacterium sp. | reverse complement strand
CGCATCATCTGCTGCTGGTTGCCGGCGGCCGCGGTGCGCACGTCGCCGAGCGCGAGGCCCGCCTGCCGCTCGAACTCACCCGGCTCGCTGTAGGAGCGCACCATGTCGTAGTAGGCGTTCTCGGCGGGGATGCCATAGTTCTCGTACCGCTGCGCCGACTTGCGGGCCAGGTCGTACTGCAGGTTGAACATCTTGGTCTGGTTGGCCGACTCCTGGGCCTGCGCGCGCGACATGGTCTGCAGGGCAGGGGCGACGTACTTCTCGAAGTAGTCCTGCGTGTACTGCATCTGCTCGCGCGCCAGCGCGACGTTCGCCTGGGCGGCGGCGCCGATCTGGGGGTCGTAGTCGTTCTTGACGTCCTTCTTGCAATAGGTGCGGCCGGCTTCACGCCCAGCGGCACCAGTCGCGGAACATGCAATAGATGGTCGCATCCAATCCTCCACGCCCGGCAGCCCGTAGCGTCGTCTCGTGTTTAAAGCCCAGCTTCTCGGCGAAGCGCCGGGACGCCAGGTTATTCGCCTCGATCCACAGCGAGATGCGCTGGACCTTCAGCTGACGGAACGGGTAGGCGAATATCTCACGCAGGAACACGCGGTTCACCCAGTTGGTGCCAGGTGAACCGGCGATGTGGGCCCAGATGTTCGAGCCGTTGTAGTCCTGGTAAAGAGTAGCCGCGACCACCTCACCGTCTCTGAGCAGACAAATACCCTTAATGGAAGTGTCGTCTCCGATGGAGAAATACTCCTCGCAGTGCTTGAGCGCACGCTCTCGGTCGGAGACGACTTCAAGGCGTGACATATCTATTTCACATTGAGGCGACTGATCACCTCGTTCAATTTACGAACAATATCCTCGATGCCGGCGTCGGCGGCTAGAGGCTTGATCGTACCATTAGTAACACCTGTTAACAACTCCACATTCTGCTTCAGCGCCATGAGGACGTTGTAGCGGCCGGCGCTGTCGGGCGGGATGGTCGGGATGGCCGGCTTATTCGCCATTGCGCAGCTCCGACACGGTCGTCCCAAGTGCCACAGACCGGACATCGAGGTTGCCTCTCAGCTCGAACTCGAGCTCGCGGTAGCGTGCCGCGGGCAGGCGGAGCGGGCTCCGGTCCGTAACGGTGTAGGAGGCCAGCAGCGCCTGGTCGGCATAGACATCCATGAGCAGGGAGCGCGACGGGTCGATCAGCGCCTGGAAATCCGCGTCGATCTGGAACGCCGAGAGCGTCACGCCGCGCGGCAAGGCGAACCGCTTGCTGCGCCAGGTATAGGTCTCGAAGGCGATCGGGTTGGCGTCCACTTGGTAGATGCAGCTGTCGTCGGTCGCCGCATAATAAAGCTGAGCCTGCTCAGGCGAGACCCACAGATCGTTCGCGGCGATTTCGAGAAACGTCAGCGTGCCCGGCTCGCGGCGGTTGAACACCATGAGCGGGCGGGCGGGGTCGCGTGTGATGCAGAAGTAACGGCCGTCATATACCTCGGCGGACATGCCGGTGTTGACGATCTCCTGCCACTCCGTCCGGCTGAACTGCGGCGTCGAGATGAGGCCGCGGCCGTCCATACCGATGGTGACCAGCCCGTTGGGGCTGGCGTAGATCACGCCGGCCTCGTCGCTGGTGATGGACCGCGGCGCGACGCATGGCTCGTTGATCGGCACCAACTCCGTCGACTGCGAGCCGGGCAGGCCGCTGATGATGTACGGGTAGGCCGTGGTCATGACGACCACCGACGCGCCGATGACGCCGAGCCCGATGATCGGATGCGGCACGCTGATGCCGTACGCGCTCGGCCAGGCGTGCGGGTAGTAGGGCTCGGAGAAGTAGACGGTCTTGCCGGAGAACCCTGCGAGCGAGCCGTAGGGCAGGGAGATCAGGCCGTCGAGATCGGTCGGCGGTACATCCCATCCGATCGTCGGAACGACCTCGCCCAGGGCCGGGATGGAGGCGCCGTCGTTATACGACGTCGTGCCGATCTCGATCTCGTCCAGGAACTGATAGCTATCCGTCGTCTCTCCGGTGACCGATCGGTAGATGCGGATGTGCGTGATGTTGTAGGCGCCGGCCGGCGGCGAGGCGAAGCCCGTCAGCGCGACCGGTCGGTCGGTCCGGGTCGTGATCAGCTGGGAAGGAGGAGACGGCGCGCTCTCCTCCTTCAGCGTGCCAAACGAGGACACGAAGGTGTAGATGTAAGCCCTCGTATCGACCACGGGAGGCGCGGTGTCGATGGTCTCGGCGGCTGGCTCCGACGACGACTGGTCGAAAGGGGCGACGATGACACCGGTAGGCGTGCGGGTGATTGAGACCTGGTCTAGAAGCCCCTCCCGGTGGGGGCTGTAAAGGCCGGCCTGGGTCATGACGTAGTCCGTCACCTTCAGCCGACGATAAGTCCCGCCGCTCTCCAGCGGGATCGGCGCAAGCCACTCCGTCTTGTCGTTGGATCCGCTGTAAGACACCCACTTCTGCGTGCGCGTCACAGGCCCTGTAACGCCGCTCGGCCCCTCGGCGACGCCGACGGACGACTTGATGTTCAGGTAGAGGTCCGCGATGCCAGCGTCTTCAGGCGTCGCCACCAGCGGCGTCGCGGGCGCCGGAACGCCCATCTCGTAGTAGCTGGTGGTGTAGGGCGCGCCGGCCGCCAGCGCCATGTCATACGTGGTCTTCTTCGGTGATCCATCGCCCGTGTAATAGAGGCGGCTGTCGGAGTCCTCGGCCAGCGGCGAGGTCACGGCGCGGACGGCCGTCAGCCATGCCAGCCACAGGCTGTCCGGCCCCTTGCTCAGCGCGTAGAAGGACATCACGCCTTCAAAGCCCGGGTCGTAGGCAAGCACAGGGCTCCGCCAGGGGCGAAGCTCCTGCGAGTGCAGTTTGACGTTGCGAGCGGCCTGCGCCTGGTTGTCCCCCAGCATGGTGGGGGCGCGACGCGGGATCTCGCCGTCAAAGCCTACGACCCGGATCACCGGCATGCGTCAGTCCAGAACGTCCTCGATGCTGACATCGTCCGCGAGATCGAGCCGGAGCTGGTTGAGCTCGTCCAGGCCATCGTCATCGGTCTCATCCTCGGCCGGCGCTTCCGCTTGCTTCTTCCCCCGGCGCTTGCGGCCAGGCTTCGAGTCATCGCCGCGGGCGTCGCGCACGGCCACAAGACCGCGAGCGATCTCCTCGCCCCGCTCCGTGTAGCTGAACACCAGGCCCTTCTTCCGGCCAAGCTCGACATGCTCGCCGCCGATGCGGGCGATGAGGGTGCCGGCCACCATCTCCGCGTTGGTGGCCTTCTGGACCTCGGTCCAATCGATCGTCATGGTAACTCCTTACGATACAGGTCGTTTGCCGCCGTAGGGGCCGTCGATCAGACGGCCGGAGACGGTCGCCTTCTTCGGCGACGTCGAGGGGGCGGTCGGCCCTCGAGACATGTCGGCCTGATATTCGCCGGTGTTCCGCACGCCATGGAAGCTGGTCGGCGGCAGCTTCTTGCACTCGCCTTTCTTCTGCATCTCGTCACCTCGCAGTTGATAACAGGTGTTACTGAGTGTACGTCAGATCAGGAGCACTGTCACCAGGGACCCGAGCATCGCACCAAGCACTGCGGCGACGGCGAGCGCGCCCCAGAACTCGTTCTTCCGGGCAATGAACCTCAGATCGCTCCAGACCCAGTTACGGTCTCGTCTCATTCGATTCTCCTATCACGGCGTCGTGCCAGGCGTAGCACTCGATGAGCCGCTCCCTAATGAGATCGGCTCGGGTAGCCTCCCAGCGGAGAAACTCTCCATCCTCGCGGTAAAGGAAGGCGCCAGTGCCGAAGGTTCCAGCTTGGAAAGCGGTTGGGGGCGGGGGCTCGCCGGACACTGTGGCGGGTCTTTCGGGACGCTCCCGCAGGAGCTGATCAATACGGCGCTCAGCATCAGCGCGATCTTGTGCGGCACGGTCTCTCTCCTGTTGGGCGGCGGCGATCCGGGCGTTCATAGCCTGCTCGTTCGCGCGCGCCTTGGACACCAGGGCGGCGTATTCCAGGGCCTTCGCCGCCTTGTCCTCGTTCCACTTCGCCTGGACCTCGGCGCGGCCTGCTTCCTGGCCGGCATCGTAGAGGCGCCAGCCGACATACCCGATCGCCGCGGCGCCGATCAGCCCCGCCAGAAGGAAGACCACAGCCTTGTCGACGCCGAGGAACTTGGCGATGGAGACCCACATCACCGCGCTCCCATCTCGGCGCGCCAGCGCTGGATCCGCTTGACATAGGTGATCGTCTCGCGGCTGTGCCGGCCGGTGACCGCGGGGAGGCAGGCGATGATCTCGTCATAGAGGACCGCGCCTCTGCACAGCCGCTGGGCCTTGAGAAGGTTGCCCGCGCCGGCGTTGTAGCTGGCCGCGGCGAGGAAGTGGCGGTCCAGGTCCGGCCGCGGCGACGACCAGGTGCGGCGCTGGCGGGCCATGTAGTAGGCGCCGGCGTCGATCGCCCACTTGGCGTCGCGCGGCGATATGCCGTAGGGGATCCCCATCTGACGGCTGACGTCCCTCCAGGTGCCGGGCATGAACTGCGCGATGCCCTCGGCGCCTACAGGGCTCACCGCGTTCGGGTTCAACAGGCTCTCCTGGTAGAGCTGCGCCTTCCAGAACAGCCAGTCAGGGAAGTCGGGCCACCAGCGGTCGACCGCGCTCTGGATGTGCCGGTCGTACCGGTCAGGAAAAGACGCAGCCGACGACGATGCAGCAGCCGACAAAACGCAGGCCCAGGTACTGAGCCACAGCAGCATTGTTCTCATCGCAGATCTCCTGCCACACGTCCTTGAACCTGACACCCAGCAGCCAGTCGAACACGCGCAGAGCCGCCAGCAGCACGCCGATCGCGGCGACGGAGGCCAGCAGGTTCAGGAAGAAGGTCGCAGCGGCGTACTCGGTCATTGTTTGGGCCCCTTGGTGATCCGGTCGTAGATCAGGATGGTGTACCAGATGATGGCGCCGAGCGCGGCGATGGGCGGCAACCACCCGGCCAGGGTCGATATGATCGCCGCAAGCGACAGGCCGTTAGCGGCCGCAACAACATCGTCGTGCACCTGCGCGCTCCTACTGGATCGTGACTTCCCACGTGATCTGAAGTACGTCGCTGGCACCCTTGGTGATGGCGGTGAACACCGACCGGCAGAGCATGTCACCGCTGGACGAGGCGTTGAAGACGCCGGCCTCGGTGATCGTGCCCGTCGACTCACCGGCGTTGAACGATGCGACGTAGGTGATCTTCGCGCCCGACACCGTCGTGCTCGTCAGGGCCTTCCTGGACCCGGTCTGGGTCGTCAGTGCCGTCTGGCCGGCGCTCGCTGCCGTCGTGCCGCTGCCGACGGCCATGTGGGACATAGCGCTTTTCGCCGGCGAGGACTTCATCCGGTCGGCGATGACGTTCTTCCCTGCGGTCACCACCAAGTTCGAGGTCTTGACGCGTCGCTTGAAGCGGCCGCGGGAATCCCGCAAGACCACGGTCAGCTCGCCTGTAACCACGGCGCCACATGCAACCACGTCGGCCTGCATCAGAGGCTCCTCCATTCGTTCGGAATATAGTAACAGGTGTTATTGTATGTGATCAACTTATTCCTCCACACGGGCCTTGATCTCCCGGACCTGCACCGCGACGGCGCCGGCGGGAGAGCGCAGCTGAATCATCTCGACCTCCGGGTCCACCAGTGCCGCGGACAGCCACCGTCGAACATGATCGTCGGTAACCTGGAGGGTGTCGGAGATCGTGCGGAGAAACTCCCTGACGAGCCCGATGTCGTCGAGGATGCTGGCGGTATCCTTCAGGATGATGGTGCGTCCCAGGGCAACCAGGGCGACGGTGCGACCAGCTCCCGCGGCCTCAAGGGCGCCGATGCCGGTTCGCCCGATCTCGCCTGCGCCGGCGGCGCCCGCCTGACCGCCCCTCAAATGTGCAGCACCTGTGCGGGTAACCGCGACGGAGCCTGACAGTGCCGCGGGCGCCGATGTGTTAAGGGCTCCGCTACCGTTACGTGTGACACCTCCCGTACCGAACATTGCCGCCGGCGCAGTCGTGCTAAGGGCTCCGCTGCTGTTGCGCGTAATCGCGCCCGTACCGGCCAGCACGCCGGCGCCGGCTGTCAGCGCGCCCGTGCCTGTGGGTGGGCCCGCGAATACCGCGCTTACTCGTGCGCCGACACCGGTCAGCACGCCGGCACCAACACGGTTGCCGTGAGCTGTGGCGATGCCGGCGCTCCGCGCGCCGCCACCTGTCAGCGGTCCCGCACCGGTGCGGATCAGCGCGCCAATACCGGCGAGGGTGCCGCCCATGGACGCCAGGTTGCCGGCGCCTGTGCGGAGGATCTCGCTGATGCCGCCCATGGACGCCGGGCCGGCTGCCAGGTTGCCAATGCCTGTGCGGAGGATCTCGCTGATGCCGCCCATGGACGCCGAGCCGGCTGCCAAAGTGCCCACCGCCTCAACGACCGCGGGTGCGACGACGTCAAGCCCGAGTATGGCGATAAGCGCTTTGGCCGTCCCACCAGTGACGGGTGCCTCGAGACTGTGCCGGATGTCGAACGTCACGTTACCAGGTGAACGTGCCTGACTATACCACAACCCTGCGAAGCCGACCCGGTCGTATGGCGACGAGCTGATCCACCCTTCCATGTTGGCCTGGGCTACCACCGACCCCCCGACGCGGGCCTGGATTAAGTGGTCTTGAGACGTGCTGGCGCTGTAGTGCTGGGCCGTAAAAAAAGCTGCGTAGTCGCCCTCGAAGAGGCTCGGATTGTCCGCCAGCACGTTGGTATACGACGTGCCTATAGAACCCACGATCGGCGAGGACAGCTCATCGATGATGCTGTGGTCGAAACCATCTAAACGTAGGGCCGCGATCGAAAAGTATTGCGACCAGACAGAATTACCGCTTGACTTCTTCAGTTGAAGCGTAAAGTCATGCGCATCATAAGAATTTAAGGTAACTTTCGTGCACACTAGGAACGGAGACATAGCCAATTCTACATCCTGTCGTAGGTATAAAAGATCCATCTCCCCTATAACTACGCCGTCCATAAGAAGTCGAGCGGCCGCTCGTGTATCACCATCTCCAGCCGCGACGACTACCCCCGTGGACACGATGAGATATTGACCCGCGCTAAGGTATGCGTCGTCGCGTTGCCAGACAGTCGTATATGTAGAGCTGGGGGTATCGTCCGTCTCGTCTGGGTAGCTCATCCAGTCGTGGTCAGAACCCATGTCCAGACGAATAAGCAGCGCTCGGACGTTCCTCGCGTAGACCGTCTCGCCCGTCGAAACAAGGCTGGCGAACCCGACGCGGACGTTGGCGGTCTCGCCCTGGTTCAGGTTGAGGCGGGTCACGGTGCACAACGAGCGCCAGTTGGTCGTGTCCTTTAGCCCGCCGCCGACAATTACCTCGTTCAAACTTCCGTCGCCGGTAGGGAGCTCATCGTACCCTACCTCAAGCACGAGGACCGGGACAGCGTCCGAGTCCCCGGTCGCCGTCTCACCCGTCAGAATGAGAAGCCAGTCCTCTTTGCCTTCCCCTCCACCGGCGGTGTAGCTGAACGTGAGCTTCTGTGTCGACGCACTATCCGCCTCAAGCGAGAGCGTCGAGGACGCGCTGCTGAGTGACTCATAATACAGCGCCTGCCGGGCAGCCATGTCAGCTGCCTCTACTGGGTCAGGGCTTCGTAGGTCAGACTGGAGACCGCCACAGTGTCGCCCGCGCCCACGCCGGTGGACGACATCTCGATGTCCCCGCCGCCGCCGGATGCGGTCACCGTGCCGCGCAGGACCTCCGTGTTGGACTTGTTCTGGATCTTGAACAGCGCGACAGTGCCGCCGGTCGCATTGATATCCGATGTGATGGCGTTCGCCGTGGCGACGCCGCTGGACGCGTTGCCGAAGGCCGTGGCCGAGAACGCCAGGGTGGCGACCTCGGCGCTGCCGGCCGTCATGAAGACCAGGTCGCCGTTGGCGTCGCCGGACCCGGCGTCGATCAGATCGACGACCGCGTCGGTCGCGGCGTTCTTCGCCGCGGTGGAGTGAGTAAGGGCCATCTGCTGCTCCTATTCGATCGTGACGCGGCCGACATCGGCCCACGCATGGACGGCCGCGTCCAGCGCGGTGTTGCCCTGCCGCACGGAATAGCGCGCGCCGGCGACATAGGTGGACTGGAACTGGTCGCTCACGAACGTCTCGTTCGGCACGAACGTGTAGAGGACCTGCCCGGCTGGGACGATCATCTCAATGGTCGCCATATCCTAAAACTCCTCGCGCACCGTGAATTTGAGGCGGTCGTACATCGTCTGCACAGTGCCTCCAGGGTAGGTAATCTCGATCTCGCCCTCGTACCGTCCCGGGTCACAGTCGAGATCTCCTGGTGCCCAGTCGAACCGCACGCGGCCGCCCGCGCCAGGGGTGCTGTTGGTCGTGTCGATCGTGCCGTCATTCAGGAGAACGCCGATCAGCAGCGTGCCGGTCAGCGTCGCCTGTAGCGCGTCCTGCCCCTCCTGGCGGAACTTCAGGACCACCACGGCACCGGACACGTCGATGGGCAGCCCCCGGTTATGGTCCGTCAGGGCCACTGTGAGCGGGGGCTGCGTATCGCCTGTGACTAGCCTGATCCGGCGGGACATGCGTCAGGCCGCTTACACGCCTTCCCAGTTGCCGGCCGAGGCGGCCGACACATGGATGCGGCCGGTGACCGGGCTCTTGACGCAGGCGTACTGGTCGACCGGGTTGGCGGAGTCGACGATCGAAAGCTTGGCGATGCCGGTCGCCGCCGTCGTGACGATGGCGTGCTTCTTCGCCGTCAAGGCCGTCAGGATCGCACCGGTCTTCGCGGTGAGGGCACCGGAGTACGAATCGCCGGTGAGGCCGATGCCGGCGGCGCTCTCCGAAAACCAGAACTCCAGGTTGTGCACGGCGGCGATCGGGTTGCCATCCTTGTCCTTGACGGTGATGGTGACCTCCATCTCGTCCGTCGCGGCACCGGCCGCAAGGGCGATGTCGATGTCGTTGGGCAGCTCGAGGCCGTCGCTAGGGCTGACGCTCGTGCCGAACTGGAAGGACTTGTTCGCCATGTGAGGCTCCTGTTCTGAGAAGGTGGAATAAAGTAACAGATGTTACTATGTGTCAGCAAGCTCCGCGAGGAGGACGGAGGTGCGGCTGAAACCGCGTGAGCCCTCGGTTCCGCTCGACCTTGGCCTCGCCGATCGCGGCGGCGAACAGCCTCCGGTAATAGACCGCGGCCTTCGGGTCGTAGTAGGTGGTGTTCGGCGTCTCGTGCAGTCGCGCCCGGGCGCCGTAGCCGATCTTCTCGGCCCACCGGTTGAACAGCCCTTCGTCGACCGCGTCCGACCCGCGCGACGGCGCAAGCGCGACCAGCATGCGCAGACCGTTGGTCGTGGCCACCTCGGGGGTAGGGGTCAGCATGACCTCGTACGAGCTCATCTGGGAGATGTACCGCGGCGTGCCAGTCCGCTCGTACCAGGTGGGGCCCAGCAGCCGGTGAAGTTCGTCCTCCGACGACGGGAACAGCGCCTGGCCGTCATGCCAGGCGTGGTGAACCCGTATCACCTGCGCGTCGACGGGCGGATCCAGATCGTACGTGGCGACGGCCTTCAGCGTGGTGACCGGGTCGTGCTCGACCAGCCACCAGTGGGACGCGTTGCAGAAGTCGATCAGCGCGCTGCGAATGGCGTCGAGCGCGACCGGGTCCGGCACGGAGGGCATGTAGGGGATGACCTGTGGCAGGAAATCCGCGAGCGGCGTATCCGTCATGTGGCACCTCCCGGAACCTCGACCGTGCGCGGCATGACGTTCAACGCGGGGTTGTTCACCGCCCGGGCGGAATCAAGCGCGCCGACCTGCTCGCTGAAGGCCTGCATGTACTGCGCCGCGGCGGCCGCGTGGTAGGGGTTCTCCGACCGCTTGGCGTGCGCTCGGTAGCACATGTAATCCAGCAGCGGCGCCTCGTAGATGTCGCTGACCGGGATCGTGTCGGTCTCGTCGTCGAGCTTCGGCGGCACCGCGGCGTAATTGATCTGGACGTAGCCGTTGCCGTTCGCCGGCGGGTAGACGTAGAAGACCGTCGGATCCTGCATGTCGACGCACCAGTTGGTCACCACGGTCGTCTTGACGTCGCCGTGCCATGCGGGGAGGAAGGCGTCCATCTGCTGCTTGGAGACCGCGCGGACCGCGCGGCCCGGGACGTCGCCCGAGACCCCCATGTTGCGAATGACGTCCATCAGCAGGAAGCCGTCCGCGGGCAGGAGCTGGCGCGACCCGGCCACGAGCTTGACCGCGGCGACCGTACCGTTGGCGTGCGGCTGCACGGCCACGACCTGACGGATCCCGAAGTTGAGCCACTCGAGCAGCTCCGGCCGCGTCCACTGGACGTTGTTCTTGTCCAGCAGCTGCGACGCGACCCGGTCGATCATGGTCTCAGCGGTGAGGGTTCCCATGCTTAGGCCGCCGGTGCAGGCCCGCCGGGCGTGGTGCCGACCGTCGGAGCAATGTTCTCACGCAGGGCGCCGAGCATGGAGGTCAGCTGCGCCGCGTCCTGCGCGTTGGTCACCACGAACAAGGTGAACGCGTTGAAGTACGCGGTGGCCGCGGCCGGATCCGAGTACTGAGACTTCTTGCTGAAGGCACGTGCCAGCATGTAATCCAGAAGCGCGGGCTGATACATGTCGTGAATGCCGATCGCAGTGTTCTCAACCGAGATGTCCGTCGGGTGGGCCGAATAGATCACCTCCACCTTCGTCGTACCGTCAGCCGGCGGGTGGACGTAGAAATGGCTTCGGTCGCGCAGGCTGTACATGTAACACTTGATCGACGTCACGGGCGTTGCGGACTGCCAGTTGGGGTTCGACTCGTCCAGAGTGTGGCGGTCGATGCGCTGCACCGCTCGGCCCGGCGTGGAGCCGTTCGCACCCATGTTGCGTGTGACGTCGAGCAGCATCCAGGCCCCGGCCGGGAGCGACTGCCGGGTGCCGGACGTCATCGAGATAGTGGTGATGGTAGAGCTCGCCTCCGGGACCATCGAAACGATGGAACGCTGGCCATCATTCAGCCAGCCGAGAAGCTCGTCGCGGCTCCACTTGACATTGGCGACGTCCATCAGGACCGTCGCCGCCTTGTTGATGATGGCCTCGGCCGTGATCGTTCCCATTACTGGCCTCCTTGCGCCTGCGCGCCCAAGATCGTCAGAAGCGACGTAAACGCCTCAAGGTAACTGGCGGCAAGCTCACGCCCGGCCGCGAAGTCACTGTCCTTTTGATGTGCGCGATACATGACGTAATCGAACAGTGGTGTCTGGTAGATGTCCTGAACACTCAAATTCGCGCTCAGGCTGGAGATCTCGACGGGGAGCGCGGAGTAGAGAACTTGCACGGACCCTGTGCCGTTATTCGACGGGAATACGTAGAACGCGGTCGGATCCCGCGGGTCGAAGGCATAGGCCTTTACATCCTGATCCGCTGTCGCCGACTCATGCCACGCAGGATACTGCAGATCCAGCAGGTCCCACGAGACCTCCGTGATCGCAGGACCCGCGACGCCGCCGGACGTCAGGTTGCGCACCACCCGGATCAGCCGGTAGCCCCCCGATGGTATGGTCTGGCGAGATCCTGCGTCGAGCGCCTTGACGGCAACAGTCGATGTTGCCGCGGGTACGGCGGATACCACCGCTCTCTGCCCGTCAGACAACCAGCGCATCAGCTCGCTGTCGGTCCACCGCTTAACGGCGCCCTCGTCCGCGAGTTGGGCTCTGACCCTGGTGATGATCGACGATGCTAGAACGCTCACATTTCCCTCCCACCGGGGGAGCACACCCCCCC
>CAZVVC010000089.1:0-11874 GCA_964630425.1 uncultured Bifidobacterium sp. | reverse complement strand
ATGTAGAACAGGTAGAGCGTGGTGGTGATCGGCAGCGCGGTGAAGCCGAGCAGGAAGGCGAACCCCAGCCGCAGGAACGGCCCGTGCGAGAACATCAGCTTCATGCCCTGCATCAGCGGCATGACCGAGCGGATGTAGTTCTGCTTCTCCGGCACCTGGGTCACGGTCAGCAGGATGCAGACCGGCACCAGCACCACGACGAGGATGCCGACCAGCTTCAGCGTCTCGCCCGTGCCGCCATAGCCGAACCAGGCGAGCGCCACGACGGGCAGGAGCTGGGCGAGCAACTGGCCGACGACGCCCGCCATCGACCGCCAGCCGGTGACCACCGACCGTTCGTGGAAGTCGCTGGTCAGCTCCGCCGCCCAGGCATAATAGGGGATGAGCAGCATGGACCAGCCGATCCACATCAGCATGATCCAGCCCGTCAGGTACCAGATGGTCGCGTCGGGCGGCGGCAGGAACAGCATGTAGAACGAGACGGCGAGGATGGGCGCCGAGGCCAGGATCCACGGCCGGCGCCGGCCCCAGCGCGAGGTGCTCATGTCGCTGAGCCGGCCGATCAGCGGATCGATCAGCAGGTCGAGCAGCCGGGTGACGAGCAGCACGTTGGCCACCATCACCAGGTCCAGGCCCAGGTCGCTGGTGTAGAAATTGGGCAGGAACACCGCCAGCGGGATGAGCGACATCATCACCGGAAGGTCGGTCAGGCCGTAGAAGAAGATCACCTTCCTGCTGAGCTTCCCACCTTCGGGCACGGCGGCATCCATGTTCGTCATCGTAATTTTCTCCCCGGTAACAAGTTTGCAGGGAGGTTTCCGGATTGCCAAGACGAAAGCGCCGTTGCACCCCGCGAAGCGCCTGTTACAGTTTCGGCGCACGCGCTGGGGAGGCGCGGGAAACAGGGGTGGACGATGATCAAGACCTTCGGGATGCTGCACAAGCGCGGCGACATCAGCCAGGAACAGTTCCACGCCCATTGGCGCGGTCCGCACGCCGATCACGCGGTGAAGCTGGTGCCGGTGATGCGCCGCTATGTGCAGAATCACCGCGCCGCCAGGCCCTATCCGGGCTTCCAGCCGCCGTCGGACGGCTGCCCGGAAGTATGGCTGGACTCGCTCGAGGCCGCCTATCGCCTGACCACCATGCCCGAATACATGACCGGCGCGTTCATCGACGAGCCCGCCTTCATGCGCGTCCGCTCCGAAGGCGTGCTGGTGCACGAGACGGTGATGATCGAAGGGCCCAGCCTGGCGCGCGACGCCCGGACGGTGAAGGCGCTGTTCTTCCTGAAGCGGCACCCGTCCATGAGCCGCGCCGCGTTCGAGGCGTTCTGGCTGGCGCGCCCCGCGCCGCTGCTGGCCGGCGGCGCCGGGCTCCAGCGCTGGGTGAAGTCGCTGCCGATCGCCGAGGCCTATGCCGGCGCCGAGCCGCTCTATGACGGCGTCGAGGAATTGTGGTGGTCCGACGCGGCCGCCCAGGAACGGGACGCCGCCGCGCCCGCCGACCGGACGGTGGAGACGTTCCTCGACCGCCACGGGACCCGCGCCATGTTCGTCGAAGAGAACCGGGTCGTCTGGGAAGGGTAAGACACTCCTCCCTTCTCCCTTACTTCACCTCTCCCATTGGGAGAGGAAGGGGCCCGCGCGCGTAGCGCGTGGGAAGGTGAGGGGCGTTGCCGATGACGGGACAAGGCCGGAGCGTGTAACACAAAACGCCCCTCACCCTAACCCTCTCCCAAAGGGAGAGGGAAATACGAAGGGCGACGTCACTCCTTCGGCATCAGGCTGTGCAGCGCGCCGGAGGCTTCGAGCGTACTGACCGCCTCGGCGCTCAATCCCGCCTCCATCAGCACCTCGCGGTTGTGCTCGCCCAGGCCCGGCGGATCGAGCCGCACCGCGGCGGGGGTGGCGGAGAACTTCACCGGCTGGCGCATGGAGCGCCAGACGCCTTCGGTGGGATGCTCGCGCGCCTCGAAGAAGTCGACGCTGGACAGGTGCTCCTCGGTCTTCAGGTCCTCGACCCGGTTGATCCGCATCACCGGAATGTCCTGCTCGGTCAGCAGGGTCATCCATTCGTCGCTGGTGCGGGTCGCGGTCACCTCGGCCAGCAGGCCGTAGAGTTCGCGGAAGTGCCGCGCCAGGCCACCCATGGTCTGCAAGCGCGGGTCGTCGTCGGTGATCGGGATGCCGCCGAGGCGCAGCGCCTGGCGCCACTGGTCGGTGGAGTACGGCATGATGCAGATGTAGCCGTCCCTGGTCCGGTAGGGCTTGCGGTTGATGTTGATGATCCGGTGATAGCCGTAATCGCCCTGGGGCGGCTCCCAGGTGTGGCCGTTCATGTGCTCGATCATCAGGAACGAGGCGAAGCTCTCCAGCATGGGCACCTCGACGAACTGGCCCTCGCCCGTCCGCTCGCGGTGGAACAGCGCCGCCATGGTGGCGTAGGCGGCGTGCAGGCCGGTGGTCTTGTCGGCGGCGAGCGTCGCCATGTAGCGCGGCTCCTCGTCCGGGTCGATCAGCCGGTTCAGGCTGACCGCGCTGGCCGCCGCCTGCACCAGGTCGTCATAGGCCGGACGGCCGGCATAGGGGCCGTCGCTGCCGAAGCCGACGCAATGGACATAGACGATGTCCGGCCGGATGGCGCGCACCGCCTCGTAGCCCAGACCCAGCCGCTCGACGGCCTCGAGCCGCACATTGTGCAGGAAGACGTCGGCGGTCTTCACCAGCTCGAGCAGCGCCTGCAACGCCCCGTCCTTCTTCAGATCGAGGCAGAGCGAACGCTTGTTGCGGTTGCAGTTCATGAAGATCGGCGCGAATCCCGGATGCGCCGACGGGCCGGCCCAGCGCGTCATGTCGGATTTGGGCGATTCCACCCGGATCACGTCGGCGCCCAGATCGCCCAGGATCTGTCCCGCATACGGGCCGAGCAGGACGGTGGACATGTCGAGCACACGGATTCCGTCCAGCGGCCCACGCTTCGTTTCGGTCATCGGCTTCCCCTGTTCCAATATCATTGCCGCGATATTGCCGGGACATGACCGCCGGCAAAAGACCTTGTTGATCCCTCGACCGCACCGGTCACGGCCGCCTCACCTCGGCGGCGGCGTCCAGTTGCGGACGCGGATGGGATCGGTCCTGCCGTCCCAGGCCTCGTGCAGGTCCTTCCATTCCTTGAACGAGGCGCGGACCTGCGGGTTGTCCTGGTACAGCTCGACGAAGCAGCCGAACAGGTGCCGGGCGTCCATGTAGGCGACGCGGGCCGCCGAGAACAGCTCGGTGACCGTCTCGCAGCCGGCCTTCTGGAACCGCCGCTTCTCCTCGTCGATATCGGGCACCAGCATGGCGAAGTGGTGGAAGCCCTGCTCGCCGCGCCGGTACATGTCGCCGTAGCAGGAGGGCTCGTCATTGTGCACCTGGATGAGCTGGACATGGGCGGGACCCGCCTGCCCGAAGGCATAGGACACATCCACGTCGCAGGGCTTGCCGCGATAGACGGTGTCGCGCGACTTGTGGTGCGGCATCAGGAAGAACGGCCCGGCGCCGACCAGGTCGACCCAGCGCATGCACGCCGCCTCGATGTCGTCGACCACATAGGCGTATTGTTCGATCGGATAGCGGATCAGGCTCACGGTTCGTCTCCCCTTTTCAAACGCGAAGCGGGCGGTGGATCGCTCCCCCGCCCGCTCCGACGATAACCCGGTTGCCTATTCGGCCGCCATCGCCTGTTGCTGGCGCAGCCGCTCGGCGGTGTCGTTGGGATGGATCCACTCGTCGCCGATCACCGGCTCGGCCCGGAGGTGCGCAGGCACCTTGTCGACGCCGATCACCTTGTCGATGTTCTGGTGCATGTGGTAGATGCGCGCCTCCTGGTAGCACAGCGGCACGCCCTTGAAGGCGAAGGAGTCCACCGACTTCTGGATCCAGTCGCCGAACTGGGTGTCCTCGGTGATGACGACGTTGAACCACTCGATCTGCTTGCGCCAGATCTCGGGCACCGGGCCGGTGCCCCAGTCGGCCGCGAACCAGCGGATCTCGTACTTGGTCTCGCGCATGTTCACCGGCCAGAAATGCAGCACCGGGAACAGCACCGGACCCAGCGGCGACACCCAGTTGGGCTCGATGTGATAGGACTGGGTGCAGGTGCGGCCGATCTCGCCGACGGTCTCGATCTCCGGCAGGCCCGTGCCCGCCTGCGCATAGCCCGACTTGCGGCCCGCGACCCGGTTCGGCGCGACCATGCGCGAATGGCCGTGCGGATAGAGCGTGTTGACGTTGCCGCGGTAATCGAGGGCCGGGTCCACCGTCGTCGGGTGGATCGACTTCACGTGATAGACCTCCATGTTGGCTTCCATGGCGATCTTCCAGTTGCATTGCAGGTCCCACACATAGTGGTCGACGAGGCGCAGGTTCTGGAACTGGAACTCCTGCAGCTCGTCATAGATCGGGCCCATGTAGTCGCGCAGGCTGGGCGCGTCGTCGTCGAAGTTGACGAAGATCAGCTTGCCGAACATCTCGGTCCTCACCGGATAGAGGCTGCGGCACTCCATGTCGAAATCGACGAAGTCGCGGCGGTCGCGCAGGCCGACCAGCTCGCCCTGGTGATTGTAGACCCAGCCGTGATAGCCGCAGACCAGGCCATGCTCGGCCGTGCCGTATTTCTCGGTCACCACCGGCGCGCCGCGGTGGCGGCAGGTGTTGTAGAACGAGCGCACCACGCCGTCCTTGCCGTGCACGATGACGACCGGCTGACGCGCCATTTCCCACAGCATGTAGTTGCCCGGCTCGGGAATCTCGTCGAGCGTGCCGGCGAGCATCCACACCTTGTTCCAGTAGTGCTTGTTCTCCAGCTCGAAATACTCGGGGTCGTTGTAGCGGCCCGCGGGCAGGTCGGGAAATTTGGGGAATCCTTCCGGCGGCGACTTGCGCTTGAACTCGAAATCGATCTGCTGGCGGATGTCGCGAATCTGATCTTGCGTCAGCATGTCAGTGTCTCCTGGCTGGGCATTTCATGCGCTTATGCATCTTTTACATGTTCTGGGCGGTTTCAACCAGCATTCGGCGTCAGTCGAAGCGGCAGTTTCGTCGGCCCTCGCAGGGCGAAGCTGGGATGATAGTGGATTTCGCCGGCGGGCACGGCCAGCTCGAAACGGGCGAAGCGGTCGAGGAAGGCGCGGAAACCGACCAGCATCTCGGCGCGGGCGAGCTGCGAGCCGACGCAGTGGTGGATGCCCGAGCCGAAGGCGATGTGGGCGCCGTTGTTCCGGCGCGCCAGGTCGAACTCCTCGGCATGCTCGAACTTGGCCTCGTCGCGGTTGCCGGCGGCATAGCGGATCATCACCGTCGACCCTTTCGGGATGCGCACGCCGTCCAGCTCGGTGTCCTCGGTCACGTAGCGGAACAGGCCCTGCACCGGCGATTCCATGCGCAGGATCTCCTCGACGAATTTGGGCAGCAGGCCGGGATCGGCGCGCAGCCGGTCCTGCAAATCCTGCTCCTCGGCGAGGCGTTGCAGCCCGTTGGCGATGCCGTTGGTGGTGGTCTCGTTGCCGGCCACCAGGATCTGCTCGACGATGGACAGCACTTCCTTGTCGGTCAGCGGACGCTCGCCGTTGTACGAGGCCTGCACCAGGTCGCTCATGATGTCGTCGCGCGGCTCGATGCGGCGCTCGGCCATGCGGGCGATCATGTAGTGCTGCATCTCCACCACCTTCTCGGCGGCCTCGATCAGCACCTCGTCCGGCACCGGCATGCCCAGGCCCACGACCCAGGCGTCGGACCATTCCTTGAAACGCTGGAAGTCCGAGCGCGGCACGCCGAGCTGGTCGGCGATCACATACATGGGCACCGGCACGGCGAAGTCGGCCACCGCGTCCACCTCGCCCCTGCCGGCGAAGGTGTCGATCAGCTCGCCGACGACCTCGGTGATGTAGGTTTCCATCTGGCGGATGCGGCCGGCGCGGAAGGCGTCGTTGACCAGGCCGCGATAGGTGGTGTGGCTGGGCGGATCGTTGTTGACGATGGTCGGCATGAACCGGCCATAGCCCTTCTCGTTGATGATGCGCTCGGCTTCCTCGCAATAAAGGCCGGCGCGGCGGCCGGCGGGCGCCAGGTTGGAATAGACCTTGTTGTTCTTCATCACCTCCATGAGCAGATCGTAGGAGGTGACGATGAACATGCCGGTCTCGGGCATCAGATAGACCGGCGCCTCGTCGCGCAGGGCCTTGTAATAGGCGAAAGGACACTGCTGCACGGCAGGATCCAGCAGGCTGAACTGCTCAGGTTTGTTCATTATGGGCACATTCCCCGTGTTCCCGATGCTTGGAGTTTGCGCCCCGGGGCCTGTAACGTCTACCTCCCGGAATCGACAGGATGGGGAGCGGCGGCCGGCATGGGCCTGAACGACGTCAACGAATGCCTCGACGCGCTGGATCGCGCGACCCTGCTCGGCGAGGGCGTCGGCATCCTGCGGCGCATCGGCGAGCTGATCGGCCTGCCGCTGGTGGCCGCGCTCGACGACATCTCGACCACGGTGCCGCTGACCGACGAGCACGGCAACCGGCTGGCCGAGCTGTTCGGCTGGGACAAGGCCGCGATCGACGAGTGGGTCGCGCAGAACTACACGCTGACCA
Source organism: uncultured Bifidobacterium sp. (assembly GCA_964630425.1). Classification (GTDB taxonomy): domain Bacteria; phylum Pseudomonadota; class Alphaproteobacteria; order SMXS01; family SMXS01; genus RI-34. Next base: position 5,243 of record CAZVVC010000089.1, on the reverse strand, counting down.
GCCCGACGACCCATGCGTGCCGGTTCCAGCACCTGCCGTTCTTCTGGAAGCTGGAAGGGCCGTGGGGACAGGAAACGGCGCTGGAGCCCGTTCAGCGCAAGGTGCTGGACTGGAACGCCGCGCAGGGCGTCCACAGCGCCATCGTGGTGCCGATCCATCTTTCGCGCGGACGGGTCGGCTCGGTGTCGTGGCTCAACCGCGACCCGGCGCTGGACATCGAGCCGATCTGGCGCGAGCACCGGCGCGCGCTCCTGCTCGCCTCGCTGCAGTTCATGCAGCTCGCCGACAGGGCGCGCGGCATGATCGCGCCCGAAACCGCGTTCATCTACCTGACCAGCCGCGAGATCGAATGCCTGACCTGGGCCGGCCGGGGCAAGACCGACCAGGAGATCGGCGCCATCCTGGGCATCTCGCCGTCGACGGCACGCTTCCACATCGAGAACGCCGCGCAGAAGCTGAACGCCGTGACACGCACGCAGGCGGTGGCCAAGGCCGCCCAGCTCGGGATCGTCGGGCCGATTTTCTAGAGAGGCCTAACGGCGCCAGTTCTCGACAAGTAAGCCGGGAACCCGCTCAAATTCACGAATATTGTCTGTCACGATCACGCAACCCAAAGTCAAGGCATGGGCTGCTATGAACAAATCATTAGATCCAATTAACCGGCCAGTCTTTTGCAGCAATGCTCTCAGATCGGCATAAATTTTATCTGCGGGACTTTCAAACGGGATAATATCCAGCGCGCCAAGAACCTCTTCCAACTGAGCACTCAAGCGCTCGGAGCCTCTCTTGGCCGCACCGTACCGCAACTCCGCAGTTACAATGATGCTGGTGCATACGACATCTTCGCCGATCTTGTAGACACGGTCCGCAAGAGATCCTTGCGGAAACCGGACTAAGTCAGAGACGGCATTGCTGTCCAGCAGATACCTCGTCACAAGTCGAATTCTTCAGGAAGCGGGTCATCGATCTCGGGAAAATCTTCCTCGAGTGGCTCGAGTGTCGCGAGCAACGCCAGCAACGACCTGGGTTTTGCTGCCTCGATGATGAGACGGTTGCCTTCTTTGCGCATTACGGCATCGTCGCCCGGGAGCTCGAACTCCTTCGGAATGCGCACGGCCTGATTACGGCCATTCCGGAACAGTTTTACGTGGCGTTCAACGCCCATCAAGTGACTCCATCTGGCATATGCCCAAGCATATGCCAGATGGTGCACCACGTCGAGAAGACAAGGGCGAACTATGTCCGCGAGGCGAATTTCCACAGATCGTCGGCGCCGGCCTTGGCCACGAGCCGGCCGATCTCGGCCTGCCAATGGGGTTCGCCGCCGAATTCGTCGCGCCAGGCCCACAGCCGCCGGGTGAACTGGTGCAGAGCGTATTCGTGGGTGAAGCCGATGGCGCCGTGGGCCTGATGGGCCAGCTCGGCGGCGACGCCCGCCGCCTCGCCCACGCGGGCCTTGGCGACGGCGACGGCCACCGCGCCGTCGCCGGCCTCGGTCGCCTCGATGGCCGTGTCGGCCGCCATGGAGGCGGCGGCCACCTGGCCGGCCATGGCCGCCAGCGACTGCTGGATGGCCTGGAACTTGGACAGCGCCCGGCCGAACTGCTTGCGGTCCTGCACGTACTGCACCGACATGGCGAGGATCGCTTCCAGCGCGCCGGCCATCTGCACCGAGCGCGCCAGCGCGCCGAGCTGCCAGATGCGCTCGGGCACGACGCCGCAGACGATGGTCGCGGCCGCGCCGTCAAAGACGACGGTGTCGCGCGGCTCGCCCGCCATGCTCTTGTCCTGCTCGATGGTCACCGAGGCGGGATCGACCACGGCGAGACCGGCCGAGGTCGCCACGACGATGGCCGAGGCGGCGCGGGCGAACGGCACCCGCGAGGCGGTGCCGGAGAGCGTGCCGTCCCTGAACTCGATGACCTCGCCCTTGCGGACCGGGGCGACGGCGAGCGGACCGGCGGGCACGTCGGCGCCCGCCTCGGCCAGCAGCACGCCGGCGATCAGCGTCTCGGCCAGCGGCAGCGGCGCCGCATAGCGGCCCGACGCCTTGAGGAAATAGAGGCCGTCGCCGATGGTACCGCCCGCGCCGCCCCGTTCCTCGGGAACGGAGGCCTGGGTCAGGCCGGAGTCCTCCAGCGTCTGCCACAGGCCGGCGGGCCATTCGCCCTTCTCGGCCTTGTCGACCAGGGTCTGGTCGCAGATGTCGCGGAAGATGCGTTCCGCGGTGTCGAGGATAAGCGTGCGCATTTCGTTCATCGCAGTCCGAGCCCCCTTGCGATCATGCCGCGCAGTATCTCGCGCGTGCCGCCCTGGATGGTGAGCGACGGCGCGATCAGCGTCGCCGTCTTCAGCATCTTCTCGTATTTGGAATTGCTGCCGGCGCCGTCCTCGGGCGGCCGGATCAGGCGCGCCACCTCGGGCACGTCCTTGCAGTAGTTGGTGCCCAGGTCCTTGACCAGCGCCGCCTCGGTGACCGGCATCTTGCCGTCGGCCAGCATGCCGGCGACCGACACGGACATGTTGCGCAGGGTCATCAGGTGCGCGGTCAGGCGGCCGATGGCGCGGGCCTCGACCTCGGACGGGTCCTCGCCCACCTCGCGCACCAGCTCGACCAGGGTCTGGAAGGTCGACAGGATGCGCTCCGGCCCGCTGCGCTCATAGGCCAGCTCGCTCATCACCTGTTCCCAGCCGGCGCCGATCTCGCCGACCACATTCTCGTCGGGCACGAAATAGTCGGTGAAGACTTCCTGGTTGAAATGGTGCTCGCCGGCCAGGTTGTAGACCGGGCGGACCTCGACGCCGGGGGCCTTGAGGTCGACGATCATCTGGCTCATGCCCTCGTGCCGGTTCTCCGGATTGACCGGCGAGGTGCGCACCAGCGCGATCATGTAGTGGCAGATATGGGCGAGCGAGGTCCACAGCTTGGTGCCGTTGAGGTGCCAGCCGCCGTCGACGCGGGTGGCGCTCATGCGCACCGAAGCCAGGTCCGAGCCGCTGTCCGGCTCGGACATGCCGATGCAGAAGAACGCCTCGCCCTTGACGATCCTGGGCAGGAAACGCTGGCGCTGCTCCTCGGTGCCGTATTTCAGCAGCAGCGGGCCGCTCTGGCGGTCGGCCACCCAGTGGGCGCCGACGGGCGCGCCAGCGGCCAGCGCCTCCTCGATGACCACGTAGCGGTCGAGGAAGGTCAGCTCGCGGCCGCCATATTTCTTCGGCCAGGTCATGCCGATGAACCCGGCCTGGCCCCAGCGCCGCGAGAATTCCACGTCGTAGCGGGCCATCGCCTCCTGGCCGCGGCCGAAGCCGCCGGTGGCATAGTCCCGTTGCAGGAAGTCGCGCACCTCGGCGCGGATGGCGTCCTGCTCGGGACCGAGCGTGCGCGGTGGATAGGTGAGGGCTGTCGTCATTGAACTCCCCTGGCAAATGGGTTGCGGACGGCCGATCTGCGCGGCGAGTCCGCGGCCGGATTTCGTGGCGTGCAACTTAGTGCGGTTCCCCCGCCGCCTGCAAGGCCGCAGAAACCTGCTCCGGGCGCGAAGTCCGGCGCGGCGATGGCGATTGCGGGCCTGCCGGGGCCGTGCATTATAGTGCACGGGAAACCGAAGGGGGAGGACATGGAAGGCGTCAATCTGAGCGTTTTCGGCACGGTGGTGGGCCTTGCCTTCATCATGGTGGGGCTGGGCATCACCTATGCCTATCGCCGCATCCTGCCTTACGTGAAGGCGCCCGAGGCGCAGGAGCACAAGTTGCCGGCCATGATGGTCGGCATCTTCGGCAACTTCATGAAGGGATCATGGGCCTGCCTCGCCGCCGGCGTGATCCTGATCGTCGCCGCCAACGTCTTCGGCCCCGGCATTCCGCTGCGCGGCGGCGCCCAGGTGCCGGTAAGCCTGTGGTACACCGCCCTGCTCGGCCTGCTGCTGGTGATCCTGACCTACAACGTGCTGCACAACCGGGTGCGCGCGGCGGTGGAGAATTTCGGCAACGAGGACAAGACCGCCGACCGCATCGCCCGCGTCCACGCCAACTACACCGAATACGTCCCCACGGGCCTCGCCCTGCTGATCGTGCTGGAATGGTCGGGCGCGCCGGCCCTGATGGTGCATTTCGGCGGCGGCCTGTTCACCGCCGCCCGCTATCTTCATGCCTGGGGCTATACAAGGCACGAGATGGCCAGCTTCGGCCGGATCGTCGGCATCCAGTCGACCCTGCTGGCGCTGAGCTACATGGTCGCGGCCTCGGCCTATTACCTGCTGCTCGCGTGAAAGGCGGCGCCATGATCGACCTCTATTATTTCCCGACGCCCAACACCTGGAAGGTCAGCATCTTCCTCGAGGAGACCGGCCTTCCCTACAGGATCGTCCCGGTCAACATCATGGTCGGTCAGCAGTTCGAGCCCGCGTTCCTCGAGGTCAGCCCCAACAACCGGGTGCCGGCCATCGTCGACCACGACGTGACGGGACCGGACGGGAAGCCGCTGTCCATCTTCGAGTCCGGCGCCATCCTGATCCACCTGGCCGAGAAGACCGGCAAGTACCTGCCCGCCGATCCCTACCGGCGCGCCAAGGTGCTGGAATGGGTGATGTGGCAGATGGGCGGCCTCGGCCCCATGGGCGGACAGGCCAACCATTTCCGCGGCTATGCGCCGGAGAAGATCGACTACGCCATCAACCGCTACACCAACGAGGTGGCGCGGCTGTGGGGCCTGCTCGACGACCAGCTCGACGGCCGCGAGTGGATCGCCAACGACGAATACTCCATCGCCGACATGGCCTGCTGGGGCTGGATCACCCTGCACGAGCTGCAAGGCCAGAACCTGGACGACACGCTCAACCTGAAACGCTGGTTCGAGGCCGTGGGCGAGCGCCCGGCGGTCAAGCGCGCCTATGCGCTGGGCCGCGACATCGCGGCGACGCCGGGGAAGATCTCCGAGGAGGCGAAGAACCTGCTCTACGGCCAGACGCGCGAGCAACTGCTGGAGCGCCGCAAGGCCAGGCGGGCGGCGAAGGGCTGAGTTCCCCTCACCGCTTCCTGAACGTGATCGGCAGCTCGCGGAGCTGGTGCAGGAAGATGCTCGGCTGGTGGGTGTGCTCAGGCAGCGGACGGGCGAGGCGGATGTCCTCGGTGCGGTCGAGCAGGATCTCGAAGGCCGAGATCATCTCGCGCCGGGCCAGCATGGCGCCGGGGCAGAAATGGGTGCCCATGCCGAAGGCGATCTGGGCGCCGGCGTTCCTGCGCGC
>CAZVVC010000088.1:0-11927 GCA_964630425.1 uncultured Bifidobacterium sp. | reverse complement strand
TAGGCAGGCCGTCCACCTCGGCCCTGAATTGCGGGAAGCGATTGAGGTTCGCCTCGGCCTCGCGCCAGTCGAACCGGTCCAGCCAGTAGTCGCACAGCGCCCGCATATAGGTGCCGTTGGCGCCGTACTGCCATGCGGCGTCGAGCGGCTCCTCGAACCATTCATAGGCCCGCACCCGCGCCATGATGCGCTCGATGTCGTGGTTGGGGATATGAACGGTGAAAGGCTGTTTCATCACACCTCGATTGTCATCCCGGATTTCGCCGGGATGACAATATATTTTAGTGACTTATCCCCAATTCCTCAGAAATTCCCGCAGGTCTTCCAGGAAAATGTCCGGCTGCTCGAACGCCGCGAAGTGGCCGCCCTTGGGCTGGTCCTTCCAGTGCACCACGTTGTAGGCCTTCTCGGCATAGGAGCGCGGCGGCACCGGGGCGATCTCGCGGGGATAGGACGCGATGCCCGTGGGCACCTCGCAGCGCCGGCCCGGCGGGAAGGCGAAGCTGCCTTCGGTGCCGACGCCGTAATACTGCCACGCGGCCGTGTTGAACCGCCGGGTGACCACGTAGAGCATGATGTTGGTGAGCAGCTTGTCCTTGGTGTAGACGTTCTCGATCTCGCCGCCTTCCTTGCCCTCGTTCGACAGGTCGGACCAGGTGTGGAATTTCTCGGTCAGCCACGCGGCGACGCCCACCGGGCTGTCCATCATGGCATAGGACAGCGACTGGGGCTTGGTGCCCTGGACCATGAAATAGCCGCGCTCCACCGCCATGCGCTGCTCGGCGCGGGCGGCCCAGGCCTTTTCCTCGTCGGTTTCGGGAGGGGCCGCCATGCCGGCGATGCCGGCGGGTGCGGTGCCGCCGGGGCGCACGCCCACCAGGTTCATGTGGATGGATTTGACCGGCCCGCCCTTGTCCGCGCCGAAGTCGAAGCCCAGCCAGCCGGCGATCAGCGCGCCCCAGTCGCCGCCCTGGACCACATAGGATTTGTAGCCCAGTGCCCCGGTCATCAGCCCGTTCATGAACACGGCCTGCGCCCGCGGCCCGATGGGTTTGGGCGGCGGACCCGAGAAGCCGTAGCCGACCAGCGACGGGATGATCACGTCCCGCCCGTCCTCGGCCCTGCCGCCGAATTTCTCCGGATGGGCGAGGGGACCGGTCAGGTGCAGCAGCTCGAAATACGAACCCGGCCAGCCATGCAGCAGTATGATCGGCAGGTTGTCGGGATTGGAGCCGCGCTCGTGGACGAAATGGATGTCGATCCCGTCCACCTTGGCCTTGAACTGGGGAAACGCGTTGAGCGTCGCCTCGGCCTTGCGCCAGTCGTAGTCGTTCTGCCAGTAGTCGGTCAGCGCGCGCAGATAGGCCTGGTTGCAGCCATATTGCCAGCCAGCGTCGACCGGCTCCTCGAACCACTCATATTCACGGATGCGGCGCTTGATGCGGTCGAGCTCATAATCCGGCACATCGACGCGGAACGGCGTAACGGAACCCACGATTCATTTCCTCCCCAGGAAAGTGTCTACGCAGCGATCATGCCTCCATCCACGTGCAGCGCGCCACCCGTCATGTAGCTGGATTTATCGGACAGCAGGAAAACCACGCCATCCGCGATCTCTTCGGCCGAGGCCAGCCGCTTCATGGGCACGCCCTGGGCGAACACCTCGTCGTTGCCGCCGGTGGCCGCGTCCATGGGCGGGGTCTTGGTGTTGCCGGGGCAGATCACGTTCACGCGGATGTTCCTGTCGGCGTATTCGAGGCCGGCGCACTTGGTCAGGCCCATGATCCCGTGCTTGGCGGCGGTGTACCAGTTGAGGCCGGGCAGGGCCTTGACGCCGTAGATCGAGGCGTTGTTGACGATGGCGCCGCCGCCCGCGCGCAGCATGGCGGCCAGCTCGTACTTCATGCAGTAGAACGTGCCCTTGAAGTTCAGGTCGATGCCGCGGTTGAACTCGTCCAGCGTCATCTCGTGGATCGGGACCAGCGTCTCGTGGAACATGCCCGAATTGTTGAAGGCGAGGTCCAGCCGGCCGAACTCCTTCTCGGTGCGCGCGACGAGGGCCTCGCACTGCTCGGCGCTCGAGCAGTCGGTGCGCACGAACAGCGCCTTGCCGCCGGCCTTCTCGATCTCGTGGCACGTCGCCTCGCCCTTGTCGGCCGAGCGGTTGCCAATGACCACGGTCGCGCCCTCGCGGCCCAGGGCGATGGCCGCCGCGCGGCCGATGCCGCTGCCGCCTCCGGTGACGATGGAAATCCTGTTCTCGAGCAGCATGGCGGTCTCCCCTTGTCCTTTTGGTCAGTGTTACGGGAACCTTAGCAGAAATCTCCGGGACGCCTCAAAAATCGAGAATCGAAAAGTCGCGGGCGCCGATTTTGCTTCTGGTGACGGCCGGCCGTTCCGTGCTAAGGCACCCGTCGCTCTAAAATCACCCTCCAGACATTCAGGGCGTCGTTCCTTTTTTCCGGCCCAGGCCGGCAGCAGGCCAACCGTGAGTCCAACGCGTGTAACATCGGGGAGGTCGCTGACCGTCCAACTGATCGCCGTCTCGGCGCTCGGTCCCTTCGGCATGCACCTCATCATCCCGGCCATCGCCCCGATCAAGGACGCCTTCGGCATCTCGGCCAGCACCGCCGCGCTGCTCGTCAGCGCCACGCTGGGCGGCATCGCGGTGTCGACCCTGTTCTTCGGCCTCCTGGCCGACCGGTTCGGCCGCCGCCCGATGCTGATCGCCGGCGTCGCCCTGTTCATGGTCGGCAGCCTGCTGGGCACGTTCGGCCCCGACGCGGCGACGGTGATCGCGGGACGTGTCGTGCAGGGGATCGGCGGCTCGGCCGGCATCGTCATTTCCCGCGCGGTGATCCGCGACCTCTACAGTCACGACAAGGCCACCAGCATCCTCGCCTACCTGACCATGGTGGTGATGATCGCGCCGATCATGGCGCCGGCGTTCTCGGGTTTCCTGGTGCACACCTTCGGCTGGCGCATGGTGTTCGAGGTGGCGGGGGCCATGAGCTTCGCGGTGCTGCTGTGGCTGGCCGCGCGGTTCCCGGAAACCCTGAAGGATCCGGTGCCCATGCCGGATTTCATATCGCTCGTGCGCGCCTATCTCAGCGTCCTCGGCTCGCCGGTCTTCGTGCTCTACACCATGGTCGGCGCGTGGGTGATGGTCTCGTTCTTCGGCATGATGAGCGGCGTTCCCTATGTGGCGGAGGAAGCCTGGGGCATCGCGCCCGACCAGCTCGGCTTCTATCTGGGCGCCGGCGGCCTCGGCATGATGATGAGCGCCTTCATCACGGCGCGGGTGGCCGAGACGGTCGATCACGACCATCTTCTGCTGATCGGTTTCGCGGTCATCGGCATCGGCGTCGCCAGCTCGGTCGTGCTTTTCGCGGCGGGCTACAACCATCCGCTCTCGCTGTTCGGCCCGGCCGTCATCAACGGCTTCGGCTCGGGCTTCGTGCTGCCGACCTCGACGGCGCGGGCGCTGACGGCGACGCCGCGCATGGTGGGCACCGCCGCAGGCATGATGACGTTCCTGCAATTCGCCTTCGGCACGGTCGCCGCGCAGGCCATGGGATGGTTCGATCATTCCACCGTCTGGCCCGTGCTGGGCTTCATCATCGCCGGCAACGTGCTGTCGGCGCTTTTTGCCTTCAAGGCCATTGCCACGCACAAGCGTGGGGGCGCATCCTGAAGGCGCAGGGCCTCCTTGCCTTGTGGCGTGGCAGCGTTTATGTCATCCGCCAGTTCGTACCGGAGAACCATAATGTCCGAAGGGACCTATCATTCCGTCGCCAAGACGGCCGACATCGAGCAGGGAAAGTGCAAGGCTTTCATGATCGAGGGCCACGACGTTCTGATCGCGCAGACCAAGACGGGGGAATTCTACGCGGTCGAAAATCTGTGTTCGCATGCCGATGCGACGCTCGAAGGCGGCCGCATCCGCGGCAATCATATCATGTGTCCGCTCCACGGCGCCCGCTTCAGCCTGATCGACGGCAGCTTCGGCCCGCCGGCCTGGGCGCCGATCAAGACCTATGAGCTGCGCGTCGAAGGCGACGATATCCAGGTGCTGATCACCGGCCCGGCCGAGAAGAAGAACCGCGGCGCCATGGGGATGTTCTGAGCCCTTCGGGCCGCGTCTACCAGGGAACCCGGTTCCCGTCCCAGCCGACGAACCGACCAGAGGTCGCCAGCGAAGCGGCCTCCATCACCCGTTTCAGCCCGGCGATGCTTTGTGACGCCTTCAGCGGCGCCGCCGCGCCGCCCATGTCGGTCTCGACCCAGCCGGGGTGCAGCGACATCACCGTTATGCCCCGGCCGCGCAGCTCCATCGCCAGGGTGCTCATGACGAAGTTCACCGCCGCCTTGCTCGATCCGTAGGCCAGGTGCCCGCCCGGCGGCTCGGCGATCGAGCCCATGGAGCTGGAGATGGTGAAGATCTTTTTCTGTTCCGAGGCCGCCACATTGTCGATGAAGGCCTCGATCATCCGCAGCGGCGCCAGGGTGTTGATCGCGAAGGCATGTTCCCAGCCGGCATAGTCCATGCTCCCGAACGCCTGCGCCTCCATGCCGCCGTCGGCGAAGCCCTTGAGGCCGTAGGTCCCGGCGTTGTTGAGCAGGATATCGACGGGCTGGCCCTTCAGTTCGCGCGCCAGCGCCGCGATCGAGGCGGGCTCGCCGACCGACAGCGCGTGGACGCTCACCCTGCCGTCCGATCCGGCCGCGATGCCGGCGAGGGCGGGGACGGCCGCCGGATCGCGGCAGCAGGCATGGACGCGCCAGCCGTCGGCGGCATATTGCCGGACGAATTCGAGGCCCAGTCCCCGGTTCGCGCCCGTCACCAGAATGCTCGGCATGGTGTCCTCCCTCGCTGCCCTCGGGGATCATAGCGGCCGGCGCCGCCGCGGCCAATGTCCCGCGCCGACCGTCTTGCCGCGAAAAGGGGAACGATCCTATAGTGCAGGCGGCGTCCGGAAGAAGCGGCGGATGCCGTCCGCGAGGCCCCGCTTCCACGAAGTGGAACCACCATGAACGCGCTGGATACGGCCACCACGCTGTCGATCGACGCCCGCGCCGGGGAACTGCACAGCCCTGCGTTCTGGACGTCGCATTTCCCCCGGCTGTCCATCAGCACGCAGCTCGACGCGTGGGACGGGGACACGGGCGTGCTGCCTTCGGACACCCGCAAGCTGCATACCGAGCGGATGCTGGAGGAGGGCTACTTCCAGGACGGCAACGCGACCTTCGCCAGATACGCGCCGCTTCTCGCCGAGGCGGTGTATACCTGCAAGGCCCTCGACATTCCGCCCGCCTTCATCTTCCTGTTCGACGAGACCTGGAAGTGCTTCTATTCGCTGCACCCCATGCTTACCCACTTCCTGGGCAAGGATTACCGGGTGCTGCCCGATTTCTGGACCTGGCACGTGGATCCGGCCCAGAGCGAGTCCGGCTGGCGCCCGCACCGCGACAAGGGGCGCAACTCGCTGGCGTCCAACGGCGTGCCGCTGTCGCTCACCGTCTGGGCGCCGCTGACCGAGGCCCATCCGCAGAACGGCTGCATGTACATCCTGCCGGCCAACCGCGACCCGGTGTACAACACCGAGCGCGAGAAGGACTGGAAGGTGGATCTGCCCTATATCCGCGCTCTGCCGGGGCAGCCGGGCGACTATTTCTGCTGGAACCAGGCGGTGCTGCACTGGGGCAGCGGAACCAGCCGCTTCGCCAGGCATCCGCGGGTCAGCATGGCGCTGGAGTTCCAGCGTGGCGACATCAAGCCGTTCAACACCCCGCTCATCCCGCCCTTCGCCAATCTGCGGTTCGAGGACCGGCTGAAGCTCGTCGGCAAGCAGATCCTGCAATACAAGCACATGTACCCGCTGGCCGCCCGCTTCGAGCAGCTCGCCCGGCGCCTGGTCGGCTGAGATTTCCGAAGTTTATTTTGCATCCGTCGGACGCGTGCCTATAGTGCGCGCCACATCCGATCTATGCAGAAGAGCCAGCCGACATGGACCTGACCTATACGGGCGACGATCTCGCGTTCCAGAACGAGGTGCGCGCCTTCCTGAGGGAAAACCTCACCGACGACATCAAGCGCGCCACCGAGAAGACCACCACCGTCTTCGTCGAGAAGGACGTCGCCGAGAAGTGGCAGAGGAAGCTCTACGAGAAGGGCTGGCTGGCCTATTTCTGGCCGAAGGAATATGGCGGCACGGGCTGGACCGCCACCCAGCGCTACATCTTCCAGCAGGAATGCGCGCTGGCCGGCGCGCCGGGCATCATCCCGATGGGCATCCGCTATGTGGGGCCGGTGATCTTCACCTTCGGCACCCAGGCGCAGAAGGACTTCTTCCTGCCCAGGATCCTCAACGGCGAGCACTACTGGTGTCAGGGCTATTCTGAGCCGGGCGCCGGTTCGGACCTGGCCAGCCTGAAGACCCGCGCGGTGCGCGACGGCGACCATTACGTCGTCAACGGCTCGAAGATCTGGACCACCCACGCCCATCACGCCGACTGGATCTTCTGCCTGGTGCGCACCGACAACACGGGCAAGAAGCAGGAAGGCATCAGCTTCCTGCTGATCGACCTGAAGACGCCGGGCATCAAGATCGACCCGATCATCACCATGGGCCTCGACCACGAGGTGAACCAGGTGTTCTTCGACGATGTGCGCGTGCCGGTCGAGAACCGGGTGGGCGAGGAGAACCAGGGCTGGGAATACGCCAAGTTCCTGCTGGAGTTCGAGCGCGGCGGCGGCTCGGCCGGCAATCTGAAGGCCGGCATGGCCAAGCTGAAGGCGGTCGTCTCGTCGCAGCTCAACGGCCAGCAGCCGCTCATCCGCGATTCCCATTTCGCGGCCGAGCTGGCCAAGGTGGAGATCGGCGTCATGGCCCAGGAGATCACCGAGCTGCGCATGATGTCGAAGCTGGCTGCCGGCCAGCCTCCCGGCGCCGAATCCTCCATCATGAAGTCCACCTCGGTCGATCTCGGCCAGCGCATGAGCGAGCTGATGGTCGAGGCGCTCGACTACTACGCCACGCCCATGCCGGCGGGCGGGCGTCCGCTCTACGAGATCAACGACTGGCTGCCGGGCCCGGACTACGCGCCGCCGGCCATCGGCACCTACCTGAACAAGCGCGCCTCGTCCATCTTCGGCGGCTCGAACGAGGTGCAGCGCGACATCATCGCCAAGCTCGTGCTTCGCCTGTAGACGGTTCGCCGAACTCCCAGATTGAGTTTGCGAGCGTAGCGAAGCAATCCAGCCCAGCCGCCACACAACCGTCAACGGCACGGCTGGATTGCTTCGCTACGCTCGCAAACTCACGTTTTGTCGTGGGGTGCGACCTTTGCCGAAGCACCCGGACGAACGGGGAGGCTACTTCTCCCCGCTCACATAGCGGTCCAGTTCCCTGTGGAAATGGCGCAGGCGCTGTTCCTGCTCGCTGAAGCGCATGCCCTTGAAGGCGCGCGAGTGCAGTCCCTGCTGCACCACGGGCACCAGCACCGAATCCTGTTGCAGCACGAAGCCCAGGCCCGGCTCGCCGTGCCTGATGTGCTGGCGTTCGGGCCGGGTGCGGCCGGAGCAGTCGGTGCCGTCCTCCACGCCCATATAGACCGGCGGCCTGGCGTTCTCGACCGGCCGCAGGATCACCTGCACGTCGTAGACGAAACCCTCGGGATCGCGCGGATCGGGCCGGAAACGCTGGAACAGGAAGCCTTCCGGGTGGATGTTCAGGGTGACGTTGGGGAAGATGAAATAGGCCCAGTCGTCGGTCGCCTGGTTCTCCACCAGCCCGTCGTGCCAGCAGCCTTCCCGCTCATAGGCGGCGAGCTTGTGCCGCTGGATGGCCTTGCGCACCTCGCCGGCCGTGCCGTCGAACGCGTCCGGGTCCATGCCCGCGTCCGCCAGCATCATCTTCAGCCCGTCATTGACGCTGGCCTGGTCCGCCATGCGCGGGCTGACCGCGGCGAACGCCATCAGCATCCGGCTCATGCCGTTCTCCAGCAGGTCCCATTGCTGGTGGTAATCGTCGTAGAACGGCAGGATTTCCGAATGGACGGCATGGACGTGGTAGCTTTCGAGGAAGGCGTCGAGCGCCGTCTTCCAGTTGGCAGGCCACCGGGTCTGTACGTCCTTGACCACCACCATGCCCTCGAACCGGAACGGCGCGAGCTGGCCGGGCAGCGGGCCGAGGAACTCGCGCAGCCCCTGTGACGGCGTCTCGTCCAGGTTGACGAAGACGAAGCCGCCCCACTGGTCCAGATGGACCGGCGTCAGCGGCGGTTCGTCGTCGATCACCGGGGCGCGGAACGTCTCGCGGTCGGTGATGCGGGCCAGGCTGCCGTCGATGTTCCAGCGCCAGGAATGGAAGGCGCAGGTGAAATGCTCGCCATGCCCGAAATCCGCCAGCACCAGCCGGTTGCCGCGGTGATGGCAGACATTGTGGTATGCGCGCAGGCCGTCCGGCCCTTCCGCCGCGCGGACGACGATGATGCTCTGGTCGCCGATGTCGAATCTGAACCAGTCGCCCACGGCGGGGATGTCCGAGGCGCGGCCGGCGATCAGCCAGACGCGGGTCCACAGGCGCTCCCATTCTCGGCGGGCGAAATCCGGGTCGTAATAGCGCGCGGCGTCGATTCTGTCGGTGCCATTGTCCACATAGGGGAACTTGCGCTCGGGCGCGGCGTCGCCGGCGTCCGGGTTGATGCGCCAGCCGGTTTCGTGATCGTAGGCGCGTCCGGTGGAATGGCTGAACTTCATGGTATCCCGCGTCCTCCCCAGGCCCCGCTTTACCGGGCGGTATCCTAGCCTGCTTGGGACGTGCGCCCAAGCGGCGTGTTCTGCTAGGGTTTCGTCCGGCCAAGGGGAGGGACCATGAGCTTCGACGACAAGCGCGAGGAACTGCGCCGCCGCGCCGGCAAGGCGAAGGCGATGGGCTCGCCGCGCATCCTGTCCAACATGGCGGCGGTCGGCCTGCTCAATGCCCGCGAACGCGTCGAGGGCCTGCTCGATCCCGGCAGCTTCCACGAGGTGGGCGCGCTCGCCGTCGCCGACCGCCCCGAGATTCGCGACAGGACGCCGGCCGACGGCGTGGTCAGCGGCTTCGGCACCATCGACGGCCGGCGGGTCGGCGTCTGCGCCTCCGACTTCTCGGTGCTGGGCGCGTCCTCGGCCGCCATCGCCGGCAAGAAGCACGGTTACGTCAAGAAATCGGCCCAGCGCTCCGGCTTCCCGCTGATCGAGCTGGGCGAGTGCTCGGGCTCGCGCATCCCCGACGCCATGGGCGCGCGCGGCATGGCCGACACCATCACCGGCTTCGCCGGCGGCTCGTACCAGAAGGGCAGGGTGGTGCCCTGGGTCTCGGCCATCCTGGGCCAGAGCTTCGGCGGCTCCACCTGGCAGGCGATGGTTTCGGACTTCGTGGTGATGCGCAAGGGCGCCATCATGGGCGTCGCCTCGCCGCGCGTGACCGAGCTGGCCATCAGCGAGCCGGTCGATCCCGAGGAACTGGGCGGCTGGCGCGTCCACGCCCACGAGACCGGCATGATCGACGCGGTCGCCGAGACCGACCGGGACGCGCTCGACATCGTCCGCCGCTTCCTGGGCTACCTGCCGTCCAGCAACCGCGAGCCGCCGCCCGAGGCGCCCGTGCCCGAAGGTTCGGGCGAAGATCAGGACCGGCTGCTGAAGATCGTTCCGGACCAGCGCAACAAGGTCTACGACATTCGCAAGGCCATCGAGGTGATCGCCGACAAGGGTTCGTGGTTCCCGCTCAAGGACGGCTTCGCCAAGGTGGCGGTGACCGGTTTCGCGCGGCTGGGCGGCAGGAGCGTGGGCATCGTCGCCTCCAATCCGCTGTTCAAGGGCGGTGCGTTCGATGCCGCGGCCTGCGACAAGACCCTGCCCTTCATCGTGCTGTGCGACAGCTTCAACGTGCCGCTGGTGTTCCTCGCCGACACGCCCGGCTTCTTCATCGGCCGCGCCGGCGAGAAGGAGAAGCTGGGCGGCAAGATCATGAACTGGATCCTGGCGCTCGACCAGGTGAGCGTGCCGACGGTGACCGTGGTGCTCAGGAAGGCGTTCGGCATGGCCCTGCACAACATGAACGTGGGCCGCTCCAGCGAAACCGCCGTCTGGCCCATCGCCGAGATCAGCTTCATGGACCCGGCGACCGCCGTGAACGTGGTCCACGGCGTGAAATACGAGGACGACCCGGCGAAGTTCGCCGATCTGCTGGAGGCGGTCTCCGGCGAAACCTCCGCCTTCGACTTCGCCGAGGCCTTCGCCGCCCAGACCGTCATCGACCCGCCGGACACGCGCGACTTCATCATCCGCGCGCTGGCGGCCCATGCGCGGCCTGGCGGGGTGGGGGAACACAGGCTGGCCAACTGGCCGGTGAAATTCTGAGGCAGCATCCTCCCCCTCGTCATCCTGCCGAAGGGCAGGATCCAGACCGGGCAATCCAGCCAGACTGGCGCAAGGAAGCGCGTGAACTGTCAAGTCTGAATCCTGCCCTTCGGCAGGATGACGAGGGGGTGAAGAAGGCGCGTTATCTGTCTATATTCGAGGCGTATTCACAATTGCCGATGCAACAATGTCCAGATCGGAAAAGTCATTTGCCGTCTACATCATGGCCAGCCGGCGCAACGGGACATTGTATATCGGCGTGACCAGCGACCTGTTGAATCGGGTCATCCAGCACAGGAACGGCACGTTCGACGGCTTCACCAAGAAATACAAGGTGCACATGCTGGTCTGGTACGAACAGCACGGCATGGCCGATACCGCCTCTACCGCGAGAAGCAGCTCAAGAATTGGAACCGCCTGTGGAAACTGCGGATCATCGAGGAAATGAACCCGGACTGGCGCGATCTGTATGACGACCTGATCGGGTAAACCCCACATTCATCAGCCGTCATGCCGCCGAAGGGCAGGATGACGGTTGAAGGGAGGGCGGCTATAGTGCCCGCATGAACGTCGCCACCCCCCAACCCAAACCCGCCGATCTGTCCGCGCTCGCCGCGCGGTTCCGCCAGGTGTTGGCGCCCGAGTGCGTCGTCACCGACGAGATCGCCCGCAAGCCGTTCGAGACCGATGCGCAGACCATGCACCGGCAGATGCCGGGCATCGTCGTGCTGCCGGAGACCACGGCCCAGGTGGCCGAGGTGCTGAAGCTGTGCCGCGAGTTCGACGTGCCGGTGGTGCCGCGCGGGGCCGGGACCGGGCTGGCGGGCGGGGCGACGCCCATCGCCGGCGGCGTGCTGCTGGCCATGACCAAGTTCAACCGGGTGCTGGAGATCGACTACGCCAACCGCTGCGTCGTCGCCCAGCCGGGCGTCACCAATCTGGGCATCACGAAGGCGGTCGAGGACGACGGCTTCTATTACGCGCCCGATCCGTCGAGCCAGATCGCCTGCACCATCGGCGGCAACGTGGCGCAGAATTCGGGCGGCGTGCACTGCCTGAAATACGGCCTGACGGTGAACAACATCCTGGGCGTGGAACTGGTCACCATCGACGGCGACATCCTGCGGATCGGCGGCAAATACCTGGACCCGGCG
This sequence comes from uncultured Bifidobacterium sp., assembly GCA_964630425.1. Lineage (GTDB taxonomy): Bacteria > Pseudomonadota > Alphaproteobacteria > SMXS01 > SMXS01 > RI-34. The sequence goes on along the minus strand of CAZVVC010000088.1, from coordinate 365 downwards.
GGCTACGATCTGCTCAGCATCATCACCGGCTCGGAAGGGCTGCTGGGCGTCGTCACCGAGGTCACGGTGCGCATCCTGCCCAAGCCGGAGACGGTGCGCGCCCTGCTGGTGTCGTTCGACAGCATCGAGGCGGGCGGCGCCTGCGTCGCCGACATCATCGCCTCGGGCATCATTCCCGCCGGAATGGAGATGATGGACCGCATCACCATCGACGCGGTCGAGGAATATTGCGCGCCCGGCTATCCGGCCGATGCGGCGGCGATCCTGATCTGCGAGCTGGACGGGCCGGCCGCCGAGGTGGACCACCTGATCGAGCAGGTCAGCGCCATCGCCGGGCGCAACGGGGCGATCGGCGTGCGCGCCTC
>CAZVVC010000087.1:0-12031 GCA_964630425.1 uncultured Bifidobacterium sp. | reverse complement strand
AGGGGAGAGGCGAGGCGATGGGAACGGTGAGCTGCGTGAAGGAGCTGGCGGTGCCGGCGGACAAGGTCTGGGCGGTGCTGTCGGATTTCGGCGGCTTCCTGAACTGGGCCGGCGGCGGCAACGGCACGCTGCGGCTGGAAGGCGAGGGCGTCGGCGCCATCCGCCATCTGGAGCTGCCGGGCCTGGGCAAGATGGCCGAGCGGCTGGACCGGAACGACCACGGCACCCGCACCCAGGGCTACACGCTGATGTATGGCCAGCCCATCGGCATGGCGAAATACAGCGCGGTGGTGACCGTCAACGATATTCCCGGCGGCTGCCGGCTGGACTGGAAGGGCGAGTTCGAGGCGGCGCCCGGCGCCGATCCGGCCGATGTCGCCAGGGCGCTTGAAGGCTCCTACACCGGCATGTCGGCGGCGCTCGACGCCGCGGCGCGCGGATAGCATTGGGCTCGATCCCCGTCACCGACGCGATCAGCCTCGACGACAGCGAGATCGAGGAAACCTTCGTCCGCGCAAGCGGCCCCGGCGGCCAGAACGTCAACAAGGTGGCGACGGCGGTGCAGCTCCGCTTCGACGTGCGCCTCTCGCGCTCGCTGCCCAACGACGTGGCCGTGCGGCTGATGAAGCTGGCCGGCAGTCGGCTCACCCAGGACGGCATCCTCGTCATCACCGCGCAGCAATACCGCACCCAGGAGCGCAACCGCGCCGACGCGCTCGAACGGCTGGTGGACCTGATCCGCAAGGCTGCGGTCCCGCCGGTGAAGCGTCACAGGACGAAGCCTACGTTCGCCGCCCGCGAGGAACGCCGCAAGGACAAGGCCAAGCGGTCGGGCGTGAAGAGCCTGCGCGGCAGGGTGAGGGAGGAATGATCCGTAGCCGGTAAGGTTGGCTCGATCTGTCGCTTTCATTTGCCCCCATCGGACTCTCCTTCCGCCGAGAGGGAAACCCAAGAGATACCGATCCAAACGGCTTTTGCGCTGAGCTACTTTCTCACCGGCGATCCTGCTGCGCCAGTCGGCCCATCTGCGTGGGATAGCGTTCGCCGATGGCGGCGCCCACGGGGAACAGCCGGTCCAGCTCGTCCAGCGTCGCCCGGTCCAGCGTCAGGTCCGCCGCGGCCGCGTTCTCTTCCAGGATGGCCACCCGCTTGGTGCCGGGGATCGGGATGATGTCGTCGCCCTGCGCCAGCACCCAGGCGAGAGCGAGCTGCGCCGGGGTGCAGTTCTTCGCCAGGGCGATCTGGCGCAGGCGGGTGACCAGCGCCAGGTTCTTGGTGAAGTTCCCTTCCCTGAAGCGCGGCAGGAAGGCCCGCATGTCGCCCTTGGCGAACTGGGTCGCCTCGGTCAGCGCGCCGGTCAGCATGCCGCGGCCCAGCGGGCTGAACGGCACGAAGGCTACGCCCAGCTCGCGGCAGGTCTCGATGATGCCGCCCTCGGGCTCGCGGTTCCACAGCGAGTATTCGGACTGCACCGCCGAGATGGGATGGATGCGGTGGGCGCGGCGCAGCGTATCCGAATTCACCTCGCACAGGCCGATGGCGCGCACCAGGCCGCTGGTCACCAGCGCGCCCATGGCGGCGACCGTGTCCTCGACCGGTACCTGAGGGTCGACCCGGTGGGCGTAATAGAGGTCGATATAGTCGGTGCCCAGGCGCTTCAGGCTCTCCTCGCAGCGGGCGCGCACGATCTCGGGCCGGCCCTCGACCGACACCGCGCCCTTCTCGCCGGGCACGAAGCCGAACTTGGTGCCGATCTGCACCTTGTCGCGCACGGGGCCGAGGACGCGGCCGATCAGTTCCTCGTTCTTTCCCATGCCGTAGACATTGGCCGTATCGAGGAAGGTGACGCCCATCTCGACGGCGCGGCGCAGCGTCTTCTCGCCCTGCGTCTCGTCCGGCTCGCCATAGGCGGCGGACATGCTCATGCAGCCCAGGCCCAGGCGCGAAACCTCTACATCGGAAAATGGCAGCTTGCGGCGATTCATCGGTCTTTCCCTTCAGTCGTGAAGGAAGACTCGCATACCGTCGGAAAGGGTGCAACCGGGGGAGCAATCCGTCACAGCCGCGTCGTCGACGTCAGGTTCAGCGTCCGGATGACGCTGAAGACGATGTCCAGGTCGGCGATGAAGCTGTCGAGCTGCTCGTTGATGCCGCTGGCGGAATAGCCGCGAATCTCGAACCGGTTCTGGTTGTTGTTGGCGACGATGTAGAGGCTCTCGCCGCTGAACGCCGCCTGCATCCGCTTGCCCAGGCCGCGGCGAAGCTGCATCAGGTACTGCATGAAGGCGGGCGTCAGCAGGTAGCGGGCCTCGACCTGGTCGGTGCCGTAGACCTCGAAGCAGGCTTCGAATTCGGGGTCCTCCAGCCGGACGCGCTCCTTGTCGCCCATGCCGAAGCCGCCCAGCCAGTTGCCGATCAGCGAGCCGTCCGGCTTGATGATGGTGGTGCCGTTGAAGCGCTTGGGAAAGGAGAAGCACAAGACCGGACCGCGAAAGACGGTGACGTCGCGCTTGTTCTTGCCCGAGCCGCTGACGTTGCGCAGATGCAGGTCGGTCATCTCCAGCCGGACGCCCTGATAGACGCCGGAGACCTGATCCTCCTTCGCTTCGCGGTTGTGGCCGGGGAGCAGCCCGACGCGCCGCAGCTCGGGGATGGGATCGCGGCCGGGCTCGGGCGCGAAGTCCAGGCCGAAGAAGGCGCACAGCCGGCCGACCAGCTTTCCCTTCACCTCCTTCTGGTGATCGATCACGGGCGACTGGATGTAGGCCCAGGCCATGCCGCCGGCGACGAGGCCGGCGATCAGGGCGAAATCGACCGGGATCAGCCAGAAGGCGATGCCGATGACGGCCAGCGCGAGCGGGACCACCCACAGGGCGCGGCCGCGGGCCGCGGCGCGGGCGGCCTTGCGCGCTTCCTCCAGCTCGGCGACCAGCGGATCGATCTCCTTCGCGCGGAAGGCGTCGAACCCGTCCAGCCAGGGCGCGGACCCGTCGACCATGACGCGGCTACTTCATGTAGTCGGCCACGTTGACCGGCTGGCGCGCGGCCGCGTCCTCGATCTCGTAGAACGGCATCTGCCTCACGCCGACCATGCCGGCGATCGTGCTGGACGGGAAGATCTCCACCGCGTTGTTCAGGTCGGTGACCGCGGAGTTGTAGAAGCGGCGCGCGGCGGCGATGTGCCCCTCGACCTCGTTCAGCGTCTGCTGGGCGGTGATGATGGTGTCGGCCGAGCGCAGCTCCGGATAGGCCTCGGCCACCGCGAACAGGCGGCTCAGCCCCGCCGAAAGCTGCTGTTCGGCCTGGAGGTGCCGGCGCACCGCGTCCGGATCCTCGGGCCTGTAGGGCGCCTGCGCCTGATTGCGGGCCGCGACCACGCTCTCGAGCAGCTCGCGCTCGTGGGTCATGAATTTCTGGGCCAGGGTGACCACGTTGGGGATCAGGTCGTGCCGCTGGCGAAGCTGCACGTCGATGCTCGACAGCGCCTCGCGGGCACGGTTGCGCTTGGTGATGAGCTTGACGTAGAGCACATAGAACACCAGCGCGACCAGCGCCAGCGCGATCAGACCATACAGCATTGCCCCTCCTATGCGCCGCGAAGGCGGATGGTTGTCCCCGGCGATCATCCGCTATACTCATGGCGAACTCAATGCGGGGTAGAAAAGCAATGCGTTACCTTCACACCATGCTGCGCGTCGGCGATCTCGACGCCGCGCTGGATTTCTTCGTCGACAAGCTGGGGCTCGAGGAGCTGCGCCGCCTCGAGGTGCCGCAGGGCCGCTTCACCCTCATCTTCCTGGCGCCGCCCGGCCAGCCCGACGCGCAGGTGGAGCTGACCTACAACTGGGACGAGCACGACTATGGCGGCGGCCGCAATTTCGGTCATCTGGCCTACGAGGTCGACGACATCTATGCCCTGTGCCAGCGCCTGATGGACAAGGGCGTGACCATCAACCGCCCGCCGCGCGACGGCCGCATGGCCTTCGTCCGCTCGCCCGACGACATCTCCATCGAGCTGCTCCAGAAAGGCCAGGCCCTGCCGCCGGCCGAGCCGTGGGCCAGCATGGGCAACACGGGCGAGTGGTAGCAGGCGCCGGACCTGTTCCGGCCCGGCGCCCGGGCGTCTCGTTCAGAGCGAGAACGAGATTTCTATCCCGTATGTCCTGGGATAGTTGCGGTTGTAACGCGTGAAGAGCCCGTCGATGTTGAGGCCGTCGATCAGGTAGGTGGTGTTCGTGAGGTTCTTGCCGAACACCGATATCCTGTAGCGGTCGTCGGCGTCCCGCCAGGTGACGCTGGCGTTCACGATGTGGTGGGCGTCCCTGTAGGGGCTCACCAGCACGCCGTCGTAGTTGACGACCCCGACGATGTTGCCGGCCGGAATGCCGTTCGGCGAGATGCTGGAGCGGCTTTCGTAGTGCCAGTCGCCGGCGAACTCCACCGTCCCGGCGTTCCCCACGGCAAGCTCGTAGGCGAAGCCCGCGGACAGCGACCATTTCGGCGATTTCACGCGCGGAAGATAGGAGTTGTCGGTGGGGATCAGCCAGCGCCCGTCGGGAATCTGGAAGGCCTCGCCCGCGTTGCACGACGCCGCCAGCGCGCCCGCCACGTCGCCCGGGGCGACGGCCTCCGGCCCGTTGATGTCGGCGCAGAAGGACTGGTAGCCGGAGTCCAGGTAGCCGAGGCTGCTCCACAGGGTCAGGCCCTCGGCGGGCAGGGCGCTCACCTCCAGTTCCACGCCCTGCGACCGCGCGCGGCCGGCATTGGTGGTCACGGTCTCCGGCGCCCCGTTGGTCAGCGCCGGGCGCACGACGCCGACCAGCGCGTTCTGGTAGTTCGCCCTGAACAGGGTGAGGTTCACCCGCAGCCTGTCGTCGAGGCCGTCCCACTTCACGCCGATCTCGTAGGAGTCCAGCCGCTCTTCGTCATAGGGCTGGCAGGTCTGCGCCGAACCGCACCGGCCGTCGAAGCCGCCCGAGCAGAAGCCCCGGCTCCAGGTCGCGAACAGCAGCAGATTGTCCCAGGGCTGGTATTCGATGCCGGCCTTGGGGCTGAGGTTGGACCAGGTGTTCTTCCTGCCGGGGTCGAGATCGACCGCGGAATCGAAGTAGTTGTAGCGGAACGGATCACTCGGATCGAGGTTGCACACCCGCTGCTGGGGATCGTTGAACGCCGCCGGCGCGCAATTGACGAAGTCCTTCCTTTCCTTGCTGTAGCGCAGGCCGGCGACCAGGGAGACCCGGTCGAACACGCGGGCCTTGCCCTGGGTGTAGGCCGCCCAGGACCAGTTCCTCTGCGTCGCCGTGCCGAAGGCGGGGGCGAACTCGTTGATGTCGGCCACCGTCAGGCCCGTGGGCGCGCCCAGGCTTCCGGCGATGGCGAGGCCGAGATTGGGGTCGAAGATCGCGCCCGCGTAGTCGTTCTCGATCGTGTAGCGCTGGTTGAAATAGAAGAAGCCGGCTACCAGGTCGAATCTGTCCGAGAAGTCCGACGCGAAGCGCAGCTCGTGGGTCGTCTGGCGGTGCCACTGCTGGCGGTGGGTGAAGAAGGCCGGGACGGCGGCGGCGTCCACGTCCTGATAGACGTCCTCCTCGACCTTCCGGTAGTTGCCCACATAGGTGAAGGCGCCCAGCCCGTCGACGGTGTAGGTGGCCTCGCCGGTGATGCCCCAGATGTCGTAGTCCGAGCCCACGCCCACGGCCTCGTTCCGCTCCACGAAGAGATCGAGATCCTTCGGCTCGCGGGCGCAGAGCCGCGCGGCGCCCGGCCCCTCGGAGAGATAGGCGAGCAACGGCACCAGCGGACCCGCGAGCGGGTTCCAGTCGCCGGCGCCGTCGGCGGGGCATAGCTGCCGGCTCTGGACCGGGTAGGAATCGTCCCGCATCCTGACGAACTCGCCGCGCACCAGGATGTCGAGATTGTCGTTGGGCATGATCCGCAGCGACGGCAGCAGGGTGATCCGGTCGGTCCCGCCGACATGTTCGTTGGTGTGGTAGTCGCGATAGAAGCCGTCGAAGTTCGAGGACTTGAACGCCACCCGGAGCGCGGCCTTGTCGCCGACCAGCGGCACGTTCACGATGCTCGATATGTCGAGGCGTCCGTAGTTGCCGAACAGCACGGCGCCGTTCAGGGAATAACCGGCCGGATCGGGTTTCCTGTGCTCGACGAGAACCGCGCCGGCGACCGTGTTGCGGCCGAAAAGCGTGCCCTGCGGCCCGCGCAGGACCTCGACGGAGCCGATGTCCAGCATGTCCTGAAGGGCCGAGGACGTGCGCGCCTGATAGACGCCGTCGATGAAGACGCCGACCGCCGGGTCGGTGGCGGATTCCACGTCGCTCGACCCGAAGCCGCGGATGAAGAACGCCGCCGAACTCTGGAACGCGCCACTCGGATCGAGCATCACGTTGGGCGCCTGGGCGCTCAGGTCCCGCAGATCCTGGGCGAACGTCCTGGCGATCTGCGCCTCGGAGATGATGGTCGTCGCCACCGCCGTTTCCTGGGCCGACCGCTCGACCTTCTCGGCGCGACTGACCACCGTTTCCAGCCGGGCGCGATCCGCGGCCGGTTCTTCCGCGCCGGCCGCCGCACCCGTCCATGCCAGGACGCTGGTCGCCAGCAGCGTCCAGCGGCCGACGCGGACAGCCTTCCGCGAGCACCCGCCATATTCCTTGCCACGCATGACACACACCTCCCCCGTTACGATCGCACAACCGTGCGCGCTTCACCCCCAAACCGAAACAAAACCAATGTGTTAGGTGTCCTTCCTCAGGACGTGTCGGCGCTTTCGCCCCTGTTCATCGGCGCTCTCCAACGAATGCCGGTTCGATCATCTTCCCTTCCCGGTCGAGCTGGCGGCCGAGATAGTCCCGTATATCCCGGCGCACGTCCCGATAGTCCTGGCTCTCTCCGAGCCGCGCGCGCCGGGCCTGCAATTCCCTGATCGCGTCGGTCAGCGCCCAGCGCAGCGCGGTCGCCTCCTCGACCAGGCGCGCGACGGACGGATAGACGTCGCCGCCCCAGTAGCGGGCGGCCAGCGCGCCGGATATCCTGTCGCCGAGCGCCGCGAGGCCACGGTCTTCGCCCTGCGCATATCCGGCGATGCGCGCGAGGAGCTGCCGCAATTCGCGGTTGTCCTCGAACAGCAGGTCGCCTTCCAGTTCCACGCGCAGGATCACATGGCGCATCAGGTTGCCCATGGTCAGCGCCAGGCTCCTGGCGAAGGGCGTCGTGGTCTCGGGCTCGATCCATTCGTCGAATGTCCACAGCAGGCTGCGCAGGATCTCGTCGGTGCGCGGGCGCACGGTTCAGCCTCCCAACTGGCCGGGCACGCGCGGCAGCGGCCGCCCGGTCCCGATCATGGCCGCCATCATCCGCTGCCCGCGATAGAGCACCTCGGTGGACGGCCAGCACAGCCGCGCCATCAGGTCGGTGCCCCGGACCACCGGAATGGCGGCGTTGTGGCAGAACATCACCATGACGAGGGAATAGAGCTTGCGGTAATAGGCGACCGAGGCGGCCTCCACATGGATGCCGCTGATCTCCTCGTAATAATCGAGCGCCGGCTGAAGCCCCCAGACCAGCGTGCCGTCCACCACCACGTCGGCGGCGAAGTCCTGGAGCTGGGCCCAGTCATAGGCCGGGTCACCCAGCCGGGCCAGTTCCCAGTCGCTCATGGCGACGATCTCGCCGTCGCGGAAGATCTCCTCGCCATAGCCGTTGGTGCCCTTCAGCAGCGAGATGCGCGGCGCTGGCGAGGGCGGATTGTCCAGCAGCCATTCCCTGGCCTCGAGGAACAGGGGAAAGGGCTCGATCTGGAAGGCGGCGAGGTCCTGCTCGACGCTGTCGATGATGGTCCTGGGGCAATCCTCGGGCGAGTCCGGCACCGGGAAGACGTCGCCGAAGCCCAGCGCGCGCCAGCCGCAGGTGTGGATCAGCGCCAGCTTGCGGACGTGCTCCCGGCCCACCGCGACGCGCAGGCCGTCATGGCGTGGGTCCGGATCCTGGAAATGGGGAATCCGCCAGTCGCCGTCGATCTAGCGGCGCACATAGAGCGGCCGCCCGCCCTCCAGCGCGTCGGCGTCGTCCTCGAACCACAGCACCTCGGCGACCGGCACCGGCGACCGCTTCAGCCGGTCGTAAACGTCGAATTCGGTGCGCAGCGGCATGGGGCACACGCTGCCGCCCGGAAAGTCGCGCCGGATCACCAGCCGGTGGTGCTCGCGCGCGCCGCCGCGCAGGGCGTCGCAGGCGACGAACCAGGTCTCGCGCGACGAGCCGCGGGGGAACTTGACGACCTCGGTGACCGCCACCGCCTCGCACTCCAGGCGGCCGGGCAGGTAGCGTTCCAGGAAGCCGGCGTCCAGCGTGTCGGCGCGGGCGTCCGTCACCGTTCCGCCTCGAAGCCGTAGGGCGCGTAGCGGCCGGCGATGAACAGCTCAAGCTGGCCGGTCGCCTCCACCGTGCGGCCGCTCGGGTCGGTGCTGCGGATCCTCAGCAGGTACTCGAAGCCCTGCATCCGCACCGGGGCGGCCGCGCCGTAGGGGGTGTGCTCGAAGGGCTGGCGGCTCACGTCCAGCTCGTCCCATTCGGACACCACGCCGTCGCCGTGATAGGTCGCCAGCGTGCCGCCGTCCTTCCAGCTTCCCTGGTGATAGCCGATGGTGAACGGGCACCACGGCATGCCCACGGCTTCCAGCTCCTGCCGCCAGACGCCGCCGTCCTCGTCCTCCAGCGTCACCGTGCCGCGCTTCATCACCCGGGTGCCGGGGTGGAACTCCAGATCGTGACGGCCGGAGACGAAGCGCACGGCCCGGTCCCAGCCGAAATCCACGCGGCCCTCGAACGGCGTGCCGAAGACGTCGTTGAGGCCCTCGCTCCGGCCGTCGGCGTCCTCGTGAAAGCAGTAGAAGCCGGTGTAGTCGGCCGACCGGAACGGTACCCACAGGCGCAGGGCGCGGGGACGGGCCACCGGCTCGCGCGGCGGCAGCCATTGCTGCAGGCCCTTCAGCGGCAGGCGGTCGTCATAGATGCCCCAGGAATGGTCCCGCGTGCCGCCCCAGGCGCGCGGGTTGACGTCGTAGCGCGTGCCGTCGAACTCGATCCAGCCCTGCGCCGTGCCGGCCTGGGTGTAGCGGGTCTGGTCGGTGGTGGTGCGGCCCCGGTTGGTGGCCAGATGATGGGCCTCCTCGAAGGCCGGGCCTTCGCCCAGCCAGTGGATGTCGAAGGACAGGGGCGATCCGTGAGGCTCCAGCACCAGGTGGATGTCCCTGAACGGCTCGACGAAGCGGTAGCTCAGGGGGCCGACCGCGGTGGCGAAGTCGGGCCGCCAGAGGCGCGAATGGCGCGACGTGACCTGCCTGCCGCCGACGCACACGCCCGCATAGCCGCCGATCACGTCGGTGTTGGGGCTGACCCGCATCCCGGTGAACAGGAACAGTCCGTCGGCCGGCCCCTGCAGGCCGAAGAAATAGCCGTCGTCCCAGGCCGTGTCCGTGCTCGGCACGTGGCTGAACGGCCGCGAAGCCTGATGGACGGGAAATTCGTCGTAAGGCGTCAGCATCCATCTCCTCCCCAGGGTAGTTAACTGACTTGAAAGTTAATTTATGGACGGCCGCTTCGGCCTGTCAAGGAAAAGCCCGTGGGGTATTGATCTGGCGGGATGCGGACCCCTTAATGTGCCGCAACGGAAAATGGACGGCGTGCAGTGCGATGAAGAAGCCGAAAGAGCGTTCGCTGGGTCGCCCGGTGGGCAGGAACGGTCAGGAAACCCGGGATTTGATCGTCTCGCTCGCGGCCCGGTCCGTCTCGCAGAACGGATTCGACAATCTGCGGCTGCACCTGATCGCCAGGGAGGCGGGGATCACGCGGGCGGCGATCTACCACCATTTCGCCTCCAAGGAAGAGTTGATCGAGGCCGTGCTGGTCGAGGGCCACGACAATTTCGAGCAGCTCCGATGCGCGGTCGAGGCGGCCTGCACGCCGCTGGAGAAGCTGCTGGCGTTCATCGACACCAGCCGGCAACTGCAACACGACGACTACCGCTACCATCTGGCGTTCCTCAGCCTGATCGAGCACTCCCGCAATCCCGAACGCTTCAAGGAAGTCAGGAAGAACTGGGAAAGATCCGTGGCGCTCCTGCACGGCACGCTGGACAGCCTGCTGGGAGCGCAGCCTTTCCTGGGCGAGGAGGAGGCGCACGATGCCGTCGACATCGTCTCCGCCATGCTGATCGGCGGGCTCACCATACTGTCGTTCCTGCGCAAGGAATCGAAGGACTATGGCGCCGCCCTGGAGATCATCAAGAAGATGCTGGTCAACGCCTGCGCGCCCGCGCGTTGATCCGGCGGCGCGCCGTCATTCACGGGCGTCGCCATAGAGGAACAGGCTGTAGTCGACCAGCTCGTATCCCATGTCCCTCGCGATCTTCCTGACGACCTCGTCCAGCGCCTGGGAGCGGAAATCCGTGATGTCTCCGCTGTCCCGGTCGACCATGTGGTGGTGGGATTTGTCGGCGTTCTCGTAGCGGGCGCGGCCGCGGCCGAATTCCCGGCGGTGCAGCACGCCCGCCTGCTCGAATATGGCCAGCGTCCTGTAGATCGTCGCCGGGCTGATGCCCGGGATGATCGCGGAGACACGGTGCATTATTTCGTGGGCATCGGGGTGGTCTTCCATTTCAGCCAGGACGCGGACGATGACGCGTCTCGTCTGCGTCATGGGCAGGCGCATGTGCCGGCAGCTCTCTTCCATGCGGCCGACGCGCTGTTCCACGATCGTCTTGTCCGGCCCGCTCCTCAGCCGGAAGACCTGCGGGGGCTGAACCTGATGTGACAAGGCACGTTCTCCTTACGGCGCTCCACCAGTTAAGACGAAACAGGCGCCTAAACCCGGTAAACGGCCGTTGCCGGCGCGCCCTTTGCAATTGCGAAGGATTTTCATCGGAGATACGGTGCGCGCTGCGACTCAAGTCGACTTCTGGAATTTCGGATTGACCTCAAAGTCACTCAAGGGGCTCTTCCTCGCGCATCGGCGCGAGCTGCACGCTTATTTAAGCGAGCGCCTGCGCGACCCGGAGGTTGCCGCCGACCTTACCCAGGAAACCTTCCTGCGCTATGCGGAGCAGGGCGGCGCGGCCATCGTCCATGATCGCTCCTATCTGTATCGGACCGCCAGGAACCTGGCGATCGACCACGTCCGCCAGGCGGCGCGTCAGCGCACGACCGCGACCGCGCACGAGGACATGGAGCATATCCAGGAGGAGCGGCCCAGCCTGGAGCAGGCGGCGGATGCGCGCCGCAAGCTGGAGCGGCTGTGGCTCGCCGTCGACCAGTTGCCGGAACGCACGCGCAGCATCTTCATGCTGGTCAAGGTCGAGGAACTCTCCTACGCCCAGGTGGCCCAGCGCCTGGGCATCTCGGAAAGCTCGGTGCAGAAGCACCTGGCCAAGGCGCTGCATCATGTCATGCAGCAGGTGCGGCCATGAAAATCGCGGGGCGGGTTACTGTCCCGGCCGGGGTCGCGCGTCCTAGGAACGGTATGTCCGGGGAACGGTCGAAGGTCGGGCGAGAGTGACCACGGGAGATCGGTACAGCATCGAGGCGGCCGCCGCCGAATGGGTCGTGCGGCTTGGCGGCCGGCCGCTGGCGCCGGAGGAGCGCGCGGCGCTCGAGGCATGGCTTGCCGAAAGCGCCGACCACCGGGCCGCGTTCGATTTCGCCAGCGCCACCTGGGACCAGTTCGATGTGGGCGGCGTCCGGGCGGAGCGGTCCCGCCCACGGCGGCGCTGGCGCCAGCCCGCCGCGCTGGCGGCGATGGTCATGCTGGCGGTGACGGCCGGCGCCGTGTGGTTCGACGACGCGGTGATCTGGCTTTCGGCCGATCACCGGACACCGGCGGGACAGCGCATGACGGTGACGCTCGAAGACGGCAGCGTGATCGACATGAACACCTCCACCGCCATCGCCGTGCGGTTTGGGAGCGAGCAGCGCCGGGTGGACGTCCTGGCCGGCGAGGCGTTCTTCACCAAGGAGCCGGT
>CAZVVC010000086.1:0-12198 GCA_964630425.1 uncultured Bifidobacterium sp. | reverse complement strand
CAACCCCTTGAACGCCTCGGACTGCATGCCCTTCTGCACATGCGGCAGATTGACCGAATCCTGGTCCAGCACCAGCCCCAGCGAGCGTTCGCCGTGCTTGCAGTGCTCGTGATCCGGCAGCGGCGGCACCGGCTGGCCTTCCGGCACATGCACCATCCGATAGAGATCGAAGAACATCTTGTTCGGGTCGGTCGGATGGGGCCGCTGGCGGAACAGGCCGAAACTCTCCGCGTGGATGTTGAAGGTCAGGTTCGGATAGATGCAGTAGTGATAGTCGTCGGTGAGCTGGTCGTCGTTCAGCTCGGAATAGTCGTAGCCCAGCGTCTTCTCGTTCTCGCGCTTGTAGAGCTGCACGGCGCGGCGGATGTCCGACACCCGGCCCTCGAACTGGGACGGGTCCATGCCGATGGCCGAAATCTGCTCGGCCAGGTGCTCGGGCACCTCCTGCAAATCCTCGCCGAGGCGCGGGCTGTAGGTCTTGAACGGCACCAGATAGCGGTTGTGCCGCTCGTAGAGGTCGATCTGGATGTCCACGTCGTCGATGGTGTAGGACAGCTCCGGGTGGATGCACTGGACGTGGTAGATCTCGTTGAACGCGTCCACGGCGGTCTTCCAGTTGCAGTCCCATTCCACGGTGACGTCGAGCACCAGGCGCATCTTCTCGAAGTGATACGGGTCGAGGTGCTCGGGGATGACGCCCAGATAGTCCTTCAGGGGTTCGGCGTCGGGATTGAGGTTGAACCACACCCAGCCGCCCCAGGTGTCGGTCTTCACCGGCTTCAGCGAGAGCTGGTCCTTCGGGCAGCCCTGGGTGAAGTCCTGCTCGTCCGGCACGTTCACCAGCCTGCCGGTCAGGTCGTACTCCCAGAAATGGTAGGCGCACTGGAGGGTGCGCGAGTTGCCGCACTGGTCGAACTTCACCTGGTTTCCGCGATGATTGCAGACGTTGTAGAACGTCCGCGCCACCCCGTCCTCGCCGCGCACGATCAGCAGGCTCTCCTTGCCGATCTCGGTGGTGATGTAGTCGCCGGTCTCGGGAATCTGCTCCTCGCGGCAGCCCATCAGCCACACCTTGGTCCACATCCGCTCCCATTCGAGCTGCATGAACTCGGGCGAGACGTAGCGCTCCTTGGGAATGTAATCCCCGCCCATGTTGGGCTCGGGCGCCTTCTCGATAGGGGTTTTGACGGACTCTCTGACGCGGGTGATCGCGACCATGACTGTTCTCCTTGCGGCGCACCGCGCCTTGGGTGGCGAGTTTAAGCACGAATGATTTTTTATTGAACTGGTTTCTTTGTCTCCGGCGTCAATGGGCGTATCAATGATCCGGCAACGGGAGAGCGAGATGAGCGGCATCGAGATCGAACGGCTGGGCTCGGCCGCGGGCGCGCGGATTCACGGCGTGGACCTGTCGCGGCCCGTCAGCGGCAATGTGTTCGGGCAGATCCGCCAGGCCCTGCTGGACCATCTGGTGATCTTCTTTCCCGACCAGCGGCTGACGCCCCGGCAGCACACGGCGTTCGGCCGCCTGTTCGGCACGCTCAACATCCATCCCCACGTCAAGCCGCTGGACGGCCATCCCGAGGTGCTGAACATCGTCAAGGAGCCGGGCGACAGGCGCAATTTCGGCGGCGGCTGGCATTCCGACATGACCTTCCAGCAGGAGCCGGCGCTGGGCTCGATCCTCTATGCCCGCGAGATCCCGGCGGCGGGCGGCGACACCATGTGGGCCAACATGTACCTGGCCTACGAGGCCCTCAGCGACGGCATGAAGGCGCTGCTGAGCGGGCTGGTCGCCGTCCACACCGCCGAGGACATCTACGGCGCGGGCGGCGTCTACACCAATGCGCGCACCGCCATGACCACCATGGCCGCCGAACAGGCCTCGGGCCGGGCCGAGCATCCGGTGGTGCGCACCCACCCGGAGACCGGCCGCAAGCTGCTGTTCGTCAACGAGGCATTCACCACCAAGTTCAAGGGGATGACCCGCGCCGAAAGCCAGCCGCTGCTGGACTTCCTGTGCCGCCACGCCACCAGCGCGCCCTTCGTCTACCGCCATCGCTGGGCCGAGAACGAGGTGGGCTTCTGGGACAACCGCTGCACCCAGCACTTCGCGCTGAACGACTATCACGGCCAGCGCCGGGTGATGCACCGGGTGACGGTGAACGGCGACCGGCCATACTGAAGCGGTTTGCGCCGCGGGCACTGGCGGCGGCGCGCGGCGCGTCTAATTCCTCGTTATGAAGCGCGAACAGGACGCCGCAGCGGCGCTGAGAGTCGTCGATCCGGCCGGCGTGGGCAGCGACGCCCGCCCGGAGGCCGTACCGGCGCCCGCCGTGCTGTGCGTCGTGGGCCTGCCCGGCGCGCTTTCCGGGTGGTGCGGCAGGCTGGTCGCCCGGCTTGCCGGCGGCGATGGCGACGCGGCGGTCTTCACCGCCAATTCCCTGGCCGATATCGGCCGCAGGCTGCTGGACCCGGCGCCGCTGCCGGCCGTCGCCATCATCCATTGCCCCGATACCGGGCTGTGCGAGGCGCTGCTGGCCGACGGCTGCCGTTTCGCGCTGCTGCACACCTCGCCCGAGGCGGCGGTCGAGGCCCTGGTGCGCGAGCACGGCGTCGCCGCCGCCGAAGCGGTGCGCATGATCGCCAACGCCCAGGCCACCACGGCCCGGCTGCACCATGCGCCGGGCGCGCTGCCGATCGGCGCCGGAGACCTCGCCGGCGGCGCGGCGGCAAGAGCCCTCGCCGCGCATTTCGGGCTACCCTTTCCGCCGGCCGACATGCCGCCGCCCCCGCCCCGTGCGGACGCGGCCGCGCAGGCCGCACCCACGGAGCCCGACTGGCACAGGCTCGTCGGCGCGGCGCTCGCCGGAGCGCCGGCCGCGCCCCTGCCCGCGTCGGCCCTCGCCCGCGCCGCGCTGCGACCGCCGGCGCAAGGGCGGCGCACCGCCCTCACATGGCCGCGCGACCTGTTCTGGACCGGCGCGCCGCAGGCGCCGGCGGTGGACGCCATCGACCTGACCGGCCCCGGCCGGTGCGTGCTTCACGGCCCCTATATCCGCCTGCCGGCCGGCCCGTGGTCCTGCGCGCTGCTGTTCGGCTGCTCGCGCGAGGCCGTCGGCCTTTCCATGGCCGCCGACATCCACGCCGGCCGGGTCCTCAACCAGGCGGGCTTCACCATCGAGGAGCCCGGCATCTTCGAGATCGAGATCCCGTTCGAGAATCCCGACCCGGACGCGCTGGTCGAGGTGAGGCTGTTCAGCACCCGCGCGGCGTTCGAAGGGCGCATCGCCATCGGCCGCGCCGCCATGACGCCCCTGCCGGCCCGGCGGCTCAAGGTCGGCTGATGGCGAAACGCATCTTCTTCGACGGGCTGAACCTGGCCCTGCGGCACGGTACGGGAGTCGCCACCTACACCAAGGTCCTGGCCCACCTCACCAGGGAAATGGGCTACGAGAACGGCGTCCTGCACGGCACGCCGCTGCGGCTTCCCAGGGACCCTCTCGCCCGCGAGATCGCCTTCTTCGACGCGCCCGTCCGCACCGGCTATCCGGGGCCGTTGCAGAAGCTCGTCCAAGCGGGCGACTATCTGGGCGGCCTCATGGGCGTCACGCCGACCGAGGTGCCGGTCGCCGGCAACGTCATCACCGCCGCCCTCGGCGGCCGCTGGGTTCCCACCGACCACATCTATGCCGCGCCGCGCGTGTTCGACCAGAGCCGGGGCTTCTTCACCCTGTTCCGCCGTCTGCTGGAGGTGAAGCTGCCGCTGCCGGTGGACCTGTTCCACTTCACCTATCCGGTCGCCATGCGCACCAACGCCCGGGCGAACATCTACACCATCCACGACATCATCCCGCTGCGGCTGCCCTATACGACGCTGGACTGGAAGACCCATTTCCGGCGCTCCATGCGCGGGAGCGTCGCCAGGGCCGACCATATCGTGACCGTGTCCGAGAATTCGCGCCGCGACATCGTCGCCATGTTCGGCATGGACGAGGGGCGCATCACCAACACCTACCAGGCCGTCAACATCCCCGAGCACATCCTCGACCGGGCCGAGGACGACATCGCCGCCGACGTGTCCGGCATCTTCAAGCTGGACCACCGGGGCTATTTCCTGTTCTACGGCGCGCTGGAGCCCAAGAAGAACGTCGGCCGGGTGATCGAGGCCTATCTGGCCTCGCAGAGCGCGCTGCCGCTGGTGATCGTCGCCGGCCATTCCTGGCTGGGCGACGACGAGGTTCGGCTGCTCAACCAGGTCGACAAGGACGTGAAGGACGAGAACAAGCGCATCCGCCGCTTCGACTACATGCCCTTCCCCATGCTGATGACGCTGATCCAGGGCGCCCGCGCGGTGCTGTTGCCCTCGCTCTACGAGGGTTTCGGGCTCCCGGTGCTGGAAGGCATGACCCTGGGCACGCCGGTAGTCACCTCGACCACCTCGTCCATCCCCGAGGTCGCCGGCGACGCGGCACTGACGGTCGATCCCTACAAGGTGGACGAGATCAGGCAGGCGATCCGCGCGCTGGAGGCCGACGACGACCTGTGGGCCGAGCTGCGCGAGCGCGGCCTGAAGCGCGCGCGACTGTTCTCCATGAACGTCTACCGCCAGCGGATGAGCGCGCTCTACGAAAGCCTGACCTGACCGTCGCGCGCCTCGCTCCCGCCGTCATCGCGGGCACGGCGCCGATGGCGCCTAAGCCTCCAGGAACAGCAGCCAGTCGTGGCCGTTGCGCTCGGCCAGCACGGTTTCCGCGGTGACGGGCGCGGCGTTGCCGCTGTAGTCCACCTGCTTCAGCGCCGGATAGTGCCGGCCCAGCAGCGCCAGGAAGCCGGCCGGATCCGCGTAGCGGTCGGTGTTGAACTCCAGCACGACGGCCGGCCTGTGCCGCTCCAGCAATCCGGCCATGCCGCCGAAGATGGCTTCCTCGGCCCCTTCGGCGTCGATCTTGACGAAATCCACCCTGTCATGGGCCCGGGTGATGGAGTCGAGCGAGCGGCACGGCACCTCGTGGAGCGCGGCGTCGCCGGCCTGGAAGCGTTCCCCTTGCGGGACGATGGTCGCGTTCTTGGGCTCGTCGTTGGGGACCAGCAGCCGGATCACGCCGGAATCCTCGCCGCCGGCGGCGGCCTCGCAGACGGTGACATTGCCGTCGAAGCCGTTCAGCGACAGCGAGCGCCGCAGCCAGAGCGCCGCCTGCGGATTGGGCTCCACCGCGTAGAGATGGCCCTCGCCGCCCACCAGGTCGGCGAGCAGCACCGAATAGTATCCGTAATTGGCGCCCACGTCGGCGACCACCATGCCCGGCTTGACGTAACGGGCCATGAACTGGGTCAGCCACATCTCCCAGAAGCCGTCCAGCAGGACGTTGGAGCCGAAGCCGCGATCCCGCGTGTCCACGTAGAACTTGTAGCGGCCCAGGATGCGGCACAGGCCGGTATGGTCGCCCAGATAGATCGCCTGGGTCTGTGCCCGGCACAGCGCCTCCAGCTCGAAGCGGTCCCATGCGGCGATTTCCCAGAGATTGACGAAGCTGTACATGGCCCTCTTTGCCCGAAGCAGCCGGCCCGCCATGCCGAGCAGGCGCGCGACGGATGCCGATCTGGTGTCTATGAACAACATTTCCCGCCCTTTTGTTCGCGTCCTCGTCCCGTCGCCGCTCTCCGGCGGCCTCCGTCCTCAGCATCACAAGCCATCGTAGATCTCCAGCGCCAGCTCGATGTCGGTGAAGACCTTGCCCCTCCCGCGCTTGAGCAGCAGCGCCTGGTCGCAATAGTCGCGGACGATGTCCGGGTAATGGATCGCGAGGATCAGCGCCCGGTCGGCCCGCTTGACGAAGATCTCCTCGAAGCACTTGCGCTGGAACCGCTGGTCGCCCACGACGATCGCCTCGTCGATCAGGTAGCAGTCGAACTCGATGGCGAGCGACAGACCGAACGCCAGCCGGGCGCGCATCCCGTTGGAATAGGTGCTGACCGGCTCGCCCAGCTTGTCGCCCAGCTCGGCGAACTCCTCGGTACGGGCCAGGATGTCGTCGAAATCCTGATCGTAGAGCCGGGCGATGAAGCGGGCGTTGTCGCGGCCGGTCAGGTTCGGGTGGAACGCGCCCTGGAACGCGATGGGCCAGGACTGGCTCATGCCGCGCCGGATCACGCCCGACGTGGGATGCTCGACGCCGCCGATGAGCTTGATGAGCGTCGACTTGCCGGCGCCGTTCGCGCCCAGCACCGCCAGCTTGGTCCCCTTCTCCAGCGTGAAGTCGATGCCGTCGAGGACGCGGTGCGTGCCGGCCGACGTCGGGTACTCCTTCACCAGCTCGCGCACCTGGATCATTCGACCACTACCCATTTGCGAAGCCCGCGGATGGCCGCCACGGCGAGGAAGGTCTGCGCGATGCACACGGCGGTGAGGAACAGCGGATCGTGATAGACCTTGACCGAGGCGCCGAAATAGCCGCCGCGGATCATCTCGAAGCAATGCACCGTGGGTATCCACAGCGCCGCCTCGCGGTATTCGGTGGGCAGCCAGCCCACCATGAAGAAGCAGCCGCTGACGACGATGCAGAGATAGGCCAGTGGATGGCTGATCTTCTCGATCAGCGTGTGCATCTCGGCGCCGACGCCGATCAGCGCGGCGAACCCGGCCGAGAACCAGACGAGGAAGAACAGGCCGGCATAGATCGGCAGCAGGTCCTTGGGCGGGTCCATGAAGCCCAGCAGGATCATCACCCCGCAGCCGAACACGAACGCCGTCAGCCCGCCGGCGATCTCTAGCGCGAAACGCGCGGCGTAGAGATCGAGCAGGTTCACCTGGCGGTGATAGAGCACGCTGTGATTGGCCTGCACGCAATGCATGGCCCGTTGCAGCAGGTTGCGGAAGATCAGGAACGGCAGGTATCCGGTCATCAGGAACGGCACCAGGTCGATGCCGTGGTCGCTCTTGCCGTAGGGCAGCACCGAGCGCAGCATGATCACGCCGAAGGCGAACATGATCGGCTCGAACATCAGCCACAGGAAGCCGATGTTCTTGCGGCCGTAGCGCACGTGCACCTCGCGCATCACCAGCGCGGCGATGATTCGGGCCTGGATGCGCCATGCATCGCGCCCTCCGGCGCCGGCCCGCTGCACGCCCCGCGTCATCGGCCCACATGCTCCTTCACGCTGGCGCTGACCAGGCGGCCGATGCCGTAGAGCATGAGGATGCTCGCGGCGGTCGCCAGGAAGCCGAACAGGCGGCGCGGATAGAGCGGATAGTCGGCCAGGTTCGGCCGCACGATCTGCTCGATGTAGATCCGCTCGCGCTGCGCTTTCACCCGCGCCGCTTCCAGCGAGGCCATCGCCGAGGTCAGCGCCTTGTCGGCGAACTGGCGCTGGAGATAGAGCCGTTCATAGGCCGACAGCTTCGCGGCGACCGAGCCGCTGCCGCCGGTGATCTTCGCCCGCTCGCGCTCCACCTGCTTTTCCAGCGCCGACACGCGCGAGCGCAGCGGCCCGATCTGCGGGCTGTCCGGCGAGGCGGCGAGCAACTGGTTGAGCTGCGCCTGGCTCGCCGCCAGATCGGCCGACAGCTTGCCGACCAGCTCGATCAGCGGCGTCGAGCCGCTCGCGGGATCGAGCAGCCGGTTGCCCTGGCGGAATTCGGTGATGCGGGCCTGCGAGGCGAGCACCTCCCGTTCGGCCCGCTGCACCTCGCTGCGCGCCAGCGCCAGCAGGTCGCGCTCGGCCCGGTCGTTGAGACGGTTGACGAGGCCTTCGCCCGCATCGAGCAGCGCCTGCGCCACCGCGTGGGAATCCTCGGGCCGGAAGGCGCGCACCTTCAGCGTGGTGATGCCGCTGGAGGA
Source organism: uncultured Bifidobacterium sp. (assembly GCA_964630425.1). Classification (GTDB taxonomy): domain Bacteria; phylum Pseudomonadota; class Alphaproteobacteria; order SMXS01; family SMXS01; genus RI-34. The sequence goes on along the minus strand of CAZVVC010000086.1, from coordinate 4,357 downwards.
ATCGAGGGTCACGGTCACGAAGTCCTCGAAACGCTTGTAGAGCTGCTCGAAGCGTTCGCCGCCGAAGAAGCGGGGGAACCGGTTGATGAAATCCGCCTCGGGCCGCGACAGGATGACCCGGAGTCCGGGCCGCCCGGCGCCGGCGCGCTCCAGTTCGCGCACGGCATCGCGCGAGGTCATGAAATCCTGGACCGCCGCAGCGTTGTCCTGGGTCGGCGCGAGACCGGCCGTCTGCAGCAGGCCGCCCAGCGGCAGGCTCTGCTCGCCGTTGGCCTTGCGGACGATGAAGCGCGCCTCGGATTCGTACTGGTCCGCCGCGATGGGGCCGAAATAGAGCGCGGCCAGCACGATGGGCAGCACCGCCGCGCCGAGGAACCAGCGATGCCTGCGGACCGCGGCGCGGACCCGGAGGCGCCAGCCGCCCTGCTCCCGCCGCGACCCTGAGGCGCCGTGAAGCGTCTCGAGGACGCGCAGCCGCCCTTCGGGGCTGAATTCCTGGACGGTGTTCATGCCGCCGCCACCCGCGACGCGCGCCGCTGCCCAGCCAGCGACAGGACAAAGGGTTCGATCCGCTGGAAATACCGCTCCCACGTCTCCGGGCTGTAGCGCCGGAGCGCCTGCCGCTTCGCCGCGTTGCCCCGGATGTGCTCGCGGATCGCGTGCATCCAGCCGATCCCGTCGATGGGCGACAGATAAGTGGCGAACGGTCCGCCCGCCTCGAGATGGGCCGGGATGCTGGAGGCGATCACCGGCGTGCCCAGCGACAGCGCCTCGACGATCGGCAGGCCGAAGCCTTCCGCGAAGGAAGGCATCAGCAGGCCGTGCGCGCCCTTCAGCAGCCGCACGAGGCCGGGCGTCGACAGCCCGGCGATCTCGAAGACATGGCCCGACAGCGACGGCGAACGCTCGAGCATGCGGACCGCTTCGCTGCCTGTGTTCCAGCGCCTGCCGACGATGACCAGCCGGGGCGCGGCCTCGCCGTCCCGGCGGACCAGCTCGCGCCAGACGTTGAGCAGCAGCAGGTGGTTCTTGCGCGGCTCGATGGCGCCGCAGATGACGAAATAGGGCGGGCCGGCGATCCCGCCGTCCGGCACGTCCGCCTCGAGGAAGGCCGTGGACGGCGGCAGGGGCGCCGCGGCGATGTCGATGTCGGCGCGGCCGTTCTTCTCCAGCTCGCGGCGGATGTCGCTCTCGGCCGCCCTCGTCGTCACGATCAGCCCGCGCGCATACCGGGCCGCGTTGGCGATCATCCTGTGATGATAGTCCCGCGAGGTGACGGGCACATGCTCGGGATAGTCGATGGGGATGGTGTCGTGCAGCATGAAGACCGGGCGCACGTCGGGCCGCCGGTTCAGCCATGCAAGAAGCCGCGCGTCGGCGATGCCGATCTGCCCGGTGTTCAGGTAGACGGCGTCCGCCGGCACCTTCCTGGCGGCCGAGGACGCGAGCGGCACCCCTGCCCCTTTGACGACGTTCCACGCCGCCGCGGCGATGGCGGCGCGGCGCGGCCGCGGGGGCGGCGGCACCGCCTCGACGGCCGTCTCGCCGTTGAGATAGGCCCGTGCCTTCGCGTAATGGGGATCGTCGCCGGCGGTCCGGGTCTCGCCCCAGAGCCGCTCGACCGTGCGCAGCATGCCGAGCGCCCTGGCGCGGTCGAGCACATAGGCGCCCCACGGCGTCGACAGGGTGGCCACGCAGTCGCCGCGCCAGTGCTCCAGGAACCGTTCGGCATAGGCGAGGTCCACCCGGTCGATGCCGCGCGGCGTCGTCCAGGCCGGGCCGATGCTGAGACGGGTGAGATCGAGGGCGATCGCTGGGCACATGGGATTATCTGGTCAAGGTCACGCCGGTCGCGACGGGCGCGAGCACGGAACCGATGATGTTGAGGAACTTCTGCAGCTCGTTGAGCGAGGCGTTAGCCACATAGACGATGTCCTTGTCGGCGACCGCGAACTGGCGGGCGCAGAAATAGGACGCGGGATTCCTGAGATCGAGCCGGTAGATGACGGGCACCCGGCCGCTCGCCGAGGGCGCCACCTTCTCGGCCGCGACGCGGCGCACCAGCGCCGCCGGCTCGAAGCGGAACAGGAACACCGCCGCCGGATTGGCCCGCTGGTCCTGCAGGCCGCCCACCTTGCCCACCGCCTCTTCGAGCGTCAGACGGTCGCTGTCGAAGCCGATGACGGCGTTGGCGCCGGTCGCGCCCAGCGCGGTGAAGGTCTGGGGCCGACGCACCACGGTCAGGACGTCGCCGCCGCGCAGATAGACGTTCTCCTCGGGATGGGCCAGCAGGGCAGTGTAGGACATGCTGGCGCTGCGGCCGTCGCGGGTCAGCCCGACGAACACGTCGCTGGCCTGCACCCGCAGGCCGCCCGCCAGGGCGATGACGTCCAGCACCTTGTCGCCGCTGGGTGTCAACGTCATGCGCGCCCCGCCGACCGCGTCGCCGGCGATGGTGACGCTGTTGGCGCCGCTGGCCTTGATCGCCACCATGGCCTGGGGCTCGACCGCCTTGCCCTTCAGGGACCGGGCGATAAGCTGCTCCACCTCGGCGGGTTGCAGTCCCGCCACCTTCAGCCGGCCGGCATAGGGAACGACGATGGTGCCGTCCGGCGCGACCACCTGGTCCGGCAGCACCGCGGCGCGCGCGCCGACCTGCGCTTCACCGCCCACGCCGATGACCGGGGTCGAGAACAGGCCGCCCGGACCCGCCTCCCAGATGTTCACCGCGAGGGTGTCACCGACGCCGACGACCGGCACGCGGGGCGGCGCGCCCGGCGTGAAGGTCTGCTGCAGCGACGTGGCGGGACGGTCGGTCAGCGCGGCGCAATTGGCCTCGCTCACCTCGACCAGGGCATAGCTGGTGGACGGCGCGGAACGCGCGACCGATTTCGTGTCGAAGCTGCCGACCGACGGCCCCCCTTTCGGCAACCCCGCGCAGCCGGAGAGGCCGCCACCCAACACGAAGAAGCCGACCAGCAACATGATTGTCCGCATGGGATCGGATGAATCCAATAATCAGGTTTGTTTCAGCGCAAACCCGCCCGGCGAGGCGAATTCGAAGCATGTTTGGTGTTGGACCATCTCGTCGGCCCCCGAAGATGTAAGGGCGATAATAGTTAAAAAAAGGCATTCAGATGTGAATTCGGTGCAGAATGATGATTATTGCGGACATGTTCTTAAAAATTCCATTATATTGAGCCCAAATATCATGAAAATGGCGGAATTCCATCTCAATTTTAGAGTCGTAATTATTCCGGTAACAATATAATTCCAAAATAATCGTAACGTATGCGTATTTTTATTGATACCAGTCCATCTCGCGCCCCACATCTTGTTGCACCGTACAACCCCGGGAATACCGATGTCCGATCGCCAGGCGCAGCCGTCCGGCCCCAGCCGGATCAACAAGAGCCTGCTGCACGCGGTCGAGGCCGTCGCGCTCCAGCGGCTGGTGCGCGCGCTTCCCGCCTGGACCACGCCCGACATGCTGACCTGCGTCGGCCTGCTGGGCGCCGGGATCGCCGGCGCGGGCTATTGGCTGTCGAGCTGGAGCGATGCCTTCCTGTGGCTGGCCAGCGCTGGCCTGATCGTCAACTGGTTCGGCGATTCCCTCGACGGCACGCTGGCGCGGTACCGCCGGATCGAGCGGCCCGCCTACGGTTTCTTCGTCGACCACACCACCGATATCGCGGCGCAGCTTTCCGTCGGCATCGGGCTGGGGCTGTCGCCCTACATCCAGATGGAGACGGCGCTGCTGATGATCGCCACCTATCTGTCGGTGTCCTGCGTCACCTTCATCCGGCGCTCGGTGTCCGGCGTCCTGCACATATCCTTCTACGGCAACGGCCCGACCGAGATGCGGGCAGGGCTGATCGTCATCAACACGGTGCTGTTCTTCGTGCCCGTCGCCCGGTTCCCGACGCCCTTCGGCACGCTGAGCATCATCGACCTGATCGCGATCCTGCTGTGCGCCGCCTCGCTGGTCCTGCTGACGTGGATGGTCCTGGCGGAGCGCCGCACGCTGGCGCGCCTCGACCCGCCAGCCCATGCCCGTCCGCCCATGCCCAAGCCCCGCGCCCGGCCGCGCCGCGTCCCGGACCGGGATTGACGCCCTTACGGACGGGCGCGCCTCATCCACCCCAGACCGTCCTCGGTCAGTCCTTTCGGGCGGTATTCGCAGCCGATCCAGCCGTCATAGCCCAGGTCGCGGATGGCGCCGAAGACATGGCCCAAGTCCAGCTCGCCCGCATCGGGCTCGTGCCGGTCGGGCACGCCGGCGATCTGCATGTGGCCGATGGCGGGCATGGCCTCGCGCAGGCCCACGGTCACGTCGCCGTGGATGATCTGGCGGTGG
>CAZVVC010000085.1:0-12268 GCA_964630425.1 uncultured Bifidobacterium sp. | reverse complement strand
CGAGAAGGACCGCGCCCTGCTGCGCCGGTTCCAGAAGATCGACGTCAACGAGCCGTCGGTCGAGGACGCCATCAAGATCATGAAGGGCCTCAAGCCCTATTTCGAGGAGCACCACAAGGTCCGCTACACCAACGACGCCATCAAGACGGCGGTGGAGCTGGCGGCCAAGTACATCAACGACCGCAAGCTGCCCGACAAGGCCATCGACGTCATCGACGAGGTGGGCGCGGCGCAGATGCTGGTGCCGGAAAGCCGCCGCCGCAAGACCATCGGCGTGCGCGAGGTCGAGGAGATCGTGGCCAAGATCGCCCGCATCCCCCCGAAGTCGGTCTCGCGCGACGACAAGACGGCGCTGGCCAACCTGGAAGGCGACCTCAAGCGCGTGGTCTACGGCCAGGACAAGGCCATCGAGGCGCTGGCCTCGGCCATCAAGCTGGCCCGCGCGGGCCTGCGCGAGGCCGAGAAGCCGATCGGCTCCTACCTGTTCTCCGGCCCGACCGGCGTCGGCAAGACCGAGGTGGCGCGTCAGCTGGCGACCATCATGGGCATCGAGCTGGTGCGCTTCGACATGTCCGAATACATGGAGCGGCATTCGGTCTCGCGGCTGATCGGTGCGCCTCCGGGCTATGTGGGCTTCGACCAGGGCGGCCTGCTAACCGACGCGGTCGACCAGCACCCGCACTGCGTGCTGCTGCTCGACGAGATCGAGAAGGCCCATCCGGACGTGTTCAACGTGCTGCTCCAGATCATGGACCACGGCAAGCTGACGGACCATTCGGGCAAGTCGGTCGATTTCCGCAACGCGGTCCTGATCATGACCACGAACGCGGGCGCGGCCGAGCTCAGCCAGGCGTCCATCGGCTTCGGCCGCGGCACCAAGGACGACGCGGACGACGAGGCGATCAAGCGGATGTTCACTCCTGAATTCCGCAACCGCCTCGACGCGACCATCGCCTTTGGCCACCTGAGCCCCGAGATCGTCAGCCGCGTGGTGGAGAAGTTCATCATGCAGCTCGAGGCCCAGCTCAGCGACCGTCACGTGACGTTCGAGCTGACCTCGGACGCCATCGACTGGCTGGTCCAGAAGGGCTACGACAAGCTCTACGGCGCCCGCCCGATGGGCCGGACGATCCAGGAGTACATCAAGAAGCCGCTGGCCGACGAACTGCTGTTCGGCAAGCTGGCCAAGGGCGGCCACGTGAAAGTCCGGGTCAAGGAGGGCGCGCTGAAATTCGACATCGCCCCGCTCGCCAGCCCGCCCGCCGCCTCCGCCAAGGAAAAGGACGAACCGGCGCTGGCCGACTGAGGTTTCGCATAACAAGGGAAAGGGCCGGTGGAAACGCCGGCCCTTTTCGTTTGGCGGCGCCGCGGGCTGTCGCGCCCTGGAGTTGCCCTTCGCGACGCGCTGCGCGGTCCTCAGGACGCGCGGAAATCATGGTGGATACAGGTAAATCCGAGCGTCCTGAGGAGGCTGCGGAGCAGCCGTCGCGAAGGGCAATTCCAGCGAACGCCGTCGCTCGTGTAGCGCGCTACCCTTCCGCCTCGCCGTCGCCCCCCACCTTCCGGAACGGCCCGTGCGCGGCCAGCACTTCCTGGTCGTGCTCCACATAGGCGCCTTCCTCCTTGAGGAAGCGGGCGACGGCCTGGCGGAACCCGGGGTCGGCGATCCAGTGGGCGGAATAGGTGAACTGGGGCATGTAGCCGCGGGCCAGCTTGTGCTCGCCCTGGGCGCCGGCCTCCACCCGCGACAGGCCGTGGGTGATGGCGAAGTCGATGGCCTGGTAGTAGCAGGCCTCGAAATGCAGGCAGGGATGGTCCTCGACGCAGCCCCAGTTGCGCCCGAACAGCGCGTCCTTGCCCAGGAGGTTGATGGCGCCGGCGATGTAGCGGCCGCCGCGCCGGCACAGCACCAGCACGATCTTCCCGGGCATGCGCTCGCCGATCAGCGAGAAGAATTGCCGGTTCAGATAGGGACGCCCCCATTTGCGCGAGGAGGTGTCCATGTAGAAGCGGAAGAAGGCGTCCCAGTGTTCCTCGCGCAGGTCCTTGCCGGTCAGCACCTCGATGTCGATGCCGGGCGAGACCGCCTGGGCGCGCTCCTTGCGGATGTTCTTGCGCTTGCGCGAGCTGAGGGCGGCGAGGAAGTCGTCGAAGCTGGCATAGCCGTCGTTGCGCCAGATGAACTGCTGGTCCTTGCGCAGCAGCAGGCCGGCCTCGCCCATCTCGGTCCATTGCTCGAAGGTGGGGAAGGTGACGTGCAGCGAGGACACGCCCATGCGCTCGGCCACCTCGACGCAGGCCCCGAGCAGCAGGCCGCGCGTGGCCTTGTCGGGCGCCAGCAGCCGCGGGCCGGTGACCGGCGAGAACGGCACGGCGATTTGCAGCTTGGGATAGTAGTCGCCGCCCGCCCGTTCCCAGGCATGGGCCCAGCCATGATCGAACACGTACTCGCCCTGCGAGTGCGACTTCACATACATGGGCGCGCAGCCGGCGAGGCCGCCGCCCGGCGTCTCGATCACCACATGCGCGGGGCTCCAGCCGGTGCCCGGTCCGACGCTGCCGCTGTCCTCCAGCGACGACAGGAAGGCGTGGGACACGAAGGGATTGTCGCCGCCCGCGCAGGCATCCCAGTCCGCGGCGCCGAGGGCGGCGATCGAGGGGGCGACGGAGGCGGTGACCGGATCGCTCACTTGAATGCCGCGACCGCGTCCACTTCGACCGCCATGCCCAGCGGCAGCGCGTTGGTGCCCACCGCCGCGCGGGCGTGGCGGCCCGCGTCGCCGAACACGTCGACCATCAGTTCCGAGGCGCCGTTCACCACCTGGGGCTGCTGGGTGAAGCCCTCGCTGCAATTGACGAATCCGCCCAGCCTGACGATGCGGGTGACGCGGTCCAGGTCGCCCTCCAGCGCGGCGCTGAGCTGCGCGAGGATGTTGAGGCCGCAAAGGCGGGCGGCCTGGTGCCCCTGCTCGACGGTGAGATCGAGGCCGACCTTCCCCACATAGCGGATTCCGCTGGGCACCGCCGACACCTGCCCGGACACGAAGATCAGCTCTCCGGCGATGACGAAGGGGACATAGGCGGCGACCGGCTTGGGCGGCTCGGCCAGCTCGATCCCCAGTTCGTTCAACCGTGCCGCGATGCGTCCGCTCATTCCGTGATCTCCTGTCCTCGGTGGTGCCCGAGTGTAACAGACGCCATCGCCGTTCCAAGCGGGGCGCGCGCTGCGTATGCTGATGGCGGGTGAATCGAGGGGAGGCCGTTCATGACACCGGCGCTGATGGCCCTGATGGGCTTTGCCATGTGGACCCTGCTGCTCAGCGTGGCGATCGCCATGACGCGCACGGTATTCGTGATGCGCGGCCGCAAGGCCGCCAACGAGTTCTCGCCCACCGGCGAGGACATCGGCGGTTTCTCGCGCCGGCTGGCGCGGGCGCACGCCAATTGCTACGAGAACCTGCCCGTGGTCGGCGCGGTGCTCCTGGTCGCCATCCTGTCCGGCCACAGCGGCATGGCCGACCGATACGCCCTGTGGATCCTCTATGCGCGCATCTTCCAGTCGGCGGTGCACCTGGCCTCGACCAGCGTGCCGGCGGTCTATCTGCGCTTCGCGTTCTACGCGGCGCAGGTGGTGCTGCTGGCCGTGATCGCGGTGCGCAGCTTCCTGGGGTAGGGGCGTCGCGGCGTGGTGGGTGTCCGGGTCGGCGGGCAGGACGACCCCGGCCGCCATCCCACGACCGAGAGGGCTGAGGAGGCCCGGAAGGGCCGTCGCGAAGCCCGGGCCGCCGGCGCGCGGCATCCCGCCCTTCGCGACGCGGCTTCGCCGCTCCTCAGGGCTGCCGGTGTTGGGATTGAGGATGAAGGTCGCGGACAGATCGAGCGGGCAGGATCGGCCCCGGCCGCCATTTCACCACCGAGAGGGCTGAGGAGGCCCGCAGGGCCGTCGCGAAGCCCGGGCCGTTCCGCGCGGCCACCTCTAATTCATATGCGGATACAGGTAGGAATTGCCGTCCCACAAGCGTGCCGCGCCGCGCACGCCGCTGGAGTCGCCGTGGCGCGCCTTGAGGATGGGCGTGGCGACGGCGTCGGAGAACACGTGGCGGGGCAGCAGGCCGGGAACCGTCTCGTAGAGCCGGTCCACGTTGGAAAGGCCGCCGCCCAGCACGATCACATGGGGATCGAGGATGTTGACGACCGTGGCCAGCGCCCGGGCGAGCCGGTCGGCATAGCGGTCCAGCGCGGCGATCTTGCCCGGCCCGTCGCCCTGGGCGATGTCCTCGGGGGGCGCGTCGCGGCCGGTTTCCTCCCGGTAGGCGAGCGCCAGGCCCCGTCCGTTGAGGAAGGTCTCGATGCAGCCGTGCCGGCCGCAATAGCAGGCCGGCCCGGGCTGCTCGCGGCGCTCGGGCGCGGGCAGGGGATTGTGGCCCCATTCGCCGGCGGTGGCGTTGGGGCCGCCGCCGAGCAGCCGGCCATGCGCGACGATGCCCGCGCCCACGCCGGTTCCCAGGATGGCCGCGAACACCACGTCATGGCCCGCCCCCGCGCCGTCGGCGGCCTCGGACAGGGCGAGGCAGTCGGCGTCGTTGGCGATGCGGATCGGGCGCTTCAGCGCGGCCACCAGATCCTCGCGCAGCGGCCGCCCCACCAGGTTCTCGGCGTTCTGCATCAGATGGCTGTGCGGCGAGATCGATCCGGGCGTGCCCACGCCCACGGTGCAGGGCTGGCCCGCCGCGACCTCGGCCTCGGCGACCAGCGCGGCGATGGCGGCCAGCTTCTCCTCGTAGTGCGACGGGGTCGGCACCCGCTTGCGGAACAGCTCGGCGCCCCGCCAGTCGAGGACGATGGCCTCGATCTTGGTGCCGCCCAAATCGACGCCGATCCGCATGGCTCAATAGCCCTGTTCGGCGAGATGGGCGTTCAGCCATGCCGCCGCCTCGGGCCAGGTGTCGGCGCGGTGGCGGCTGTTCTCGGCCGGGCCCAGCAGGCCGCCCAGCCGCTCGTCATGGACGAAATGCAGGCAGTGCACCCGATCGCAGGCCTGCGAGACCGAGGCGATGTTGGGCGGGATGTCGTCGATGAAATAGACCGGCGCGGTCACCTTGTCGGCCAGGTGCTTCACCACCGCGCCCTTCAGCCCGATATTGGCGATCAGCGGATAGTCCATGCCCAGCTTCCTCAGCGAGCGGACGCGCGCCTCGCGCTGTTGCAGCGGCACGTTGGTGACGATGACGATCTGCGCCTTCTCCGACAGCGCCCGCAGCGCCTCGGGGGCGCCCGGCACGGCGGGCTGGTGCTCGGTCTTCTCGACGAAGAACTGGCCGATCAGCGCGGTCACCTCCTCGGCGGTCACCGCCACGTCGTCGGCCTTGCGCCGGATGTTGCCGGTCAGCGCGAAGCTCTCCAGGTTCAGGTACAGCTCGTTCTCGTGCAGGAACTCCTCCAGCACGCTGGCGAACTGCACCAGGACCTCGTCCGCGTCGGACAGGATCAGCGGCCGCGACGGATCGAGCACGATGGCGTCGGCCTGTCGGAGGACATCGGGATGGATGGTCATGCCGTCAGGTATAATGGGGGATGTCGCCGCCGGGCAAGTGGGCGCGGGCGCGGGCCGGTTCCTCGGGCCTGAGGCCGGCCGTCTCGCAGAACGCCAGCAGCATCGCCTCGTCCTGCAGCACATGGTCGAGAACGCCGGCGAGAATCTCGGGATTGCCGGCGGCGGCGCGCAGCTCGTCCATGCCCAGGCCGGACAATTGCAAAAAGCCGCCCAGCGCCTGTTCGTCCCCTGCCAGGAAGGCGAGGGCCTGAAGGGCGATGGTTTCGGCGTGTTCGGTGTTCATGAAGGAAATGCCGGTATCACGCTCCGGCGGGCGCCGAAGGCAAGATTATTTGATCTTGCCTTCCTTGAACTCGACGTGCTTGCGCACGACCGGGTCGTACTTCCGCACCTTCATCTTCTCGGTCATGGTCCGAGGATTCTTCTTGGTGACGTAGAAGTAGCCGGTGTCCGCGGTGCTCTCGAGCCGGATCTTGATCGTGGTCGGCTTGGCCATGGTAACGACTCCTGTTGCGCCATGCGCATCAATTCGAAGGGCGCGACCATAGCGCCAAGCTTGGGCAAGTCAAGCGGCGAGTGGGGCAGGGACGCAATGCCCGGGCGGCATTGCCGGTCGGGCCGCCGCTCCCTATGTTGAGGGCGGCCGGGACGACCCGGTCCTTCCGATATCACAGGGGACGGCCCCGCGACAGACTCCAGGGAGAGCTGTGATGGGATGGATGTATCTCGGCTTCGCCGGCCTGTTCGAGATCGGCTGGGCGGTCGGCCTGAAACAGTCGCAGGGCTTCACCCGGCCGTGGTGGTCGGCGTTCACCGTGGCCAGCATCGTGGTCAGCCTGGGTCTTCTGGGCCTTGCCTTGCGCAGCCTGCCGATCGGGACCGCCTATGCCATATGGACCGGCATCGGCATCGTCGGCACCGTGCTGGCCGGGATCGTCGTGTTCGGCGAACCGGCCTCGGTCCTGCGCATCGCCTGCATCGGGCTCATCATGTCGGGAATCGTGGGGCTGAAGCTGCTGTCGAGCTAGACGCGGCCCGGCCTATCGGCTCGCCGTGGGCACCGGCTCGTCCTGCCAGCACTGTTCCATGGCCGCGGACAGGGTCGCCCAGTCGCCGCAGTCGATGGGGCCGGCGCAGACGGCCGGATCGTCGCGCAGCGCGTCCAGTTCGGCGGCCACGTCGCTGCCGCCCGTCTTGGCCCGGCCCTTGCGGCTGTCGATGAAGGCGGCGGTCCGGTCGTCGTTCTCGTGGGGCACGATGGCGAAATCGCCGCCCTCGAACAGCAGCGCCTCGCCGCCCTCGCAGGAGAAGTCGCCGTTCTGGTTCCAGGCGCCCAGCGGGCCCGCCCGGTAGCTTTCGGCGCCCGCCGCCGAAGGCAGCGACACCGCCAGGGCGGCCAGCGTCCAGAACACCATGCGCGTCATTCGTCGTCACTCCCGTCGGCCCTGCTGGACTTGAGGTCCAGACCCTTTCTATCATGCCCGCTCATCAGTCGGACGGGAAGGGGAAGCACCCGCCGGCAATCACCCGGGAGAGACCAATGCCGCCCAAGGATCCGAAGGCCATCACCAATCTGCGTATCATCATCGCGCTCTACAAGGCGTTCGAGGGCGGCACGCGCCAGCATGTCTGGGACGGCTACGACCTCTACCTGTCCGAGGAAGGCACCTACAGCCTGCCCGGCTTCCCCACCATGACCAAGGCCCAGGTCAAGGACATCCTGTTCAGCGACATCGGCGGCGACGCGCCGGTGGTGAAGATCGTCCCCAGGCTCGGCACCCAGGAAGCCGTCGACGACCTGGTGTTCGTCGAGCATGTGGACAGCTACCGCGACAAGAGCGGCGCCGAGGTGCTCAAGCTGCCGGTGTGCAGCGTGTTCACCCTGAAGGGCGGCAAGGTTCGCAAGTGGGTCGACTATTGCGACCCGCGCGGCCTGCTGGCGCTCTACGGCGACCGGATACCCTCGTGACCCCCGTCGCGCTGGTCGTCGGCGCGGGCGTCGCCACCGGCGGCGCCATCGCCCGGCGGTTCGCGCGGGCCGGCTACACGGCCTGCGTCGCCCGGCGCAACGAGGAGAAGCTGAACCATCTGGTCGGCGAAATCATGGCCGATGGCGGTACCGCCCACGCCTTCGGCGTCGATTCGACGCAGGAGGACCAGATGGTCGGCATGATCGAGCGCATCGAGCGCGAGATCGGCCCCATCGAGGTGGCGGTCTACAACGCCGCCATCGGCGCCCAGTCGCCCATCGCCCGGCATTCCGCGGCGGACTACGAGCGGGTCTGGCGGGTGAACGCCTTCGGCGCGTTCCTGATGGGACGCGAGGTCGCCAGGGTCATGGAGCCGCGCGGCAAGGGCACCATCATCTTCACCGGCGCCACGGCGGCGCTGCGCGGCCGGGCGGGCCTGGCGGCATTCGCCGGATCTAAGCACGCGCTCCGGGCGCTGGCCCAGTCCATGGCGCGCGAGCTGTTCCCCAAGAACATCCACGTCGCCCATGTGGTGATCGACGGTCCCATCGACACGCCGCTGATCCGCAAGATGATGCCGCAGGTGTTCGAGGAGCGGCCCGCTGACGGCGTGCTCGCGCCCGAGGCCATCGCCGAGACCTATTACGCCATCCACACGCAGCACCGCAGCGCCTGGACCCACGAGACCGAGCTGCGCCCCTGGAAGGAGCCCTGGTGATGGGCAAGACCCTCGAATTCTTCTTCGACTTCATGAGCCCGCCCACCTACCTGGCGTGGACGCAGATGCCCGGGATCGCCGCGCGCACCGGTGCCGAGGTGGTGTGGCGGCCTATGCTGACCCTGGGCCTGTTCCAGCTCACCGGCAACCGGCCGCCGATGACGGTGCCCAACAAGGGGAAATACTCTCCCGTCGACCTCCAGCGCTTCGCCCGCCGCTACGGCGTGACGCTCAACCGCAATCCGCACATGATGGAGCTGAAGATCGTCCCGCCCCTGCGCGGTGCGCTGGTCGCCCAGGAGCGCGGCGAGTTCGCGCCTTACGCGAAGGCCATGTTCGAGGCCATGCATGTGGACGGCCTCAACATCGGTGCCGACGACGTCTGGCCGCAACTGCTGGAGCAGGCGGGCCTCGACGCCGCCGCCTACCGGGCCGGCATCGCCCGCGAGGACATCAAGGAGACGCTGAAGGCCAACACCCAGGAAGCCGCCGACCGCGGCGCCTTCGGCGCGCCGACATTCTTCGTGGGCGGCGAGATGTTCTGGGGCCAGGACCGGCTGGACTTCGTGGAAGAGGCGCTGAGGGGGTAGGTGTGGGAGGCGAGCCTCCCACCCGATACCCTCGCCCAGCCGGCAGCGGGCTCAGAAGGCGTGCCGCAGGGTCATCGAGGCGGTCCGGCCGGCCGCGATGGAGTTGCTGTAGCTGCTGTCGCCGATCGCCTGGTAGTAGTGGCGGTCCAGGATGTTGTCGACGTTGATCTGCAACTGCGTCGTCTCGGTCAGGTCGTAGCGGAGCATGAGGTCGAAGACGGCGTAACCGGGCTGGCGGATGAGGAAGGGAATCCGCGAATATCTCTCCGTTCCCGCCTGCCGGATGCCGCTCTGTACCCTGACGCCGCCACCGGCGGACAGCCCGTCCAGGGCGCCGCCGAAGGCGTAGCTGGTATAGAGCTTCCCGAGGCTGCGCGGCATGCGGTCGGTGTTGTAGTTCTGGCTGGCCTTCGGCCCTCTGACGTATTCGGGGTCGGCGTAGGTATAGCTGGCGGTGATGTTCCAGCGATCGGTGAGCGCGCCGACCACTTCGATGTCGATGCCCCGCGTGCGGATCTTTTCCGCCGGATCGTAGCAGGTCAGCACGCCGGGCCGGCAGGGTTCGTTGGCGACGACCGGCAAGCCGGTCTGGTCCGACTGGTAGAGCGCCAGGTTGATCTGCAGCTTCTCGTCCAGCAGGGCCGCCTTGACGCCTGCCTCGACACTGCTGCCCTGCACCGGCGCGAGCGTGCCGCCGGACGGCGAGATGAAGTTCTGCGGCTTGAAGACGCGGGTATAGCTGGCATAGAGCGCCACGTTCTCCGAGACGTCATAGACCAGGCCGGCATAGGGAACGGGCTCGGCCCTGGCCTTGAAGCCCGAATTGCCCCAGCCCGCGGCGCTCTCGTTCTCGTACCAGGCGAGGCGGCCGCCCAGGATCAGGTGCACCGGGTCCGCGAGCTGGAACCGGCCGCTTACATAGGCGCCGTACTGGGTCTGCTGCATCCGCGACCAGTAGGGGCCGGCTTCGTAGGTGTCCCGGACGCCGGGCTGGTCGAGGTGGCGCGGATCGGGAACCGCCCAATAGTAGCTGATCCCGCTCCAGTAGGCGGAATAGTCGTGGCTGGCGTTGAAGCCGAAGGAGATGTCGTGCTGGCGCCCGAACAGGGTGACCGGCCCGCTCGCGCTGAGGTTGCCCGCATAGGAATTGCCGTCCTGATCGTCCAGCGTTCCCATCCGGTCCAGCCCGCCATTGGCGCCAGCCCGCATCAGCCGGGACGAAAGGACGTCGCTGTCGCCGATGGAAACGCGGCCGGTCGCCTTCACCTGCCAGCCGCTGTCGAAGCGGTGTTCGATGTCCAGATAGGCGACGGCCTGCCTGACGTCCGCATATTCCCACGGCAGCGCGGCCGTCGTCTTGGAGGTGTAGAAGGGATAGAAGCTGCCGTCCGGCTGGGTCGGCAGCCCGCCCCAGTCGTAGCCGTCGGTGTTGTCGATGGCGTACGAGCCGCCGATGCTGAGCGTGGTGTTCTCGGTGGTGGCGAAATCGAGCGTTCCAAAGATCAGCCCGTATGTCCGGGCGTTATGGCGCCGCTCGGACGCCGCCCCGGTCATGCCGGTCGCGACGATGCGTCCCCTGACGGTGCCCGAGTCGTTCAGCGCGCCGGAGGCATCCGCCGTCAGGCTGCCCTTGCCGATGCTGTATGCGCTCGCTTCGGCCCAGACGCGGGGTTCGGCGGTCGCCCGCTTGCGGAGCAGGTTGACCGAGCCGGACGGATCGCCCGCGCCGGTCATCAGGCCGGTCGCGCCGCGGACCACCTCGATGCGGTCGAACATGGCCATGTCCGGCTGCGAGTTGATGCGCCCGGAGAGATAGTGGCTGAAGGTGCTCACGCCGTCATACTGGAAGTTCTCGATCTGGAAGCCGCGCGAGTAGTACCACCAGCGCGTATCGCCGGTGTTGAGGACGGCGTTGATGCCGGGCGCGTAGCGCAGGGCTTCCTGCAGGGTCCGGTCGTTTCGATCCAGCGTCTCCTGCTTGGTCACGACGCTGAGCGACTGGGGTGTCTCGCGCGCGGTCAGGGCAAGGCCCGTCGCCGCGCCGGTCGGGCCGGCGGCCGTATAGCGGCCGGTGACTTCGGTGGCCGCCGGATCGCCGGAGCCGCCGCCGCTCTCCCCGGCGACCCTGACCGGACCCAGCTGGACCGTGCCGTCGCCCGATCGCGGCGCGGATTCCAGGGTGATGGCGGTCGGGGACACGAAGCGGTAGGTCAGGCCGGTGCCGCCCAGCAGGACGCCGAGCGCCTGCGCGGGGGACAGATCGCCGCTGACCGGGCTGGAGGTGCGCTCGTCCGCCAGGCTGGCCGGATAGGAGAGCTGGATTCCCGATTGCTGCATGAATCTCTGCAACGCCGTGCCGAGCGGCTGGGCGGGGATGTCGAAGGATCGGGTGGCGGCGTGGACCGGCTGCGCCACGGCCGGGCCGGCCGTCACGGGCAGGGCGGCGACCGTCGCGAGCAGCGCCGCGCGAAGGGAGTTGCGGACACGAATGCCGGAAAGCGGCGGAAATCTCATTCTGGTTCCTCGACCGTCTGATGGCGCCGCCCGCAGGGCGGCCTTGGCGCTGTTACGACGCATTTGCATCGTCAGCACTCCCTAGACTGGTCTGGCGCCGGTTTTGGCTAACCCCTTGCCGGAAAATTTTTTGTCAGGCCGGCCCGGGCCGCACCACGGCGATGCCGCCGGGCAGCCACAGGACGCTGAGGCCCTGGGCCGCGGCGAGGTCGAGCAGGGCCGCATCGGCATCGCCGGTCCGGAACGCGCCGTTGACGGCCGCGTGATCGGACAGGTCGGCCCATATCCACGTCGGTCCGCTGCGGTAGCGGGCGATGGCGCGGATCGCCGCATCGAGGGGCTGGCGCTCCAGCATCAGCTCGCCGCGCCGCCAGGCCGCCACGCCCGACGGCGCGGCGGCGGGATGTTGCCGCAGGGCGCCGGCGCTGTCGTAGCTGGCGCCGTCTCCCGCGCGGAGTTCGACCCCGGGCTCCGTTCCCTTCGCGGGAAGGACGCGCACCGCCCCTTCGGCAACGGTCACCTCGACCCGGCCGGGAACGAGCCTGACCTCGAAGCTGGTGCCGATGTCCTCGATCTCGCCGTCCCGCGCGGTGACGCGGAACGGGCTGTCGGCATGGCGGACGGTGAAGAAGGCGGTGCCGCGCAGCAGGGTGACCCTGCGTTCGGCATCGTCGAAATCGACGCCGATGGCGGAGTCGGCGTCGAGCCATGCGGTGGAGCCGTCCGGCAGGCTGTATGCCGCCGCGGCCGTCGCGGTGCGGTGGTCGGCCTCCAGCCTCAGCATCAGCCCCGGCGCGGCGAGCACCGCCAGGAGCACGGCGGCCGTGGCGGCCGCGGCCACGGCGCCTCGCGCGGCGGTCCGGCGGCGCGGCGGCGCGGGCGGCGGGCGCCCGAAAAGCTCGGGGCGGGAGCCCAGCTCGAG
>CAZVVC010000084.1:0-12317 GCA_964630425.1 uncultured Bifidobacterium sp. | reverse complement strand
CCGCCCAGCATCTCGATGGCGCGGTTGGCGATCACCTCGTTGGCGTTCATGTTGCTCTGGGTGCCCGAGCCGGTCTGCCACACCACCAGCGGGAAATGATCGTCCAGCGCGCCGGACGCCACTTCCGCGGCGGCCGCGGCGATGGCGTCCGCCTTTTCGGGCGCCAGCCCGTGACGGCGGTTGACGGTGGCCGCCGCCTGCTTGATGAGGCCCAGCGCGCGCACGATGCCCACGGGCATCCGCTCGCCGCCGATGGGGAAGTTCTCCAGCGAGCGCTGGGTCTGCGCGCCCCAATAGCGGTCGGCCTGCACGGCGATGTCGCCGAAGCTGTCCCTTTCGATGCGGGTGTCGGTCACCGTCTCTCCTTGCGCGGGAGAGCAGGTCCCGCGTCAGATGTTGGCGAAGAAGTCGTTGCCCTTGTTGTCAACGACGATGAACGCCGGGAAGTTCTCCACGTCGATCTTCCACACAGCCTCCATGCCGAAGTCCTCGAAGTCCAGCACTTCGACCTTGCGGATGTTGTTCTGTGCGAGGATCGCGGCCGGGCCGCCGATGGAGCCCAGGTAGAAGCCGCCGTTCTGGGCGCAGCTCGTCGTCACCTGCTTGCTGCGGTTGCCCTTGGCCAGCATGACCATCGAGCCGCCCAGCGGCTGGAACTGCGGCACGTAGCTGTCCATGCGGCCGGCGGTCGTCGGGCCGAACGAGCCGCTGGCGTAGCCGTCCGGCTTCTTGGCCGGGCCGGCGTAATAGACGATGTGGTCCTTCATGTATTGCGGCATGGGCTCGCCCGCCTCGATCTTCTTCAGGATCGCGGCATGGGCCAGGTCGCGCGCCACCACGATGGAGCCGGTCAGCGACAGCCGGGTCCTGATCGGGTAGCGGTTCAGCGTCGTCAGGATCTGTTCCATGGGCTGGTTCAGGTCGATGTGGACGACCTCGCCTTCCAGATGGTCCTCGACTTCCGGCATGTAGTGGGCCGGATCGGTCTCGAGCTGCTCCAGATAGAGGCCGCTCTCGGTGATCTTGGCCTTGGCCTGCCGGTCGGCCGAGCAGGACACGCCCAGCCCGATCGGCACCGAGGCGCCGTGGCGCGGCAGGCGGATGACGCGCACGTCGTGGCAGAAATACTTGCCGCCGAACTGGGCGCCGATGCCGGTCCTCTGGGTCAGCGCGTGGATCTTGGCTTCCATCTCGACGTCGCGGAAGGCGTGGCCGCCTGGGCCGCCCTGCGTCGGCAGGCTGTCGAGGTCGCGGGCCGAGGCGAGCTTGACCGTCTTCAGCGTCATCTCGGCCGACAGGCCGCCGATGACCACGGCCAGGTGATAGGGCGGGCAGGCGGCGGTGCCCAGCGTCCTGATCTTCTCGTCGAGGAATTCCAGCAGCTTGTCCTCGCGCAGCACCGCGGGCGTCGCCTGATAGAGGAAGGTCTTGTTGGCCGAGCCGCCGCCCTTGGCCATGAACAGGAACTTGTACGCGTCGCCCAGCGTCGCATAGATGTCGATCTGCGCCGGCAGGTTGGTCTTGGTGTTGACCTCCTCGAACATCTTCAGCGGCGCCATCTGGGAATAGCGCAGATTGGTGTTGGTGTAGGTGTCGAGCACGCCGCGCGACAGCGCCGCCTCGTCGTTCTCGCTGGTCCAGACATACTGGCCCTTCTTGCCGACGACGATGGCCGTGCCCGTGTCCTGGCAGGACGGCAGCACCATGCCGGCCGCCACGTTGGCGTTCTTCAGCAGCTCCAGCGCCACGAAGCGGTCGTTGTCCGAGGCTTCCGGGTCGTCGAGGATCGCGCGGAGCTGGGCGAGGTGGCCGGGACGCAGCAGGTGGGCGATGTCGCGCATGGCGTCGCGCGCCAGCAGGGCGAGGCCGTCGCCCTCCACCGTGAGGACCGACCGGCCGCCCACCTTCTCGCGGCCCACGAAATCGCCGGTGATCTTCCTGTAGGGCGTGGTGTCCTCGCCCAGCGGGAACAGGTCCTGGAATTGGAAAGCGTTCATCGGCGTCCTCGGCTCCAAGATCATCCGCATCCGGTGCGCCGAACGCGAAGGATGATCGACTCTAGGCTGTTGGGTGGCCAGGCGCCGGCGATCCGGGTCCCGTGGGGACGAGTCTCACGGCCGGCGCTGCTCCATCCGGCTGTCGCATGCCGCCCCGACTCGGACGGCGCGGGCGGATTATTGTTTGCGGAAGATATCGAGGGCAATCACGTTGTTGCCGTCCGCGGCGGCCGTCTCGGCCTCGGCGGGCGGCGGCTCGTCCCGGGCCGGCCTGGCGTCCGGCGCCCCGTTGACCTCGCGGAACTGCAGCGCGAACTGCACGCTGGGATCGAGGAAGCCGACCAGCGCGTCGAACGGGATGGTCAGCTTCTCGGCCTTGCCGTTGAAGCTCAGCTTCACCGAGAACCGCTCGTCCTCGACCTCCAGGTCCCAGAACTGGTTCTGCAGCACGATGGTCATGTCCTTCGGGTGCAGCGCGCGCAGATATTCCGGCATGCCGACGCCCGGATGCGTGGTGCTGAAGGCCAGGTAGAAATGGTGGTTGCCGATCAGGCCATGCTTGCCGGCGTCGGCCAGCAGGCCGCGCACGACGCCCACCAGCGCCGAACGGATCAGCGCGTCATAGTCGATGGCGCCGCCATCGGAATTTTTCTGTCCGGAACCCATGCGCTAGAGACTAAGCCCGCTTGGGCAGGAGTCAATCCGGCGCGGTGGCGGCGTGTGTCAATTCTGTGTGTTTGTGCCGAGCATCACGACGGGAACGAGCTTGAAGGGACTATTGTCCGCGGTGTGGTGGTTCGCCGTGCCGAGAGTCCGGGCATGGGTCATGAAATACGCGGCCTGGTCGGCGGGTCGGGCGGCGATCCACGCATAGTATTCGATCAGGAAGTCGCAGCGCTTCGCCTTCGGCAGGGCGGCGACGGGAGTGTCGGCGGACAGGTCGAGCATGCCGGCGAACCTGTCGCGGAAGCTGCGTGTGAGAAGCTTCAGGGTACGGGGATCGACGGGCCTTTTCACCGGCCGGTCGAGGGCGGCACGGGCCGCAAGAATCGTGGCGGTGGCCAGATCGGCATTCGCCATCAATTCCTTCGGGGTCATCATCTCCGCGCTGGCCGGTTCCGGGATCAGGCCGCCGCCGACCGCCAGTGAACTGCAGCTTTTGGGCATGGCCCTGTAGCCTTCTGCATATGTCGCCATCGCCCTGGCCAGCGCGTGAAGCTCGGCATCAGGTGCTGCCGCGATGATTTCAGGCCGCGCGGTGATCTGCTGGATCGCCCTGTATGGGAAACGCGGGAGGTAGACGTCGCGGCCGCGCATGCCAGCCTTGGCTTCCTCTATATAGGCGTGGACGATCTTGTCCATCTCGGCCGGAAAGTTCTCGGACATCGTATCGAAGACCTTGCGATCCCACGGGGCCTCTCTCAGCGCCTCGAAGGCGATGGCCTGCCATTGGGCCTGGGCGGGCGACGCCGAAGCCAGTGCGGAAAGGTTCCAGGCAAGCAGGATGGCGAAGGCGGCTGCGCATATGATCCCGCCCTTAAGGCATGTGCTGAAATCACGCATCCTCAATCCCCCGAATTTCGGACACCGTCGCCGGACCACACAGATGCGGCAATATCCTTGCAGACTCGTAACGATTGGCAAGAGCTGTTTGCGGCTTGACGATCCGGATCAATAATAATATATGAACAGGTGTTCAAATGTATAGGCTTGGTATGTCCGACGATCTCATTCCCCAGGTGGCCGACACCTTCAAGCTGATGGGCGATCCTTCGCGGCTCGCCATCCTGATGCTGTGCCTCGACGGGCCGGTGCCGGTGGGGGAGATCGCGCTGAAGCTGTCCCTGTCGCCGTCGCTGGTCAGCCATCATCTGCGGCTGCTGAAGGCGGCGCGGCTGGTCCGGGCCGAGCGGCGGGGCAAGCAGGTGTTCTACGAAGCCGAGGACCATCACATCCGCTGCGTCGTCGCCGACATGATGGAGCATGCGGCCGAGGAGGCGGGGATCGACATCGACAGGAGTGCGGCATGAGCGGATGTTGCGGCGGCCACGACCATGGCCACGGCGGCCACGGCCACGATCATTCCCGTGATCTCGACGGCGTCTACCGCAACGTCCTGTGGATCGTGTTCGGCGTCAACGCGGCCATGTTCTGCGTCGAGGCGGCGGCGGGCGCCGTCGCCGGCTCGGTTTCGCTACAGGCCGACGCGCTCGATTTCCTGGCCGATGCCGCCAACTACCTGATCGCGCTGTTCGTGCTCGGCAAGGCGATCACCTGGCGGGCCGGCGCGGCGCTGCTGATGGGCGCGGCCATGGGCGTGTTCGGCGTCTACGTGCTGGGGTACTCGGCCTACATGGCCTCGATCGGCGGCATCCCCGAGGCGCCCGTGATGGGCGTGGTGGGCACGATGGCGCTGCTGGCGAATGTGGGCTCGGCGGTGCTGCTCTACAGGTTCCGCGACGGCGACTCCAACCGCCAGTCGGTCTGGCTGTGCAGCCGGAACGACGCCATCGCCAACGTCGCCGTCATCGGCGCGGCGGGCCTCGTCTACCTGACCCAGAGCCACTGGCCCGACCTTGCCGTGGGCTTTTTCATGGCCGCCCTCAGCCTGCACAGCGCCTGGCAGATCATCCGCCAGGCCACGGGCGAACTGCGGCAGGCGCGGGTGCAGGCGAGCCCGGCGGAGTGATGAGGCCAAAGTTCAAACTATCGGTGCTGAGAGATGTCGGCTGGTTGCACTGGGATCCGTCGGGCTTGGCAAACGAGACGGGACGTGGCCGCAAGGATGTGAAGACGAGTACGACACATACCTGCTCCACGCCTGCGTGATGCTGTCCGAAGGAAGCGATGTTGCTGAGGTCGGCGACTATTTGTGTCAGATCGCACGCGAGTACATCGGAATGCCGGATGCAAGCATGGCGGATGCTATAGCGACAGCAGACGCATTGAAAACGCACGTTGACCAAGCGCTATTGGATGTCGCAAGGCAGACTTTGAAATGGTGAAAGTGGTGGGGCTTCTGTTGCCCGGTGCCCCACCGAACCGCGCATAAGTCCGCTGTTTAGGCGGCTACTGCGAATGCCTCATTATCGTTGGCATTTGTACGTTCGGCCCGATAACGGCGGCTACCATACCGAGCGAAAGACAGGTCTTTACCACGCACGTCGATCCTGTTTCGCCCCCATGAACCTGCCCGCGAGGGGAGGTGATTGGTGGAGGCGCCGGGTACCGCCCCCGGGTCCGTTACGCTTATTCCACAAGCCGTTTATCGCCATAGTCGGGTTGCCCCGACAGCTCCTATATAGGCCGGCCTCCGGGATTTTTAAAGAGGCGGCGCGCAGGGTGCTGGCATGGCGGGAGAATCGGCTATAATGCTCCTCCCACACCTAGCGGCCGGAGCGGCTGTTGAAGCAATATCTTGATCTGATGCGCCATGTCCGCGACCACGGCGTGGTGAAGACCGACCGCACCGGCACGGGCACGAAAAGCGTGTTCGGCCATCAGATGCGCTTCGACCTGTCGGAAGGCTTTCCGCTCACCACCACCAAGAAGCTGCACCTGAAGTCCATCGTCCACGAACTGCTGTGGTTCCTGTCGGGCGACACCAACATCCGCTACCTGAAGGAGAACGGCGTCAGCATCTGGGACGAGTGGGCCGACGAGGAGGGCGAGCTTGGCCCGGTCTACGGCCACCAGTGGCGAAGCTGGCCCGCGCCCGATGGGCGGCACATCGACCAGATCGCGGGCGTCGTCGAGCAGATCAAGCTGAGGCCCGACAGCCGGCGCCACATCGTCAGCGCCTGGAACGTGGCCGAGGTGGACGAGATGGCGCTGCCGCCGTGCCACTGCCTGTTCCAGTTCTACGTGGCGGACGGCAGGCTGTCGTGCCAGCTCTACCAGCGCAGTGCCGACATCTTCCTGGGCGTGCCGTTCAACATCGCCTCCTATGCGCTGCTGACCGAGATGGTGGCGCAGGTGTGCCGGCTGAAGCCGGGCGAGTTCATCCACACCTTCGGCGACGCCCATCTCTACCTGAACCATCTGGAGCAGGCCGACCGGCAGCTTGCCCGCGAGCAGCTTCCGCTGCCGACCCTGCGCCTCAACCCGGCCGTGACCGACCTGTTCGCGTTCACCTATGACGACATCGTCATCGAGAACTACCAGGCGCACGGCCACATCGCCGCGCCGGTGGCGGTATGACGGTCTCGCTGGTCGTCGCCATGGCGGCGAACCGGGTGATCGGCAAGGCCAACGGCATGCCGTGGCGGCTGCCGGGCGAGCAGAAATATTTCAAGGCGGTCACCATGGGAAAGCCCATGATCATGGGCCGCAAGACCTACCAGTCCATCGGCCGTCCGCTGCCCGGCCGCGCCAACATCGTGGTGACGCGCACGGGCGAGGTGGACGCCGAGGGCATCACCGTCACCCATGATTTCCACGAGGCGCTGAAGCTGGCCCGCGCCATCGCCGAAGGGAACGAGACCGACGAGATCATGGTGATCGGCGGCGGCAACATCTACGAGCAGGCCCTGCCGCTGGCTGACCGCATCTATCTCACCGAGATCCACGCGGACTTCGACGGCGACACCTTCTTCCCGGTGCTGAACGACCACTGGCGCGAGGTGTCGCGCACCCCGGGCACCCCGCCCGAAGGCGGCCCCGCCTATGATTTCGTGGTGCTGGAGCGGCGTTAGCCGAACCCGATGACAGGGGAGCAATGGGCCTCGCGGACTGGCGGATAGGCGCTCATGGCGCGCTTCCCACCCCGCTCACGTCGAGTGCCCGGCCGCAGGCCGGGTGTATCGAGACGCGCACCGCCGCCAGCCCGTGTCTCGATACGATTTGGCGCTGTGCGCCAAATCACTCGACATGAGCGGCTTGGGAGGGCTTTCGCGAAGGGTGCGTGCCCGCGAGGAAGACCATTTTGCTCTGGCTGGACGCCAATCGCCGCGCAGCGTGGCGAGGGAGCGGTCAGACGAACGAGATGGTCGGCCCCTTGGGCGCCGTCTCAGCGCCGATCTTGGCCGCCAGCTTGCGGGCGATTTCCAGATAGGCCTTCGCGTGGGGGCCGTCCGGGTCCTTGACCACGATGGGCGTGCCGGCGTCCGATGTCTCGCGGATCGCCATGTGGAGCGGCACCTCGCCCAGGAAGTCGACGCCCAGCCTTTCCGCTTCGGCGCGGGCGCCGCCGTGGCCGAAGATGTGGGATTCGTGGCCGCAATGGGGGCACACGAAGCTGCTCATGTTCTCGATGATGCCGAGCGTGGGCACCTTCACCTTCTCGAACATGGCGAGGCCGCGCCGCGCGTCGAGCAGCGCCAGGTCCTGCGGCGTCGAGACGATCACCGCGCCCGCCAGCGGCACGCGCTGGGCGATGGTGAGCTGGGCGTCGCCGGTGCCGGGCGGCAGGTCGAGGACCAGCACGTCCAGCTCGCCCCAGGCCACGTCGCCCAGCATCTGGCTGATGGCGCTGACCACCATGGGGCCGCGCCAGATCATCGCCGTCCGTTCGTCAACCATGAAGCCCATGGACATGCATTTGAGGCCGTAATTCTCCATCGGCAGCAGCACCTTGCCGTCGGTCCGCGGCTTGCCCTCGAGGCCCAGCAGGCGCGGCACGGACGGGCCGTAGATGTCGGTGTCCAGCAGCCCGGCCTTCAGCCCCAGCGCCGTCAGCGCCAAAGCGAGGTTGACGGCGGTGGTCGACTTGCCGACGCCGCCCTTGCCGCTGGCCACGGCGACGATGGCCGTCACCCCCGCGATCCCCTCGCCCTTTTGCGGGGCATCGAGGGGCGCCGGCCTGCGGGGCCCGGCGCCCCGTTCGGCGGTCAGCACGGCGGTGACGCCGGTGACGCCGGGCAGCGCGGCGACCGCCTTCTCGGCGGCCTGGCGAAGCGGCTCCTTCTCCGGGCCCTCGCCCGGGCGGACGGCCAGCGCGAAGCGCACGCGGCCCGCCTGCACGTGGATGCCCTGGATGCGGCCGTCGCTCACCACGTCGCGGCCCGTCGCCGGGTCGATCACGGCGGCAAGGGCCTCGAGGATGTCGGTATCGCTGATTTCGGGCATGAAGGCTCTCCCGCGGAAAGGGCGGCTTGATATAGAACGTTGCGAACAAGTTGATAAGAGGTTCTGGTCTACCCGCACCCCCTTCCTATATAGAGGGTCATCTGAACGCCCCCGGATCGTGCGGGGCCAATCACCTGACGGAGGACGATCCGCCGATGCCTTGGCAGAACAATCCCGGTGGTGGCGGCGGCAAGGGCCCTTGGGGGCAGGGGCCGCGCCCGACCGGACCGACGCCGCCCAATCTCGACGATCTGCTGCGGCGCGGCCAGGATCGGCTGAAGAACTACTTCCCCGGCGGTGGCGGCGGCCTCGGCGGCGCGCGCGGCATCGGCATCCTGCTCGGCGTGCTGGTGGTCATCTGGCTGGCCAGCGGCTTCTATCTGGTCAAGCCGGGCCAGCAGGGCACCGTGCTGGTGTTCGGCGCCTGGGACGGCAAGGTGAAGGGCGAAGGCTGGCACTGGGCGCCGCCCGCGCCGATCGGCCAGTCCATCATCCTGCGCGTGGAGGAGGTCCGGCGCATCGAGATCGGCTTCGCGACGCCCAGCAACACGCGTGGCGGCATGGCCGAGACCAACCGGCCCAGCGAGAGCCTGATGCTGACCGGCGACGAGAACATCATCGACATCGACTTCGAGGTGTTCTGGCGCATCGACAACGCGGCCAAGTACCTGTTCAACATCCAGGACCAGGAAAACACCGTGAAGGCGGTGAGCGAGAGCGCCATGCGCGAGATCATCGGCGGGCGCCCGCTGGAATTCGCGCTCACCAAGGGCCGCCTCGAGGTCGAGCGCGAGACCCAGGACCTGATGCAGCGGACGCTCAACTCCTATGACGCCGGCGTGCTGGTCACCGACGTGAAGCTGCGCAAGGCCGACACCCCGCCCGAGGTCATCGACGACTTCCGCGACGTGCAGGCCGCGGGCGCCGACCGCGAGGCGAAGATCAACGAGGCGCAGAAGTACCGCGCCGAGATCATTCCCGAGGCGCGCGGCCGGGCGGCCCAGATCGTCCAGCAGGCCGAGGCCTACAAGGCCGAGGTCGTCGCCCGCTCCCAGGGCGAGGCGTCGCGCTTCTCGGCGGTGTACGAGGAATACCGTCAGGCCTCGGACGTGACCAAGAAGCGCATGTACATCGAGACGATGGAGGAGATCCTCAAGAACGTGAACAAGGTCATCATCGACAACAAGGGCGGCGTGGTGCCGTACCTGCCGTTGCCGGAGGTGCAGAAGCGACACCAGCAGCAGCAGCAGGGGACGCAGCCATGAACAAGAAGTGGACCGTTCCCGCCGTCGTCGCCGGCGCCGTTCTGATCTTCCTGCTGTTCACGTCGCTCTACACGGTCAGCGTCACCCAGCAGGCGATCGTCCTGCGCCTGTCCAGCTTCCAGCGGACCGTGCGCGATCCCGGCCTGCACCTGAAGATCCCGCTGATCGAGGACGTCATCTACATGGACAAGCGCATCCTGGCGCTCGACCTGCCGCCGCAGGAGGTGATTGCCTCCGACGAGAAGCGTCTGGTGGTCGATGCGATGGTGCGCTTCCGCATCGAGGACCCGCTGCGCTTCTACATGACCGTGCAGGCCGACGAGGGCACCGCCCGCGCGCGTCTGAGCACCACGGTGCTGTCGAATCTGCGCCGCGTGCTGGGCAGCGAGGCGTTCGATACCCTGCTGACCGGCCAGCGCAGCGCGCTGATGAACCAGATCCGCGACCTGTCGCGCGACGACGCCAAGCGTCTGGGCGTCGACATCGTCGACGTGCGCCTGAAGCGCGCCGACCTGCCGCCCGAGATCAGCCAGGCGATCTTCACCCGCATGCAGAAGGAATACAACCAGCAGGCCGCCGGACGGCGCGCCAGCGGCCAGGAGGAAGCGCAGCGTATCCGCGCCGAGGCCGACCGCGAGAAGGCGGTGCTTCTGGCCGAGGCCAACAAGCAGGGCAACATCCTGCGCGGCGAGGGCGACGCCGAGGCGGTCAAGACCTTCGCGGCGTCGTTCGGCAGGGACGTGAACTTCTTCGAGTTCTACCGCTCCATGCAGGCGTATCGCGACGCGGTGGGCAAGGAGGACACGATCATCCTTTCGCCGGACAGCGAGTTCTTCAAATACTTCCGCCACATGAATTCGTCGGGCCGCTGATCCGGCCATGCTGACTGACCTGGCCGTCGCCTTCGGTCTGATGCTGGTGATCGAGGGCATCCTCTACGCCGTGGCGCCCGAGGCCATGCGGCGGCTGCTCGATACGGTTCTGAAACAGCCCGAGCAGAGCATCAGGATCGCCGGGCTGGCCACGGCCGGCGCCGGGCTTGTTGTCGTGGTGCTCGCACGCGGCTAAGGTCGGACCGTGCGGCCGAGGCGTTTCTTGAAAGCGGCGGATGTGGTCCTTAATTTCTTTGATGCCTCCGAATGGCGGCAACACCCGGCGGAGGCCAATCCCCGTTGAGGTTCTCCTCTCGCCAGCCCGATACAAAAGGAGCGGCTTAGTGAGCCCAGCAGACAATATGCCGGAACCGGCCCGATTCCGGGACTTCAGCCTGTTCAAGGCCGCGCAGGCGGCGGCGGTGGCCGTGTTCCTGGCGGCGGCATCCTTCGCCGCGCCGGCCGCGGCGAAACCCGTTCCCGACGGCTTCGCCGACCTGGCGCAGAAGGTCATGCCTTCCGTGGTCAACATCTCGACCACCCAGGAGATCGGCGGCACCATGTCCGAGGGCGAGGACGGCGAGCAGCCGCAGCTTCCTCCGGGCATCCCCGACTTCTTCCGCGACTTCTTCGAGAACCGGAAGATCCCGCCGCAGGAAGCCCACGCCATGGGCTCGGGCTTCATCATCGATCCCTCGGGCATCATCATCACCAACAATCACGTGGTCGACGGCGCCCAGAAGGTGGTCGTCACCCTCAATGACGGCACCGAGCTCGATGCCGAGGTGCTGGGCCGCGACCGGCGCACGGACATCGCCGTGCTGAAGGTCAAGCCGGCCCAGCCGCTCCAGGCCGTGCAGTTCGGCGATTCCGACGCGCTGCGCGTCGGCGAATGGGTCATCGCCGTGGGCAATCCCTACGGCCTCAGCGGCACGGTGACCTCGGGCATCGTCTCGGCCATCGACCGCGACATCAACGCCGGCCCCTATGACGACTTCATCCAGACCGATGCGGCCATCAACCAGGGCAATTCGGGCGGCCCGCTGTTCGACATGGACGGCAAGGTCGTCGGCGTGAACAGCGTCATCATCTCGCGCAGCGGCGGCAATGTGGGCATCGGCTTCTCGATCCCGTCGCGGCTGGTGCAGCGCGTGGTGGCGGATTTGCGCAAATACGGCCAGGTGCAGCGCGGCTGGCTCGGCGTCGGCATCCAGCCGGTCGACCAGGCCATCGCCGACAGCGTCGGCCTCAAGGAGTCCAAGGGCGCCATGGTCACCAACGTGGTCGAAGGCGACCCGGCCGAGAAGGCGGGCGTCAAGAGCGGCGACGTGATCCTGGAATTCGACGGCCAGGAGGTCGCCGACACCCGCGCCCTGCTGCGCGCGGTGGCGGATGCGCCGGCCGGCCAGAAGGTGCCGCTGGTGGTCTGGCGCGCCGGGGCCAAGAAGACGCTCTACGTCCAGGTGGGCCAGATGAAGCCCGACGACGAGGCGCCGGCCGATCCGGCTACCGGAAAGAAGAAGGAAGTCACGCCGACCGCGGCCGGCTCGGTCGAGGCGCTCGGCCTGACCATGACGGCGATCACCGACGACACGCGCCGCCAGATGCAGCTTCCCGAGAAGGCGACCGGCGTCGTGGTCACCAAGGTCGACCGCGCCAGCGAGGCGGCGCAGAAGGACATCAAGCGCGGCGACATCATCGCCCGCATCGGCGACAAGGAGATCAAGACTCCGGCCGAGGCGAAGGCGGCGATCGACACCGAGAAGAAGTCCGGCCGCTCGACCATCCTGCTGCGCGTGCGCCGGGGCGAGAACTTCCTGTTCTACGCCCTCAAGGCCAATCCCGAGAAGAAGCAGGAAAAGAAGAGCGGCGGCCAATAGCCGATACGTTCGGAAAGATCAGGGGCGGCCAGACGGCCGCCCCTTTTCCTTGGTGCGGCGCGGATCGGCGGGACGGGGTTTGCGAGAGCGTGTTCATGGCACGCTTCCCACCCCGCTCACATCGAGAGGCGGGCGGGCTTGGGGCTCGCCGCAGGGCACGTACAGGCAAGGCTTGGCCCGAAGCCACCCCACGTCCGAGAGGGCTGAGGAGGCCCGCAGGGCCGTCGCGAAGCCCGG